>DOWL01000179.1:22222-27281 GCA_003519585.1 Nocardioides sp. | reverse complement strand
GGCGCGGTCGCCACGGCCATCGGGACCGATCGCCGGGCGCGCGGCTCCGCCGTGAAAAACCGGGTCGCTGCGCTCCCTCCCGAGTTGAGGGTCTCTCTACGCCGGGGTATTAAGCCGTGCGGACCCTCGCTCGGGCATTCCGGCGCTTGAGGGCGCGGCGCTCGTCCTCGCTCAGGCCGCCCCAGACGCCGTGGTCCTGTCCAGCCTCAAGTGCCCACTGCAGGCACTGCTCGCGCACCTCGCACCGTCGGCACACCTGCTTGGCCTCCTCGATCTGGAGGATGGCCGGACCGGTGTTGCCGATCGGGAAGAACAGCTCCGGGTCCTCATCGAGGCACGCGGAGCGGTGGCGCCAATCCATGGCTGGGGTTCCTTCTTTCTTAAGGCTTTCGTAAGGCAGTGAGTTGCTGGTGGGGGGGTGCGGCCCCCGCGGGAGCGAGTGGGCTGTCGGGCACGACAGCAGGCACGGCGAAACGATCGCCCCGCACGTGCCCCACCAGACTGCCGAGAATTGGAGCGTTACACAAGGGCTAACCCGGGTCTCGTGCATCACAGGGCCTGGGGCGACGAAATCCGTGCGCTGACATCTCCTACCCTCGTCCCGTGTCCGAACCCGCCAGGAGCCGCCCGCCAGCCTCTTTGGTGGCGGCCGCGGGGCTGGTGGGACTGGAGGGGCTGACGCTGGCGATCCTGGGCGTCCTGGAGCTGGCTAGCCTCAACTCCGCCCGCGTCGCGCTGGCGCTCACCACAGCCCTGTTCTTCGTCGGACTCGGCGCGGGACTGGGCTGGTGCGCCCGAGGGCTGTTCCTGGTCCGCTCCTGGGCTCGCGGGCCGGTGGTGGCCTGCCAGCTGATCGGCGTGTTGCTGGGGTTCAGCTTCTGGGGCGGCGAGACGACCCCCATCGCGGTCGGGATCCTGCTGGTCTGCGTGGCCGCGCTGATCGGCGTACTCCACCCCGCCTCGACCCGCGCGCTCGCCGCCGACGAGGGGTAACGGGTCAGGCTTCGGCGGGTTCGTCCTGCTCGAGCGAGGTGCGCAGCTGGTCGAGGGTCCGGGTCAGCAGCCGGGAGACGTGCATCTGGGAGACGCCGATCTCCTCGGCGATCTGGGACTGGGTCATGTTCTTGAAGAACCGGAGCAGCAGGATCCGCTTCTCCCGGGCATCGAGCCGATCGAGCAGCGGTTTGATCGACTCGCGGATCTCGACGTGCTCGAGGTTGGCGTCGTCGACACCGATCGCGTCGAGCATGGTCGCCGCGCCGTCCTCGTCCCCGTCGCCGGCGTCGAGCGAGAGCGTGGAGTAGGCGTTGCTCGACTCGATCCCCTCCAGGATGTCGTCGACCGAGCAGCCGATCTGCTCGGCGAGCTCCCGCGGGGTGGGGGAGCGGCCCAGCCGCTGGGTGAGCTCGGCGCTGGCCGAGCCGATCTGCATCCGGAGCTCCTGGAGCCGGCGCGGCACCCGGATCGCCCAGCCCTTGTCGCGGAAGTACCGCTTGATCTCGCCGATGATCGTCGGGGTGGCGTACGTCGAGAACTCGACGCCGCGGTCGACGTCGAAGCGGTCGATGGACTTGAGCAGGCCGATGGTGCCGACCTGCACGAGGTCCTCGAACGGCTCGCCGCGGTTGCGGAACCGGCGCGCGCAGTGCTCGACCAGGGGCAGGTGCAGGTGCACCAGGGCCTCTCGTGCGGCCTCTCGGTCGGGCTCGGCGGTGGTGTCCTCGCGAAGCTGCGCGAACAGCTCGGCACTCCTGCGTCGGGTCGCCTCGAGCCCGCCGGACGGCTCCGAAGGCTCGTCCATCGTCGGGTCGTCGGACATCTCAGCCAGTCAGGTCCGGGGTGGTCTCTGGGGTCGTCTCGAGGAGGGTCGACTGCAGCGACAGCGTGATCGTGAAGTGGTCGTCGCCGGTCGCCGCGGACGCCTTGCTGGCCAAGGTGGTGAGCACCTGCCACGCGAAGCTGTCCTCGTCGGGTGGCGTGGGCCGGCGCGACCGGACGCCGACCTGGACGGTCAGCTCGCCCGGGCGCATGAAGAACTCACACGTGAGGTCCGACCCGGGGTCGGCCTGCGGCAACACGAGAGCACTGGCCTCGCCGACGGCCATCCGGAGGTCCTCGATGTCGTCGAGGGTGAAGTCGAGCCGGGCGGCCAGCCCCGCCGAGGTCGTCCGCAGTACGGCGACGTACGCACTGTCGGCGGGCAGCCGCAGTTCGACATCGGCTCTCGCCTCGTCACCAGGTCCGGGCACGGACATCAAATCCTCAGTCCTCCACAGGGGTCGTGGTCGGAGCCTAGACGGGGTCTCCTCGTGATGAGGAGTTACCCGGATCTCAGATCCGCCAGTCGTGGGCGCCGTCAGCAGGCAGTTCGGCCCGCTCGGCCGCCCGCAGGATGCCGATCCGCTCTATCCAGGTCATGCCCTCGGACCATGCGCAACGCAGCGAGATGTGTCCGTCGGGCTCCTCCACCGTGAGCAGCACCACGGCTCCGCACACACGCTCGTCCGGGTCGAGCTGTTGTTTGACCCCGAGCTCGTCGATCAGTCGTCCGAGCTCTCGTCGCTGCGCCACCGCAACCACTTCTTCCCGTCTCGAATGCCCCAGATGCATCAGTGGTGGCCCGGTGCCCCGCCCGGTGGTCCGTCATGCATGAACTGACGCCCCGATCGCGGATCGGGGCGTCAGTCGGTGGATCGGTGCGCCAGGCGAATGCCCGGCGGGGTGTCAGGCAGGGATGGAGTCGGCGCCCAACTCGGTGCGCAGCTGGTCGAGGATCCGCTTGAGCAACCGCGACGCCTGCATCTGCGTGACGCCGAGCTCGGTGCCGATCTCCTGCTGAGTGCGGTCTTCGACGAAGCGCAGCTGCAGGATCTTGCGGTCGCGGGCACTGAGGTGCCGCACGGCCGGGCCGAGCACCAACCGGGCCTCCAGCGCGCGCTCGTCGCCGTCGTCGTCGGAGGTCAGCTGATCGATCGCCGGCCGGCCGTCGTCGGTGACCGGCACGTCGAGCGAGACCGGGCGGAAACAGCCCTCGGCCTGCAGCGCTTCCGACACGTCCTCGACCGGGAGGTCGAGCTGCTCGGCGATCCGGGCCGCCGAGGGAGGAGCTCCGTGCTCCTCGCCGCGGTGGTAGGCGTGGATGACCTTGGACTGGATCTCCTGGACCCGGCGCGGGGGGCGGATCGTCCAACCCTGGTCGCGGAAGTGTCGCTTGATCTCACCGGAGATCGTCGGCACCGCGTAGGTGAGGAAGTCGCGGTTCTGGTCGACATCGAACTTCTGGGCCGCCCGCACGAGCGCCATGCATGCGACCTGCTCGAGGTCCTCCACGGGGACCGAGCGGTTGCGATAGCGGTGGGCGATCGCGTGTGCGACACCGATGTTCAGCACGATGACCTGATCGATGATCTGGTCACGGCGCGCACCGGTGAGAGTGGCGGCCAGTTTGAGCAGCCGGGCGGTCTCTTCGCGGCGTACCGCTCGCGAGGGAGCCTCGTCAATTGCCGAGATCGTCATGCCCGGCTCCTACCCCGGCCGGGAACGGCCAGAAACCTCGAAATCAGCATTTCACCCTTCGGGGTGAACGCCGTCAGGGAGCCCTGTACGCGCGGCCACGCCGCCGATTCGGCCCTGAAATGACACCGGGCCCGGTCTCCAGGAGACCGGGCCCGGTGTGGACTCAGGAGGGGCGATCAGCCCTGCTTGGTCTCCTTGAAGATCCGGTCGATCTCGTCGATCTTGTCGAGCAGTTGCTGGGCGATGTCGGCGTCGAGCGTGCCCTTGGTGCCACTGGCGCCGGCGAGCTTGGTGGCGTCGTTGACGAGCGTGTGCAACTCGGGGTACTTCTCGAAGTGCGGGGGCTTGAAGTAGTCGGTCCACAGCACCCAGAGGTGGTGCTTGACCAGCTCGGAGCGCTGCTCCTTGATCAGGATCGCGCGGGTGCGGAAGTCGGGGTCGTCGTTGTCGGCGACCTTCTTGATGATCGCGGCGATTGACTCGGCCTCGATGCGGGCCTGGGCGGGGTCGTAGACGCCGCACGGCAGGTCGCAGTGGGCCGAGACCTCGATGGTGGGCGCGAACAGTCGTCGGAACATGCCAGTCCTTCCGGTGTGGTCAGCGGGGGTCGTACGTCGGCTGCTGGGGTGACGGGGTCCACGAGCGTGAGGCCCCGTGTGTTGGGACACTACTCCGCGTGTCGGACACCGTCGGACCGGTACCCGAGGGCCGGGAACGGACACCCCGCTGGGGGGTCGCCGTGGTGTCGGGTGACTCGATGCGGCCGGCGCTCCGGGCCGGTGATCGGCTGCTGGTCGACTACCGCCGCACTCCTGCCCCGGGTGACGTCGTGATCGCCCGTACGCCGGGCCGGCCGGTCCTGATCAAGCGCGCCTCGCAGCGGCGTACGACGGAGCTGGGCGAGCCCGGCTGGTGGCTGCTCAGCGACGCGCCCGACCACGGCACCGACTCGCGGACCTTCGGTGTGGTCGCCGCGTCCGACGTGCTGGCGGTGGTCGTCAGGCGGATCTGGCCGCTGGTGCGGCGCCGCCCTGTGCCAGACTCGCGGCGTGCCTGACCTCACCCATCCCCACGCTGGCGACCCGGTCTTCGACCTGCACGTGGGCGGCAAGATGGAGGTACGTTCGACAGTCGGGCTGGAGAGCCGCGACGACCTCTCGCTGGCTTACACCCCGGGTGTCGCGAGGGTGTGCGAAGCCATCGCCGAGGACCCCGGGATGACCCGGCACTACACGTGGGTCCCCAACGTGGTCGCGGTCGTGAGCGACGGGACCGCCGTACTCGGCCTCGGTGACATCGGCCCCGCTGCCGCGATGCCGGTGATGGAGGGCAAGGCGGTGCTGTTCAAGTCCTTCGGGGGCGTGGACGCCGTGCCGATCTGCCTCGACACCACCGACGTGGAGGAGATCATCGAGACCGTCGCCCGGCTCGCGCCGTCGTTCGGCGGGATCAACCTCGAGGACATCTCGGCGCCCCGCTGCTTCGAGATCGAGGACCGCCTCAAGGAGCGGCTCGACATCCCGGTCTTCCACGACGACCAGCA
>DOWL01000179.1:21624-22106 GCA_003519585.1 Nocardioides sp. | reverse complement strand
CACGACGACCAGCACGGCACCGCCGTGGTCGCGCTCGCGGCCCTGCAGAACGCCCTCCGGCTCACCGGCCGCGACCCGGAGTCGACCCGGGTGGTCATCTCGGGAGCGGGTGCGGCCGGGGTGGCGGTGGCGAAGATCCTGCTCGAGGCAGGCATCAAGGATCTCGCGGTCACCGACCGCAAGGGCGTCCTGCACTCCTCCCGTGGCGACCTGACGCCGGTCAAGCGGTCGCTCGCGGCGGTGACCGCCGACCAGACCGGCCGGACCGGCACCCTCGCCGACGTACTCGTCGGTGCCGACGCCTACATCGGCGTCTCCGGTGGCACCGTCCCCGAGGAGCAGGTGGCCAGCATGGCACCGGAGTCGATCATCTTCGGGCTGGCCAACCCCAACCCCGAGGTGCACCCCGACGTCGCCCACAAGTACGCGCGGATCGTGGCGACCGGCCGCTCCGACTTCCCCAACCAGATCAACAACGTGCT
>DOWL01000179.1:17983-21487 GCA_003519585.1 Nocardioides sp. | reverse complement strand
AACAACGTGCTCGCCTTCCCGGGCATCTTCCGTGGGGCCTTCGACGTGCACGCCACGGCGATCACCGAGGGCATGAAGCTCGCCGCGGCCACCGCCCTGGCCGAGCTCGTCGGCGACGACCTCGCAGACGACCTGATCGTCCCCTCGCCGTTCGATCCCCGCGTCGGCCCCGCAGTTTCTGCCGCCGTCGCCGAAGCAGCCCGCAAGGACAGGGTCAACCGCATCTGACGGTGACCCGTCGTTACTCATCACGAGTAACGACGGGTCACCGCGGAATTTGTGCTGACCCGTCGCTACTCGTCACGAGTAACGACGGGTCAGCGTCGGCGGTGTGGCCCCATGCGCTGAGGTGCTGGAGTCGCGGATAACCTCGGGAGGGTGTTCGCCGTCTACGTCGAGTCGTTCAGCTCCGACGATCCGCTGTCCGGTCTGGTGCTGGGGGAGCGGCCCGAGCCGGACGTGCCGGAGGGCTGGACGACGATCACCGTCAAGGCGGCCTCGCTCAACCATCACGACCTGTTCTCGCTGCGCGGGGTGGGTCTGAAGCAGGAGCAGTTGCCGATGATCCTCGGCACCGACGCCGCCGGGCTCGACGAGGACGGCAACGAGGTCGTCGTGCACGGGGTGATCAGTGACCCGTCGTGGACGGGGGACGAGACCTTCGACCCGCGTCGGTCGCTGCTCTCCGAGCGCTACCAGGGCTCGATGGCCGAGCGGGTCGCGGTGCCGCGCCGCAACGTCGTCCCCAAACCGGCCTCCCTGTCGTTCGCGGAGGCCGCCTGCCTGCCGACGGCGTGGCTCACGGCGTACCGGATGCTGTTCACCCGTGGCGAGCTCCGGCCGGGGGAGACGGTGCTGGTGCAGGGCGCCGGCGGGGGCGTGGCGACGGCGGCGATCGTGCTGGGCCGGGCCGCCGGGCTGCGGGTCCTGGTGACCAGCCGCGACGAGGGCAAGCGGGCCAAGGCCCTCGAGATCGGGGCTCACGAGGCGTTCGAGAGTGGTGCCCGGTTGCCGGAGAAGGTCGACGCGGTGATCGAGACCGTCGGCAAGGCGACCTGGTCGCATTCGGTGCGGTCGCTGCGACCCGGTGGCCGGATCATCACCTCGGGCACCACCTCGGGGCCCAACCTCGACGATGCCGAGCTGACCCGCACCTTCTTCCTGCAGCTCTCGGTGATCGGGTCGACCATGGGTACGCGCGACGAGCTGGCGGCGTTGACCCGGTTCCTCGACAGCACGGGAGCCAGGCCGCTCATCGACCGGACCGTGCCTCTCGAAGACGCCCGCGAGGGGTTCGCCGCGATGGTCGGGGGCGACGTGTTCGGCAAGATCGTCTTCACCCGCTGATGGCGACCCACCTGATCACCGGCGCCGGCTCCGGCATCGGTGCGGTGCTGGCCGAGCGGCTGCTCGAGCGCGGCGACGAGCTCGTGCTGCTGGCCCGCAGCACCGAACGCGCCCACGATCTGCGTGCGGACCTTCCCGACGCCACCGTGCTGGTGGCCGACCTCGAACGGCCCGAGTCGGTCGAGTCGCTCGAGTTGCCCGACGCCCTCGACTCGGTCGTGCACTCGGCCGGCATCGTCGAGCTCGGCCCGGTCGCGGAGCTCAGCGTCGACGAGTGGGACACCCAGCTGCGGGTCAACCTGATCGCCCCGGCCGCGCTGACCCGGGTCGCGCTCCCCGCTCTTCGAGCGGCCCGCGGCACGGTGCTGTTCGTCAACTCCGGGGCCGGGCTGGTCGCCCACCCGCAGTGGTCGGCGTACGCCGCCTCGAAGTTCGGACTCCGCGCGCTGGCCGACTCGCTGCGGGCCGAGGAACAGCAGCACGGCGTCCGGGTCACCACCGTCTTCCCGGGGCGTACGGCGACCCCGATGCAGCAGAAGGTGCACGCCCAGGAGGGCCAGGACTACGAGGCGGCGGACTGGATCGACCCCGCCACCGTGGTCGACGCGATACTGCACGTGCTCGACCTGCCGGACGACGCCACCGTCAGTGACCTGACGATCCGCCCCCGTTGACCTTCTACCTACCCCCGCGAGTTTCGGCCCGGCACCCACGACGGACGCTCGCTCCGCTTCGCGGGCCCGAGGGTCGACAGTCAGAACCTGAACGGCGCGGGCACCAACAGCTCCACGTTGCGGTCCTCGATCAGGCCGCGCCGACCGTCCTGGCCGGCCGGGAACGGACCGCGGTCCTGCCAGTCGTTGGCACCCAGCTCGCGGGAGAGCGAGGCGAGGTCTAACGGACTCTTGGGGTTCTTGCCGTACGACGTGGGTCCGGCGTGGTCGACCATGGTGGCGAAGATCGACAGGGTGCCGTCGCGGTTGTCGACGAGTTCGACGGTGCGGGCCTGCTGGGGCCAGTCGATGTGCGAGGCGGTGTTGACCTCCCAGAAGCCACCCGGTGCCTTGGCGCTCTTCTTCCGCTTGTGGGCGATGACCTGGTTGCGGTGGGTGTGGCCGTTGACCCACAGCACGACGTTCGGGAACCGCAGCAGCAGGTCACGCACCTGCGGGCCGAGCACGCGTCCGGTGCCGGCGTCGTTGTCCATGGAGTCGATGGTGTGGTGGGAGAAGATCACGAACAGCCGGTCGTGTTTGCCGCCGCGGACGACGCGGCCGGACTCGTCGAGGTAGTGCCGGCTGCCCGCCTTGAGCTTCTGGGTGAGCCAGGCCAGCTGGGTCTCGTCGATCGAGCCCTCGGCCCCGCCGAAGGGGTTGACGGTGTCGAGAGCGATCCCGCGCACACGTCCCTTGGTGAAGGTGTAGTAGGCGTTGCCGGTCGCGAGGTTCCACGCCGAGTAGCCGTGACCGTGTGGCTTCCCGGTGGAGTTGAAGTGCTCGGCGATGGTCTCCATCCGGCTCAGCGGCCGCCGGTTGGGGTCGGCGGTGACCGGCCGGGTCGGGCCGCCGAAGAGCGTCTGGAGACCGCGCGGATCGCCCTTGAGCAGCCACCCGGCGAGGGTGACGATGTCGGTGTTGGGCGGCAGGTCGTAGATCTTGGTGTTGCCGGTGGTGACCGGGCTGACGAGCGGGTTGGCCGGGACGTTGCCCTGCAGCAGCCCGTCGTGGTTGCCGAAGACCGACATCCACGGCATACCGATGCCGCGCGCATGGAACGGGCGGCGGCAGGCGTCGAGCAGCCCGGGCATCCGCGGGAACCCGAAGTTTGCAGTGGGCAGGTCGGCGGCCTGGCCCGGCGGCGGGCCGTCGGGGTGCCAGTAGCGCACGTCGTACACCGCCTGGTCGGAGACGCCTTCGTACTTCGTCGGGTCACCGGAGTCGGGGACGATCCGCTTGCCGTCGAGCAAGTCGATCTGCCAGCGGAGCTCGTTGTATTGGGTGTTGTCGACGTTGTCGCCGGTGGTGATCGAGAAGGCAAGCGGCAGTCCGGTCACCGGCCCGCGACCGACCCGGCGCATGGCGCGGATGGTCGCCTCGGCCACCTGGGTGCTGAGCATCTCGTGGGCGCGGTAGGAGCTCTGGAACGGCAGCACCGAGG
>DOWL01000179.1:11442-17878 GCA_003519585.1 Nocardioides sp. | reverse complement strand
GGCAGCACCGAGGCGAACGCCGAGTCGGGGTCGTTGTAGCGGTCGAGGAACTCCACGCGCGCCGGCGACTGGGCGTCCAGCACGTGCATGTCGGTGAGCTGACCCATGGCGAGAATGCCCCGCCGTTGGCCGGGGGCCGGCCGGCGACGGAGCTGGCGGACCATCTCGTTGCGCACGATGTGGGGCTCGCCGGGCCCGACCACGATCGGGCGGTAGCCGAGCTTGCCCTTCGGGCCCTTGACCAGGGTCCGGGCCAGGGTGGTGTGCCGCCCGTCTGGCTTGCGGCGCGCCTCGGCCGGATCGAGGGCTCCAGTCCCGACCGCGAGGCCGCCGGCGACACCGGCACCCAGCACAAGCCGGCGCGAGAACCCGCTCCCGTCCTCGTCGGTCCCCTCGTCTGGCTCCCCGAATGGTTGCTGCGGCATCCGACTCCCTCTCGCCCTGATGTCCCGACGCCTTCGGCAGGACGGGTGGCGGCACAGTAGTCCGCCGATGCCGCGCGTGGGAACAGGTCGGGATAGTCCGTGACGAAGTGGTTGTACGAACGCCGTTCTCCACAGCCATTTCGTCACGGACGATCCCGGTGGTGCGACGGGAGTCAGCCGCGCGAGTGCCAGTTGAGGGCGCCGATCAGCACCATGCGGAGTTGGGTACGGGCGGTCTCGGCGATCTGCTTCTCGGCGTCGGCCCGGCCGGCGGCCACGGTGAGCCCCTCGGCCGTCGCGACCATCGCGGTGACGATCAGGTCGGACAGCACCCGCAGGTCGTCGGTGGACCAGCTCTCGGTCCCGGGAAGCCGCGCCAGGTCGGTCGCGAGCTCCCGTTCGCACAGCTCGATCTCGTGCCGGATGGCTTCGCGCACCGAGCGTGGCCCGGCGGCCCGTTCGCGGGCGATGAAGAGGAAGTGTGACCGGTGTTGGCGTACGTGGTCCTGGAGTGTGTCGACGGTCTGGTCCACGATGCTGGCCAGGGACGGGGCGCCCGCGCCCGGGTCGCCGCGCCGGATGTCGCGCAGCATCGCGCGCAGCGAGACGAACGACTCGTCCACCAGCGCCAGTCCGAGTGACTCGATCGAGTCGAAGTGCCGGTAGAAGGCGGTCGGGACGATCCCGACCTCTTTGGCGACCTGACGCAGCGAGAGGGCGACCAGCGAGGAGTCCTCGCACAGCCGGAGGGCTGCATCGAGGATCGCGCGCCGCGTCTGCTCCTTGCGCTCGACCCGGGTCACCGCCACGTACCAAGCCTAGTCCGAGCACATGTGTGCACTGTCACCCCTGGAACGGTTGACCGCGGGAAGGAAACGTGGACATAGTTTCAGTGTACGCACGTTCACTGAAATCGAAGGTTGACCCGATGGGCGTGACCAGCACCATCCTCCGCTCGCGAGCGGTCGCGGCCATGGCCTCACCGCAGGGCGTCGACCGCTACCTCGAACAGCTCAACCCGATGTGGGCGGCGCACGAGGTCCGGGCCCGGATCGTCGAGATCCAGCGTGAGGTCGACGTCCCCGGCCACCCGCCGGTCGCGACGCTCACCCTCCAGCCGACCTCGACCTGGCAGGGGCACCGTGCCGGCCAACACGTCCAGCTCGGGGTCGAGATCGAAGGCGCCCGCCGTACGACGCGGGTCTTCACCGTCTCCAGTCCCGACTCCCGCCCCGGCGACCGGTTCACGGTCACCCTGAGGGCGAACCCGGACGCGCCCGACCGACACAGCGTGTCGTCGTACCTCGTCGAGCGAGCTCAGCTTGGCGCCATGGTCCACCTCTCGCAGGCAGAAGGGGACTTCGTGCTGCCGGACCGGGTCCCCGAGCACGTGCTGTTCGTCTCCGGCGGCTCGGGGATCACCCCGGTGATGTCGATGCTCCGGGCCCTGCAGCGGCGTACCCACCGCGGCCGGATCACCTTCCTCCATTACGCGCGGAGCCCGCGGCACCAGATCTTCGCGACCGAGCTCGACGAGATCCGGCGGTCGGGCCACGGGATCGACGTACACCTGCTGCACCCCGGGTGTGGCGATCCCTACCTCTCGCCGGCGTTCCTCGAGCGGCTGGTCCCCGGCTACCGCGACATCCCGACCTGGGCGTGCGGACCGGCGCCGATGATCGAGGCGGTCCGGGCGGCGTACGACGGGTCGCCTGCGTTGCGGATCGAGTACTTCCGGCCGCCGCGCACCTCGGGCACCTCGGCCGAGGGCGACGTCGCCTTCACCCGCGCCGGGATCGAGGCGCCGAACTCCGGTGCCACCCTCCTCGAGCAGGCCGAGGCCGCCGGGCTGAGCCCGGAGTTCGGCTGCCGGATGGGCATCTGCTTCACCTGCACCTCGCGCAAGCGCGAGGGCACCGTCCGAAACGTCCTCACCGGCGAGGAGTCGTCGCTCCCCGACGAGGACATCCGTGTCTGCGTGAGCGCCCCGGTGGGCGACTGCGCGGTCGAGCTCTAGGAGGCTCCATGAAGACCAACACGACCATGAAGACCAACAAGACCACCCTGACCGACGAGCAGCTCGAGCGCTTCGGCGAGGAGCTTGACGCGATCCGCCAGCGCGTGCTGGCCGACCTCGGCGAGGAGGATGGGGCGTACATCCGCCGCGTCGTCAAACGCCGCCAGCAGTTCGAGATCGCCGGCCGGGTGATGTTCTACCTGCCGCCGCTGTGGCCGCTGGCCGTCGCCTCCCTCTCGGTGTCGAAGATTCTCGACAACATGGAGATCGGGCACAACGTCATGCACGGCCAGTACGACTGGATGGGCGACCCCGGGCTCAACTCTCGGATGTACGACTGGGACACCGTCTGCCCCGGCGAGCAGTGGAAGTACAGCCACAACTACATCCATCACACCTACACCAACATCCTCGGCAAGGACCGCGACCTCGGCTACGGCATCTTGAGGATGGACGAGGACCAGCCCTGGCGCCCGTACTACCTCGGCAATCCGCTCTACGCGCTGCTGCTGATGCTGTTCTTCGAGTGGGGCGTCGCGCTGCACGACCTCGAGGTCGAGAACATCGTGGCCGGACGTCGTTCGCTCGCCGACAACAAGCCGCTCTATCCGGGGCTGATCCGCAAGGTGCGCAACCAGACCCTCAAGGACTACCTGCTCTTCCCGGCGTTGACCGGGCCGCTGTTCCCGCTCACGCTCGCGGGCAACGCGACCGCCAACCTGGTGCGCAACATCTGGGCGTTCAACATCATCTTCTGCGGCCACTTCCCGGTCGGCGTCGCGACGTTCTCCCAGGAGGAGTGCGAGGACGAGACCCGCGGGCACTGGTACTACCGCCAGTTGCTCGGCTCGGCCAACATCACCGGCAGCCCGCTCTTCCACGTGATGTCAGGCAACCTCTCGCATCAGATCGAGCACCACCTGTTCCCCGACCTGCCGGCGCGGCGCTACCCCGAGCTGTCCCGCGAGGTGCGCGAGCTCTGCGAGCGCTACGACCTGCCGTACAACACCGGGCGACTCTCTCGGCAGCTCTTCAGCGTCGCCCGCAAGATCTGCCGGATGGCCCTGCCGGGTCGCAGGTCCGAGGGCCGCGGTCCGGTGCGGGTGGCCGAGGACGCATTGGCGGCCTGACGGAGAGCGGGTCAGACTGTGAATATGACCAACGGCTCCCAGGACGACAACCACGGCGAGCGGCTCTCGGACGCCGAGATCGGCAAGGACGCCGTCCAGGCGACCATCGAGGCGGCGGCGACCACCGTGGGTCGGGTGGCCACGATCGTGACCAACGCCGTACGCGACATCGCGACCGCGGTCGGCGACTTCGCCACCGAGGTCTTCGAGATCCGCGACGCCTCCCGCAAGGCTGCCGATGACGCTGCCGACGCGGCCGAAGCGGACTGACACCGGATCAACTGTCCAAGCGGCGCACCAACCGCTGTGGCGCGCAGTGCCGATAGCTCTCGGTCACCAGCTCCGCGACCTCGGACCAGTCGGTGTCGTCATCGACCACCATGCCGACGACCGTCGGCGACCACGGCGGCTTGTAGAACGGATGTCCGGCATGGACGAGCGCGAGCAGCTCGTCACCGCTGGCCCGGAAGGTGAGCACGGTCGTGGGCTCGGTGACCCCCGTGGCGTCGCGGTAGGCCGAGGTGTAGCCCTCCTGAGCGACCAGCACGTGCGCGAAGGTCTTGGTCCGGATCCGCCACCGCACGCCGGTCCAGGCGTCTTCCTCGTAGGCCTCCGGCAGCGCCAGCGCCATGGCCGCGAGGCGCGCCACCACAGGCCCGTCGGGCTCGATCCTGGGCGGCTTCGGCATCCTCCGAGTCTGGCAGTGATCGCCGACACGGTCGGGACTCCTGCCCGGATTCCAGGGCGCCGAGCGGCGCGGCCTAGGCTCCACGGTGTGACGGAGTACCAGGTGACTCGATGGCGTGAGTTGCCGTCGATGGTGGCGGCCCGCGCGGGCGACGAGACCGCGAAAGTCCAGTTGGCGGCGCGGTTCCAGGAAGCGATCGACGAGGCCGCGATGCGACTCGGCGACACCGGCGCCGACGACTACCTCATGGGTTGGGATCGGTCTCCGTGGACCGCAGCGGACGGTACGCCGGGCGAGGTGCTCGACCGCGTCGCGGCCGAGCTCGACGCGCAGTGGCCGGCCGAGCGGATCACCGACTACCTCGACGGGCTGGGCTCCTGACAGGCCCGGACAACCGGCTCGCCGAGGTCAACCGCAACGCTGCGCAGATCGCGGCCATGGACCTGCAGTTGGCGGCCGCTCCCGTCGAGTGACGCGAGGGTGCTGTCAGATCGGCGAATTCACAGCACGTACGCGACGTTCGACGCGAACGACGCGCAGCTCACCCGAACAGCATCCGGAACGACGCCTGCCGGAACGACGCCAACTGCCGGGCGCCGACCAGCCAGCCCAGAGGCCCGTCGGGGTTGATATCCCACCGCGCCCGGGCCATGAACGCCTTCGACGAGCCCTGCAGCGTGGCGGTGCGCTCCTCCAGGCCGGTGTCCTCGATCCCCGGCTGCCAGGTGCCGCCCTTGAACGGCAGCCGGGGTACGGCGCGCGACACGTCGCGGAACCGGGCGCTCGCGATCGGAGTGCGCCCGACCGTGGCGCCCCACTCGGTGGTCGACAGCGGGCCGGTGTGGGCGGTGTCGAGGGAGAAGTCGCACAACCCTTGGGGATCGCCCACAGCTCACGTCCGCCGGCCACGGAGGCGGGGGAGTCGACCCAGATGTCGGTGATGGTCACCCGGCGCCCGTGTTCCACGGTCGAGACCGGCCGCGCGACGAGGAGCTCGTGATAGGTCAGCGGGCTGCCCTCGTCGTAGGAGACGAACGCCGCGCCGTACAGACCCGCCGGACGCAGCTGGTTGGCCTGCTCCTTGAGGTGGAACAGCGTCAGCCACAGGGAGCCGGCCATCGGCCAGGGCGCAGCCGGGTAGGACACCGGCGCGATCGAGGACTGGACCCAACCGGTCTGCGACGTCACGGCGCCAGCCTAGAACACGTTCTCGTTGCGGAACGAGATCTGTCAGTCCTCCGGATCGTCGAGTCTCGCCAGCCAGGTGGCCAGCCGCTCGATGGCCACCTCGAACTCCGGGTGCACGTCGGTGAATTCGCTCAGCCGGTCGGCCAGCCAGGCCAGCGAGACCTCTTCCTCGCCGCGGCGCTGGGCCAACTCCTCGATACCGCGATCGGTGAAGTACATGCTCGGGTCCCAGCCTTCCCTGCGGTGGTTTCGACGCGCGGACCGCGACTTCGCAAGCTCAGTCGCGCCGCTTGCTCTACCTGCCTTCGCCCACGCAGCGCGCTCGTTCCTCGCGCGGTTGCTGCTCAGGCAAAAGCCCGGGCCATCAGGTCCTTCTGCTCCTCGGCGTGCCGCTTGGCAGTGCCGACCGAGGGAGAGGAGGACTCGGCCCGGGTGACCGGCTCGACCGTCGCGTCGACCTGCGGCCAGACGTTGAGGGCGTAGTTGGGCCAGGGACCCATGTTGAGCGGCTCGTCCTGCACCCACCGCACCGCTTTGAGGTGGGGGTAGCGGGCGATCTCGTGCAAGATGTCGTCGACCGGGCGCGGGTAGAGCTGCTCGACCCTGCCGATCGCGAACCGCTCGGAGTCCTCGCGCTTCGCGCGCTCCACCATGAGGTCCCAGGTGACCCGGCCCGAGCAGAGCAGCAAGGTGTCGATCTGCTGGGCGTCCGCGGTGGCGTCGCTGATGAAAGGCCGGAAGCCGCCGCTGACGAAGTCCGACGGCTGCGACGCGGCCTCCTTGCGCTTGAGCATCGACTTCGGCGTGAAGACGATCAGCGGCCGGTGCTCCTGGCCGAGTGAGTGCCTGCGCAACAGGTGGAAGTACGACGCCGGGGTCGAGGGCTGCGCGACCACGAACGCGTCGTCGGCGGTCATCGTCAGCCAGCGCTCGATCCGGGCCGACGAGTGGTCGGGGCCTTGGCCCTCGTAGCCGTGCGGCAGCAGCA
>DOWL01000179.1:0-11337 GCA_003519585.1 Nocardioides sp. | reverse complement strand
GTAGCCGTGCGGCAGCAGCAGCACGACACCGGACTCCTGGCGCCACTTCGTCTTGCCGGAGGTGATGAACTCGTCGATCACCGTCTGCGCGCCGTTGACGAAGTCGCCGAACTGCGCCTCCCAGATGGTCAGCGCCTCGGGCCGCGCGACGGAGTAGCCGTACTCGAAGCCGAGTGCGGCGTACTCCGAGAGCAGGCTGTCGTAGACGTAGAACTTCGCCTGGTCGTCGGTGAGGTTGGACAGCGGAGTCCACTCGTCGGCGTTGATCCGGTCGATGATCGTCGCGAACCGCGAGACGAAGGTGCCGCGGCGCGAGTCCTGCCCGGCCAGCCGCACCGGGCGGCCGTCCATGAGCAGGGCGCCGAAGGCGAGGATCTCGCCGGTGCCCCAATCGATCGGTCCGTCGGTGATCGCCGCGGCCCGCCGCTGCAGCTGGGGCATCACCTTCGGGTGCACGGTGAAGCCCTCGGGCGGGGTGACGTAGGCATCCGCGATCCGCTTGAGCACCTCGGGCACGACCGCGGTCGCGGCCTCGCCCTGGGGCTTGTCGGGGTAGTCGGGGACCGTCGTCCAGTCGGAGGGCTGGCTGGTCGCCTCGCGCACCTCGGTGAAGACCCGCTCCAGCTGCTGCTGGTAGTCGCGCAGGACCTGCTCGGCCTCCTCGATCGTGATGTCACCACGACCGATCAGGGACTCGGTGTAGAGCTTGCGGACCGAGCGCTTCTGCTCGATGAGGTCGTACATCAGCGGCTGGGTGTACGACGGGTCGTCGCCCTCGTTGTGGCCGCGCCGCCGGTAGCAGACCAGGTCGATCACGACGTCCTTGTTGAAGGCCTGGCGGTATTCGAAGGCCAGCCGGGCCACCCGGATGCACGCCTCGGGGTCGTCGCCGTTGACGTGGAAGATCGGCGCCTGGACCATCCTGGCCACGTCGGTGCAGTAGAGCGACGAGCGCGACGAGCCGGGCGAGGTGGTGAAGCCGACCTGGTTGTTGACGACCACGTGGATCGTGCCGCCGGTGCGGTAGCCGCGGAGCTGGGAGAGGTTGAGGGTCTCGGCGACCACGCCCTGTCCGGCGAACGCCGCGTCACCGTGCACGAGCAGCGGGAGCACGGGGTAGGCGGCCCCGCGGTCGAGCACGTCCTGCTTGGCGCGGGCGATGCCCTCGAGCACCGGGTCGACGGCCTCGAGGTGGGATGGGTTCGCCGCCACCGACACCTTGATCGTGTCACCGGAGCCGGCCTCGAACTCGCCCTCGGCGCCGAGGTGGTACTTGACGTCGCCGGAGCCCTGGACGGTGCGCGGGTCGATGTTGCCCTCGAACTCCCGGAAGATCTGGGAGTACTTCTTGCCGACGATGTTGGCCAGCACGTTGAGCCGGCCGCGGTGCGCCATGCCCATCGCGACCTCGTCGAGTCCCGACTCAGCTGCCGCCTCGCAGATCTCGTCGATGACCGGGATCGTGGTCTCGCCGCCCTCGAGGCTGAACCGCTTCTGCCCGACGAACTTGGTCTGCAGGAAGGTCTCGAACGCCTCGGCCTGGTTGAGCTTGAGCAGGATCCGCAGTTGCTCCTCGCGAGGCGGCTTGGTGTGGGGCTGCTCGACGCGCTCCTGGATCCACCGGCGCTGCTCGGGATCCATGATGTGCATGTACTCGATGCCGGTCGTGCGGCAGTAGGAGTCGCGCAGGATCTTGAGGATGTCACGCAGCTTCATGAACCGGCGGCCCTCGCCGCCGAAGGAGCCGGTGGCGAACTCGCGGTCGAGGTCCCACAGCGTCAGTCCGTGCGACTCGACCTCGAGGTCGGGGTGGCTGCGCTGGCGGTACTCCAGGGGATCGGTGTCGGCCATCATGTGGCCGCGCACTCGGAAGGCGTGGATCAGCTCGACGATGCGGGCCTGCTTGCCGATCTCGTCGTCGTGGGTCAGGGAGATGTCCTGGGCCCAGCGGATCGGCTGGTACGGCACCCGCAGCGCCCGGAAGATCTCGTCGTAGAAACCCTCCTCGCCGAGCAGCAGCTGGTGGACCCGCTTGAGGAACTCGCCGGACTGGGCCCCTTGGATCACCCGGTGGTCGTAGGTCGAGGTGAGGGTCATCACCTTGCTGATCGCGTTGCGGGCGATCACCTCGGCCGAAGCGCCCTGCCACTCCGGCGGCAGCTCCATGGCGCCGACGCCGATGATGGCGCCCTGTCCCTGCATCAGCCGCGGCACCGAGTGGCTGGTGCCGATGCCGCCGGGGTTGGTCAGGCTGATCGTGGTGCCCTGGAAGTCCTCGACGGTCAGCTTGTTGTCGCGCGCCTTGCGGACGACGTCCTCGTAGGCGGTCCAGAACGCCGCGAAGTCCATCCGCTCGGCGGCCTTGATCGAGGGCACCACGAGCTGGCGGGTGCCGTCGGGCTTCTGGAGGTCGATGGCCAGGCCGAGGTTGATGTGCGCGGGCTGGACCAGGTTGGGCTTGCCGTCGACGTACTCGAAGCCGACGTTCATCTCCGGGAACGAGCGCAGCGCCTTGACCAGCGCGTAGCCGATCAGGTGGGTGAAGGAGACCTTGCCGCCGCGGGCCCGGGCCAGGTGGCTGTTGATGACGATGCGGTTGTCCCACAGGAGCTTGACCGGGACCGACCGCACCGAGGTGGCGGTCGGGACCGCGAGGGAGGCGTCCATGTTGGCGGCCGTACGAGCGGGGGCGCCGCGCAGCACCGTGAACGTCGGGGCGTCACGCGCATCGGACCGCTCGGCCGGCGGCTGCTCCTTGGGGACCGGGTTGCTGGTGCCCTTGGCCGGCTCGGCGGCCTTGGACTCCGGGCGGGGCTTGGCGACCGGCGCGGGGGTCGGGGTCGGGTCGACGTGTACGGCGGGCGCGGCGGGCGCCTTCACCTCGGCCTTCGCCTCTGTCTTGACCTCTGTCTTGACCTCAGCCTTCACCGCAGGCTTCGGGTCGGCGGGAGCGGTGCTGGTGGTCGCACCGTTGGCGCCGCTGGTCGCGCCGTTGTCGTTCCCGTTGCCATTGCCGTGGGAGCGGAAGTACTCCACCCAGGTCTGGTCCACGCTGGCCGGATCGGCCTGGAACCGGTCGTACATCTCCTCGACCAGCCACTCGTTGGCTCCGAACTCCTCCGGCACGGTGGTCGCCGTGGCGGTCGTCGAGGGGGAAGACGAGGTTGAATCGGGCACGGCGTTGTTCGCCTCTTCCATACGCGCTTGTCGGTTTGATAGATCCATCGGAATCTCGCTCCTCAACGTTAGTCCTCCACGCCAGCAAATGCAGGGTCGAGGGGCGCCTCCGTGTGAGGCTGTGCGCATGAGGTCGGTCACCCCGTCGCGGGCGCGTACGGCGCTGGTCGGCGTCGCCGCGCTCGTGCTGCTCCTCGGCGCCGCCGGCTGCGACTCGGGCGACGACATCCAAGGTGACGGCGACAAGGACGCGCAGACCGCCGATCAGGCCACCGACGCGCCGCCGGAGGTGTCGACCTTCGTCACCCTGCAACACGTCGGCAACCGCCTGGACGCCGTACACCGCGAGCGGGTCAAGGATCGGGTGGCCGAGGTGGTCGACCCGTTCTTCGACGGCGCCTACCTCGGCGAGTTCCCCCGCAGCGACTACACCGGCGCCTTCGCGACGTTCACCGAGGGAGCGGCGGCCGACGCCCAAGGCGACCTCGACATCATGTCCAACGCCGCGATCGCCGACCAGATCGACTCGGCCGAGGCGACCAAGCGCCGGGTGATCGTCAACGTCTTCGCGGTCCAGGGCCACCCCAAGGGGGCCACGGCGCACTTCTACCTCGACTTCGACACCACGGGCGACCTGGAGTCCTCGATGCGCGTCCGCGGTGAGCTCTACCTCGCGAAGGTGAAGGGACAGTGGAAGATCTTCGGGTACGACGTCGACGAGGCGGAGCAGCGATGACCCGGCGGCACGTGCGGCGCGGCCTCAAGCTCGTGGTGCTGGCCCTCGTGGTGGCGATCTGCGCCGCGGTGGCCCCCGAGTCCTCGGTCAAGCCCACCGACCTGGCGTTGGTGAAGATCAAGAGCGCCACGAGCGTCGACGTCAGCCCCGACGTGGTCTGGATCATGGCGGTCGGCTCCGACGCGCGCCCCGGTGAAGACATGACCCACACGCGCGGTGACGCGCTGCAGTTGATCGGGCTCAACACCAAGACCGGAGCGGCTGCCGCGATCGGCGTACCCCGCGACTCGTGGGTGGCCATCCCCGGCGTCGGCAACGACAAGATCAACGCGGCCCTCTACTACGGCGGTCCGGAACTGCTGGCCGAGACGGTGGGCAACCTGGTCGGGATCCAGCCCGACTACGTGTTCGTGACCCGGTTCGAGAAGTTCAAGAACATGGTCAACGGCATCGGCGGGATCGACGTCCACAACCCGATCTACTTCGACGACACCTATCTCAAGCCGCTCGGCTTCGAGCCCGGCAAGATCCACCTCAACGGCTACCTCGCCCTGGCCTTCTCCCGGATCCGGCACAACCTGCTGCGCGGAGACTTCGACCGCTCGGCCAACCAGCAGCGGGTGCTCGAGGGCATCCAGGCCAAGATCCGGGAGCGCGCGAGCCGGCCTGGCTGGATCGAGGCCGGCGTGCTCTCGGCGATCGAGAACATGGCCACCGACGCCTCCCCGTCGGACCTCTACCGCTTGGCCCGCGCCGCGGCCGCGGTGAAGCCCTCGAAGATCACGACGTGTGTGGTCCAGGGCGGCATCGGCGACATCGGCGGCGCCAGCGTGGTGCTGCCCTACACCGACCAGGCCGCCCGGCTCGGCGACCTCGCCCGCACCGACGCGACGCTCGAGAGCTGCGATTGAGCCACGGCCGCCGGGCAGGATGTGCCCCGTGATGTGCTTCGCCGACCGCGGGTTCGTGTTCTTGTCGATGCCCAAGGCCGGCTCGACGGCGCTGCAGAAGCACTTCGCGCGGCACGCGATGATCCTGTTCCGGCAGCCGCCGGGGATGAAGCACATGAGCGCGGTGACCTTCGAGACCGTGCTGGCGCCGTGGCTGGAGCGCTACGGCCACCCGCGGTCGGACTACGAGACGATGTGCCTGGTCCGCGATCCGCTGGAGCGCGCGATGTCGTGGTGGCGCTACCGCGCGCGGCCCGAGGCCGCGGGACAGCCGAACTGGACCGGTGACCTGTCCTTCGCCGAGTTCGCGGACCGGCTGATCTCGGGCGAGGTGCCGCTCGGTACGTCGAGCAACTTCGTCACGGACGCAGCCGGCGCGGTGATCGTGGACCGGATGTACCGCTACGAGCATCTCGAGGCCGCCACCGCGTGGATGGCCGAGCAGTTGGGCATCGCCCCTCCGGTCCTGGAGCCGACCAATGTGTCGCCGGCCCGTCAAGGTGAGATGGACGCCGGCACCCGGGCGCGGCTCGAGGAGCACTACGCGCGCGACCTGGGGCTCTACGAAAGCGCGCTGTGAGGTTCGCGGCGGGGCAGACCACCGCTGATCGAGCCTGTCGAGATCCGGCGTGACTCCCGAAACGGGGTCTTTGAGTCCCAGCCCAGGCTGCGGAGGTCTCGACACGGTCGGTTCCGGCCTCGTGCCTCGGCCGGACGGCCTGCTCGACCACCGATGTTGTTGACACTCCTCGTGCCTCGGAGTGTCAACAACGCCAAAGCGGTCCGGTGTGGGGTCCAGACCTACGATGACGGCCATGCGTCCGGGGTTCCGACAGGACATCCAGGGGCTCCGTGCCCTGGCTGTCGTGTTGGTGATCCTCGACCACGCCGATATCGGCCCGTTCCATGGCGGATTCATCGGTGTCGACGTCTTCTTCGTGATCTCCGGGTTCCTCATCACCGGGCTGCTGGTCTCGGAGGCCGAGCGCACCGGCCGGGCGTCGCTGCTGGGCTTCTATGCGCGCCGGGCCCGCCGGATCCTCCCGGCCGCGACGCTGGTCATCGTCGTCACGGTCGTGGCGTCGATCCTGTTCCTGAGCGCGGTCGAGGCGACCGGTGTCATCCAGGACGCACTCTGGGCGACGTTCTTCCTGGCCAACTTCAAGTTCGCCAGCGACGGCACCGACTACTTCCAGAACGACACGCCACCCTCGCCGCTCCAGCACTACTGGTCGCTCTCGGTGGAGGAGCAGTTCTACCTCGTCTGGCCGCTGCTGGTCCTGCTGCTGTGCGTGTACGCCGGGTGGCGGGCCCGGCGCAGCGTCGGGCAGCGCAGCCTCGGCCCGCGGGTCCGCGACCTCGGCGTCTCGCCGCTGGTCGTGATCGTGGGCATCTCGTTCGCCTTCTCGGTCTCCTACAGCACCACCGATCCGGTCGCGGCGTACTTCTCGCCGTTCACCCGGGCCTGGGAGCTCGCGCTGGGTGCGCTCGTGGCCTGCCTCAGCACCCGCCTGATCCTGGTCAAGCGGTCGGTGCAGGCGATGATCTCCTGGGCCGGACTGATCGCGGTCTTCGCGGCGGCGCTGCTCTACAACGGCACGACCGTCTTCCCCGGGTACGCCGCCGCGCTGCCGGTCGTCGGCACCGCGGCGCTGCTCGCCGGCGGCATGCACGCCGCAGGTTGGGGGCCGCAGCGGCTGCTGTCGATCAGACCGATGCGCGCGATGGGGGACTGGTCCTACTCGCTCTATCTGTGGCACTGGCCGGTCCTGATCATCGTGGCCGAGGCCTGGCACCCGCTGACCGCCTGGCAGGCGGCCGTGCTGATGCTGCTGGTGGTGCCGCTGTCGGCGCTGAGCTACCACTACGTCGAGAACCCCGTGCGGCGCGCCCGGATCTTCAAGGGGCGCAAGCTCCGGGGCGTGCTGCTCTACCCCGCGGTGGTGTTGCTGACCCTGCCGATGCTGGCAGCGGCCAACACCGTGGTGAAGGACGAGCTGGACGGCGGCGGCCCGCCGATCACGGTCTCCGAGTTCGGGCAGACCCAGCCGCAGCAGGACCAGGTCGCCGCGCTGGTCCAGGCCTCGGTGAAGGCCGCCCAGGACGGCTACGAGATCCCGGCCGGCCTCAAGCCCTCGGTGCTCGATCTCGGCACCGACATCCCCGACCTGGGGAAGTGCCAATACTTCGAGATCAACAGTGACCGGCCGTTGTGTCCGCGCGGGGACACCGACGGCGACCGGACGCTCGTGCTGATCGGCGACTCCCACGCCCGCCAGTGGGTGCCGGCGCTCGACGAGCTGGCGAAGCGGTACGGCTACACGGCGTACTTCCTGATCCGCGAGGGCTGTCCGTCCTCGGACGTGACGCCATGGATGGTCAACGGCGGGCCGTCGACCGACTGCGAGGCCTTCCAGGACTGGGCGCGCGAGCAGGTCGAGGAGCTGCAGCCGGACGTGGTGCTCCTCGGCTCCGAGGCCAACCGACGCGGCTTCGCCACCGACGACGGCGACCACGTCGACGACACCGACGAGATGGCGACGATGTACCGCGAGGGCATGGAGCGGGAGATCGACTACCTCGCGCCGCACACCCAGCGGGTGATCGTGATCGGTGACCCGCCGGCCGTGGTCACGCACCCGGGACGCTGCTTGTCCGAACGCGACGCCACGCTCGCGAAGTGCCTGTCACAGGAGGACAAGGTCTCCCTGGTCTTCATCGACTCCCTTCGCCAGGCCGCCGCGGCGAAGGGGGTCCAGTTCGTCGAGACCGCGGCCTGGTTCTGCGCCGACGGACTCTGCCCCAGCGTGGTCGGTGACTACATCGCGCACCGCGACCGGACCCACATCAGCCAGAGCTACGCCGGCTTCCTGACCGACGAGCTCGAGGCCCAGATCCATCTTGACCCGGCGTACGTCGCGCCGACCGGCCAGCCTTCGCCGTCCCCTGGCACGGTCGCCGCCAACTCGACCGGGACGCCGTGAGCCAACCGTCCCACGGCCCGGCGCTCGCGCACCGGGACGACGTCCAGGGGTTGCGCGCGATCGCGGTGCTGACCGTGATCGCGTCGCACGCCTCGATCCCGTACGTGCCCGGCGGGTACGTCGGCGTCGACGTGTTCTTCGTGATCTCGGGCTTCCTCATCACCCAGCTGCTGTTCCGCGAGGTGGAGCGCTCGGGTCGGATCTCCATCCCGGGGTTCTATGCCCGCCGGGCCCGGCGGATCCTGCCGGCCTCGACGCTGGTGATCATCGCGACGATCATTGCCTCGGCGATCTGGCTGAGCGCGGTCGACCTGCGCGTGGTGGTCCAGGACGCGCTCTGGGCGATCTTCTTCGCCGCCAACATCCACTTCGCGGCGGTCGGCACCGACTACTTCGCGGCCGAGGAGCCGCCGTCACCGCTGCAGCACTACTGGTCGCTGTCGGTGGAGGAGCAGTTCTATCTCGTCTGGCCGGCGCTGCTCCTGGTGCTGGTCCTCGTGGCGGGGCGTCGCGCGCTGCCGAAGCGGCTGGTGTTCGCCGTACTCCTGGTGGTGACCGGTGCGTCGTTCGTGTGGTCGCTGATCAGCACGACTTCCGATCCGCTCGCGGCGTACTTCTCCACCACGGCGCGCGCGTGGGAGCTGGGTCTCGGTGCGCTGGTTGCGCTGATCGCCGAGCCGGTGGCCCGGCGGCTGCACTCGGCGGCCCGAGGGCTGCTCTGCCTGACCGGGCTGGTGCTGATCGGCATCGCCTGCGTCTACTACACCGAGCAGACGCCGTTCCCGGGCTCGGCGGCCGCTGTACCCGTGGTCGGCTCGGCGCTGGTGCTGCTCGCCGGGGCCGGCTTCCATGCCCCGCATCCCTGGCCGGTCCGGGCGCTCGGGGTCCGACCGATGCGGATCGTGGGGGACTGGTCCTACTCGCTCTACCTGTGGCACTGGCCGGTGCTGATCATCGCCGAGCGCAAGGTCGGCACGCTCGGCCCGTGGCGGACCGCCGTCTGCCTGGTCGTGGTGTTCGTGCTCTCGGCGCTCACCTACCGCCTCGTCGAGCAGCCGTTCCGGTCGCCGATCCGGTTCCCGACCAGGCGCGCGCTCGCGCTCTACCCCGCCGCCGTCGCGGTGGTGGTCGCAGGGGCGCTGGGCGGCCGCTACTACAGCGAGTACTCCTCCGGCGCGTACGGTGACAACCCGCCGATCACGTTGCAGGAGTTCGGCGTCAAGGACCCCTCGAAGTTCGACCTGGACTCCGACCCGACCATCGCGCTGGTCCAGGCCTCGGTGATCGCGGCCCGGCACGACATGGCGATCCCGAGCGAGCTCCAGCCCGACATCCTCACCGTGCGCGACGACGAGCCCGACGTCGGCGCCTGCAACTACGAGAAGGACTCGCGCGAGCTCTGCCCACGCGGCGATCCCGATGCGGATCGCTCGATCGTGGTCTTCGGCAACAGCCACGGCCGGATGTGGATCCCCGCGTTCGACAAGATCGGCGAGGAGCTCGGCTACACGACGTACTACTTCGTCAAGCCCAACTGCGCGGCCTCCCTGGTCAGCGTCGGTGAGCTGGTGCCGGGCTCGCCGCTGTGGCAGGAGTGCGACGACTTCCGGAGTTGGGCTCTCGACCAGATCCGCACCATCCACCCGGATCTGGTCGTGGTCTCCTCGAGCGGACCCAACCCGGTGCTGTACGACGACCAGGGCAACCGGGTGCCCAAGGAGGACGTCGACGCGGCGACCCAGGCCGGCTACGTCGATCTGTTCACCCAGCTGGCTCCGCTGACCGACCGTGCGGTGCTCCTGCGCGACATACCCAAGTCCGAGGAACTGCCCGACGAGTGCCTCACCGAGAGCGGCAACAACCTCGGTGACTGTCTGTTCACGCCCCTCGCGGCCTCGGTGAACGACGCCGACATCTCAGTGGCCGCCGCGGCCGCGACCGGGACGCCGGTGGTGGACCCGACCCCATGGATCTGCTGGGACGGTTCGTGCCCGGCCGTGATCGGCGACGTGCTGCCGTACCGCGACCGCGGCCACCTGACCACGATCTACGCCGCGTCCCTGGCCGACGAGCTCACCGAGGCGCTCGGGCTCTCCTGACCGCGGCGTGTCCTGCTGCCCGAGGTCCGGTGGCGGGGGCATGCTGGCGCCCGTGGCCCTCGACCTGCCGTGCCCGTTCTGCGGAGTCCAGATGTACGCCGAACAGGCGCACAACCGCTGCCCGTCCTGCCTCTACATCGAGCCGTGCTGCGACGGCGCGCCTCAGCCCTGCCGCGTGCCGGCGTCGACTGCGCCGATCGAGTCCGAGCGTGCGCGGTAGCGCGTACCGGGTTTCAACCTCGACCACCGGTGGTTGAGACCGCCGCAACATTGGCACCTGCTCGACCGCCGCCGGTGGGCGAGCCCGGTCTCACGTGCGTCGGTGGAAGGTGAACTTGTCGCCGGGGATCGGGGTGAGCGTGTACGTCGGATCGTGGGCTCGGGCGTGGTGGGGTGCGCAGATCATGATGGTGTTGTCCAGGTCGGTGCGGCCGCCTTGTGACCATTCGATCTTGTGGTGCATGTGGGTCAGCCCGGGTGGGGCGTCGCAGCCGTCGACCTGACAGCCACCGACCTCGAGCAGCTTGACGATCCGTCGCGCGCGGGAGTGGAACCGCCGCGACCGGCCCAGATCCAAGACTCGGACTTCCCGCCGAGGACGGCGGGGATGATCCCGGCCTCGCACGCCATCCGCCGTGCCAGGGAGGCGCTGATCACGCCTCCGGTGTCGAGTTGGGCTGCTTTGAGGCCACCCATCAGTGAGTCGAGGGTCATGGTGACCACCAGGGTGGCGTTCATGCCGCCGGCCTGGGGGAGCCTGCCGACCGGGTAGCGGTTGATCAGTTCGCCGAACGCCTGTCCCATCCGTTCGGCGGTGGGTTTGCGCTCACCCAGCGGACCTTGGGTGGCTGCTTGGTGTTTGGGTGCGGCGATGGAGAGGAGCATCTTGCGTAGTGCGGCACCGGTGTAGGCATCGAGCACGAACCGGCCGTGGACCTTGCCGTGTCCGTCGTCGTACATCGTGAGCCGCATGGCCGCCTGCGCGTCGCGTTCTTCCTTCTCCAACAGCTTCGCTTCGTGGGCGTCCGCGGCGTCCTGGTCGACGACCTCCAGGAGTCGTCGGCCGAGCTTCTTCAACCCGACCGCGTCGAACCGGCTCGCTTCGGTGATCAGGTGGCCCTCGGCTTCCTCGACCAGGTTGGGGTCGAGGTCGTCGGGGAGGTCGTCGAGTGCGCGGACGATGACTTCGACCTGCTCGGCGTGGACCCGCCCTTCGGCCATCGCTTCGCGGACCTGGTCGTAGCGCTCCAGCCCGGCGGCGACACGCACCGTCCGAAACGCGGAAGTGCGGGTGAGGTTGGTGTGCACGGCCAGCCAGTTGCCGGTCGAGGTCGCACCGGACTGCTTGGGTACGTCGAGGGCGTCGACCTGGGTCAGGGTCCGGGTCTTCA
>DOWL01000248.1:2499-7046 GCA_003519585.1 Nocardioides sp. | reverse complement strand
CACCACGACCGTGGTCCGCCCCGACCGCTGGGCGCCGAGCCGCGCGGCGATCCGGGCCTCGGTGTGCGCGTCGACCGCGGAGGTCGGCTCGACGAGCACGAGGATCTCGGGGGCGCCGGCCAACGCGCGAGCCAGGACCAGCCGCTGGCGCTGGCCACCCGAGAAGGTGCGCCCGCGCTCGGCGACGACGCTGTCGAGCCCGTCGGGCAGGGCCGCCAGGATGTCTTCGGTCGAGGCGGTGTCCAGCGCCCGGCGTACGGCATCGTCGCCCGTGCCCCCGCTGTCGAGCACGGTGCCGAGCCGTCCGGAGAACAGCGTCGACCCGGTGTCGGAGACGACGATCCGCCGACGTACGTCGTCGCGGCGCAGCGCGGTGAGGGGTACGCCGCCGAGCGTCACGTCGTCGTCGACCTCGGCGGCGCAGAGCCCGAGGCGGTCGGCGAGCTCCGCCGCCTCGTCGGGCTGGTCGCTGACCAGCGCGGTCACGACGCCGGGGCGGATGCGCAGACCGGTGCGGCTGTCGGTGAGGGTCGCTCCAGGCGGCGGTGGGTCGGCCGGTGCGGTCGGCTCGAGGTGGTCGGGTCGCAGCGCGAGCACCCGACAGACCCGGCGGGCCGAGACCCGGGCCCGGATGACCTTGTTGGCGTACTCGGTCGCGGTGCGGAGCGGGATCATCAAGAACGCGGAGTAGCCGTAGAAGGCGACCAGATCGCCCGGCGTGATCCGGCCCTGGACGGCGTACCGCGCGCCCAGCCACACGACCACCACGACGAAGATGCCGGGCAGGAACACCTGGAGCGCGTCGAGCACCGACTGGAGCCGGGCGACCTGGACCCCGGCGCGCCGGGTGTCCTGCGACTCGCGGACGTAGCGGTCGTGGAAGACCTGCTCGCCGCCGATGCCACGCAGGACCCGCAGCCCGCCGACGATGTCGCTGGCGGTGTTGGACAGCTCGCCCATGAGATGCCGCTGGTGGGCGCTGCGCCGGTCGAGCGGGCGCAGCAGCGGACCGATGAGCAGCATCAGGAAGGGCACGCCGATCAGCACCAGCAGACCCAGCGGGACCGAGGTGGAGAGCAGGATCGCGGCCACCAACAGGAACGACACGATGGCGCCGGCGAACCGGGCGGTGACGTCCATGACCTGGCCGAGGTTGGAGATGTCGTTGGTGCCGATCGCGACGACCTCACCGGTCGAGACCTTCCGCGGGAGCGCGCCGCCGAGATGGACCGCCTGCCGGCCGACCAGCTGCACGGTGCGGTAGGCCGCCGTCAGCCAGTTGGTGACCGCGAACCGGTGCCGCATGATGCCGGTGAACGCCTGGACGATGCCGATGCCGAGCATCAGCGCGGCGAAGGTGACCAAGGCCGAACTGTCCTTGGCAGCCACTCCGCGGTCGATGGCGGCGCCGATCACCGCGGGCATCACCGCCTGGCAGCTCATCCAGACGATGCCGAAGCACATCCCGCCGACAAGGGTGCGCCACTGGCCGCGCGCCAGCCAGAGCAGGAAGGCGCCCGGCGAGCTGTGGGCGGCCGTCCCGGGGTGGTCGAGAGGGAGGCGGCGCACTCGCTCAAGGGTACGGACGCGACCTTTCGCGAGCGAATTGATTTCGAGACGGCTCGCTCAGCCCCGAGCAAGCTCGGGTCTGCGCCGAGCCCCTCAATCTCCTCGCAGACTCCCGGTCCGAGCAAGCTCGGCCCGGGGCTCGGACTTCCCGACCGGGTCGGCGCTATCCCTCGCCGCCGCCGATCGAGGTGAGGAAGCCGCACGAGGCCTTGGCGTAGTCGATGGCGTTGACCGACGCTGTCGGTCCGAGGCGCAGCACGAACTGGCCCGGCTCGCCGTCGATGTGCACGTTGAACGCGAAGGCGTTGAAGCTCCCCGACTCCCCGAACGCATGGGCGTCGCAGCGGCTCGGCCGGACCGGCACCGGCACCCGCTGGGAGGGTTGGTCGCCGGTGATCGTGAGCGCGGCGTCGTAGACGCCGTGCTCACCGGGGGAGAGGACCGGGTTGCCGGCGATGCTGTCGATGACCAGCGTCGGGCCGGGCTTCCCGGTGGTGTCGATGACGAGCGTCATGGTCCCGACCGACCCCTTGCCACCGTCGCCGGTGGCGGTCACCTCGTCGGCCCAGCTCAGGTGGGCGACCTGCTCTATTTCCAGTTCGAGGCAGCGCGCCGAGGCGATCCGCTCGATCACGTCCGCCTCGTCGGAGACCGGCACGGTCGCCGTACGGCGCTCGCCGTCCACGCGGTAGTCGACGGTGACCGTCCCGCCCGTGGCGGAGCTGTCGCATGCAGGCCGGTCGGGTTGCGCGATCTGGAACCCTCGCCGCGCCTGGGACGGGATCTCGCGGAGCCGAGTGGCCTCGAGCGGAGTGCGGAACCGGCCGTCGGTGTAGGTCACCCGGGTCGGGGTGATCGTGCGGTCGGTGTCGTTGTCGACCCAGACCTGGAACTGGTTGGCCGCGCCGTCGCGTGACGACTGCTCGATGTCGGCGATCAGCTTCCCGCTGGGTGGCGGCTTGGGCGGCAGGGGCACGGGGGTCAGCGTGAAGAGGGACCTGGTGGGGCTCGGCTCCGGTCCGCCGGCAGCACTCGTAGTGCCGTCATCGTCCCCGTTGCAGGCGGCTACGGACAGTGCGAGCGCGACAGCTGCCGCGAGCATGACGACCCGTCGCATCAGCGGACCAACGCCCGGGGGACCACCACGAGCAGTGCGACCAGTACCAGGCCCAGCGCAGCACCTGCCACCAGTGCGGGGGCGCCGCCGAGCACCACGTCGAAGATGAACATCGTGGTGCCGACCACGAGCACCGCGAGCGAGACGAGCACCGCCTGCATGACGACGTGGGCCGCCGATATGAGGGTGCCCTTCACGTGCTGCCCCGCGAGTCGACGATGGATCGCGATCGGGGTGAGCACCTGTGCGACCACCAGAGCCGCGAGCACGACGAGACCGAGGTAGACCCCCTCCTGGAGGTCGGTCAGCTCGGCGAACCGTTGTTGGAACGGCAGTGTGAGCAGAAAACCCCCGGTGAGCTGCGCCCCGGTCTGGATGACGCGCAGCTCCTGGAGCATGTCGTCCCATCGCCGATCCTCGCGCTCGGCCTCCGTCTCGTTGCGGGCCGACGCCTGCCCCGATCCCGGCTCGGACTCCTGCCCCGCCATCAGCTCGCCAACCCCTCCACCACCTCGGCGCCGGGGAGGGCCGCCGCCAGCCGGCCGGGCAGCAGCAGCTTGGACCGGCGGACGCCGGAGCCGATCACCGCGACGTCGATGTCGAGGACCCGGGAGTCGACCAGCAGCCGCCACGACGACGGGAGGCCGACCGGGGTGATGCCGCCGTACTCCATGCCCGACTCCTCCACCGCCCGGTCCATCGGCAGGAAGGAGCACTTGCGTACGTCGAGCGCCCGCTTGACCACGGTGTTCACGTCGGCGCGGGTGTCGGCCCGGACCAGGCAGGCGGCCACCCGTTCGACTCCCTCGCGGCGTCCGCCGACGACGACGCAGTTGGCGCCGGTGTCCATCCCGAGGTCGTAGGCCTCGCTCATGGCGGCGGTGTCGGCGACCTCCGGGTCGATCTCGACCACGGCCAGCTCCGAGCCGTGCTCCCAGCCCTGGAGGGCAGCGAGGACCGGCGGCGCCAGCAGCTCGGGATGCTCCAAGGCAGGCAGGGACTCGAGGCGACCGAGCGTGGGGATGGACATGGCCCCATCAAACAACAGCCAACCTCACGTCCAGCGGTCACTCGGAGTTCATGTCGAACCTGGTGTCGAGTCACCTGGCCCGCTCACCGTCGGAGGGTGAGGAGAGGGATGCTGCCGTCGGTGATCGGCCACCGGGGTGCGCCGGGCTACCGACCCGAGCACACGCAGGCGTCCTACCGACTGGCCATCGCCCTCGGCGCCGACGCCGTCGAGCCGGACGTGGTGATGACCCGCGACGGCGTCGCCGTGCTCCGTCACGAGACCGAGCTCAGCGACACCACCGACGTGGCCGCCCATCCCGAACTGGCCGATCGGCACACCGTGAAACAGGTCGGTGGCCGCGAGGTCAGCGGGTGGTTCTGTGAGGACCTCACCCTGGCCGAGCTCAAGTCCCTGCGGGCGGTCGAGCGGCTCCCCGAACGCCGGCCCCGCAACACCCGTTGGAACGGCTGCTGCGAGGTGCTGACCCTCGACGAGCTACTGCTCCTGGTGGCCGAGGAGTCGCGGCGCTGGGATCGCGAGGTCGGGCTCAACATCGAGCTCAAGCGCTCGTCGTACCTCGCCTCGATCGGACTGCCGCTCGAGGACGCCGTGCTCGCCTCACTGCGTGACCACGGGCTGGACCGTCGGGACTCCGGCGTGGTGCTGCAGTCGTTCGAGACCGGCAACCTGCGCCGGCTGCGGGACCGGACCGACCTGCCGCTGGTGCAGCTGATCGAGTCGTCCGGCGCGCCGGCGGATCTGGTGGCGCTCGGCGACCCGACGACCTACGACGACCTGTGCAGCCACGACGGCCTGCGGGCGGTGGCCCGCTACGCCGACGCGCTCGGC
>DOWL01000248.1:1901-2366 GCA_003519585.1 Nocardioides sp. | reverse complement strand
CCCGCTACGCCGACGCGCTCGGCGTGGGCCGTGCCCGGTTGCTGGCCCGGCCGGCGCTCGTCGACGACGCCCACCTGGCGGGCCTGCAGGTGCTGGGCTGGACGGTCCGAGACGACGACCCGGGTGGGCCGGAGCTGGTCGACGCCGAGATCCGGGTGTTGTTGGACGCCGGGATCGACGGGCTGTTCACCGACCACCCGGACACGACTCTGCTGGTCCGTGACGCCTGGGCCGCCGAGCGGCTCAGCCGTGCTGCGGGCCGTACTGAGGGGCGTGCTGGGGGCCGAACTGCGGCTGCTGCGCCGGGGTCGGCGTAGCCGAGTACACATCCACGTCCTTCGGGACGATCAACCAGGCGACGAGGTAGGCGATGATGACCGAACCGAAGCCCAGGACCGCGACCACCACCGCGAGCAGCCGGACCAAGGTCCGGTCGATCCCGAAGTGGTCGGCCAGCCCGGCGCA
>DOWL01000248.1:0-1815 GCA_003519585.1 Nocardioides sp. | reverse complement strand
CGCCCGGCGCACACGCCACCGAGCATCTTGTCGTCGGTACGGCGCACCAGGCGGCGCGGCCCGCTGGCCCACCCGCTGGCCGATCCGCTGGCGAAGGAGGCGTACTGCTGGTCGGCGTTCGGGCTGGCCGGCGGCGGCGTCGGCTGGGCGGTGGGCTGGCTCGGCGGCTGGTCGGCCTGCTGGTTGGTGGGGTCAGTGGTCATGGCTTCTCCTCGGGGGTCTCAGGGTTCTCGGAGCTCTCGGTCAGCTCGGTCTGCTCGGTCGCCTCGGCCGCCTCGGGCTCCGGCTGCGCGGTGATGGGTGCGGTCTCCTCGACTGCGGTGGGTTGCTCAGCTGTGGTGGGCTGCTCGCCGACCCAGCCGGGTGCGGTGCCGGGCTCGGTGCTCGATCCGACCCAGCCGGCCTGCCGTACCGCGTGCCGCCGGGAGCCGGTGATCGCGGTGACGGCCAGGCCGACCGCGCCCGCGACGACCCAGGGGATCGGCAGCAGCCAGCGGACGTCGTCGCCGGTCACGGTGTCGGTCTGGACGAGTGCCCAGATCCCGACGATGCCGACGAAGGCCAGGCCCATCACCAGGTGCCCGATGTTGACCGGGTGCCGGCCGGTGTAGGTGTCCGTGTCGGTGGTGCTCATTGGGTTGCTCATCGGAGGGCCTCCTGCTGGTGAACCTGGATCTCGCCGACCTGGACATTGAGGTCGAGGTCGAGCTCGGGGGTGCCGACGCCGGCGTCGTGACGGGTCGAGTCGCTGATGCCGATGCCGCCGCGCTCGCTGCCGAAGAGCGCGATGTGGCCGTGCCCGTCGACGGTCGCATCGACCGAGACGCTGAGCCCCTCGGGGACGAGCACCTCGATCCGGCCGAAGTCGGCGTCGATGTCGACCTCGCGACCGTCGAGCGCAGCCAGGTCCTGGACGGAGCGCAGGTCGAGGACGATCTCGCCCGCGGACGTGTCGAGGCTGGTGGGTACGTCGGCGGCCGACAGCGGCCGCCGGGTGATGTCGCTGCTGTCGACGTCCTGGGCGGCGGTGGCGCCGGCCAGAGCCAGCGACGCGATCAGCCCGACGACGATCAGGCCGCCCGCGCGGCCCCAGAAGGCGCCGAGCAGAAGCATGACGCCGCAGACGGCGACCACGACCGCCGGGTAGGCAGGATCGGGGATCGGAGCGCCGGCGAGGTCGAGGATGGCGAGCACGCCGATGCCGAGCGCGGCCAATGCCATCGAGAAGAGGAACAGGATCGGGCCGCGCTTGCGCGGGTTGCGGGGCCGCGGCTGGTACGGCGGCGGGGCGACCACCGGCACGCCCGGGGCAGCGGGGACGAACTGGCCGCTCACCGGGTCCGGCGCGTGCGGCACCGGCGGTGCCGTCGGCCGCGGCGACTTGTCTCGATCGAGCACGGTGAGCACGATCAGGGCGAGGACCGCGACCGCGACGATGGGCCACGGGAAGTCCCACCTGCCGATCGAGCTCGCGAGCAGCGCCAGCAGGGCCAGCGCTCCGACGCCGAGCAGCGCGAAGGTGCGGTTCCGCTCGTCGAGGTGCAGCGGCGCCCGCTGGTCGCCGTCCTCGGGCAGCAGCAGCCAGCACGCGACGTACAGCAGCAGGCCGGCGCCACCGAAGAAGACGAGCACCACGAAGGCCACCCGCAGCAGCACGGGGTCGATGTCGAGGTGGCGGGCCAGGCCGCCGGCAACACCGGCGAGCTTGCGGTCCGGTCCGGTCGTACGCCGGATCCGGCCCAGGTCGCGCACCTCGTCGCGCGTGACGCGGGGTCCTTGGTCGCCCGGGGGTGGTGGCGTGGGTGGGGCTTCGGG
>DOWL01000068.1:294-4686 GCA_003519585.1 Nocardioides sp. | reverse complement strand
CCTGATCGCGCGGGAGACCGCCTGCCTGGCTCTCGAGCAACGCCTTGAGGTCGACCGGCAGCTTGCTGGCGACGCGGACCGCTTGGAGGAGATGGGCGAACGCGAGCTGGTCGGCGCGGCTCGTGATCTTGCGTCGAAGCTGGACCCGGCCGCGGTCGCCGCACGCCGCGCCCGCGCCGAGGCGGACCGGCACACCACTCTGCGGCCGGCACCGGATGTGATGACCTGGTTCGGTGCGCTGCTGCCGGTCAAGGACGGCGTCGCGGTCCACAAAGCGCTCCTGGATGCAGCCGACCGCGCCAAGTGCGCTGGTGACACCCGCTCTCGCGGGGCGATCATGGCCGACACCCTGGTCCAACGCGTCCTCGCACCCCACCTCGCTACAACGACTGGTCCCGCGGAGCTGCCGCTGGTCATCCACGTCGTCGTTCCCGACACCGTCCTCCTCGGCGACAGTGACGGCAGTGGTGAGGTCGAGGGCTACGGCTCGGTACCCGGTGACCTGCTCCGGGAGTGGATCGCTGCGCATGCCGAACAAGGCGTAGCTGACTGGATCACGAAGCTCTACCGCTCCAAGACCGGTGAGCTGGTGGCCATGGAGAAGGGCGTGGCCGGCTCTTCAACGGCAAACTCGCCGAGTTCCTCCGGCTCAGGGACCGACGCTGCCGCACCAAGTGGTGCGACGCCCCGATCCGCCACCTCGACCACATCGAAGACCACGCCGACGGCGGACCGACGAGTGCGGCCAACGGCCAAGGGGCCTGCGAGGAATGCAACTACGCCAAACAAGCCCTCGGTTGGAAGGCAAGACCACGCCCCGGCCCCGTCCACACCGTCGAGACCACCACACCCACCGGACACACCTACGTGTCCAGCGCACCCACCGCGCCGTGAGAAGACGGCTCATGATGCTGGTGAGTGAGCACGTCCGCCAGCTTCGGCGGCGAGATCGCGGCCGCCTTCTCCTGGCGCTCCTGCTCGCGGTCGATGGCGCGTGAGTTCCGAGTCGCCTTGGCGACCCACATCCGCTGCGCGGACTCGGACATGTGGCACAGGCCGGGGATCTGCGGATACTGCTGGCACATCGTGGGGCCCTTGCCAGCCGAGCCGGAGGACGTGGGCACAGCGTCAACAGGAGCGCGGGTGCCCGAGAGGCCGACGGCCGCGAACAGCCGCCGGCTCTCGGCACCACAGGAGCCGCAGGACACCGCGCCAGGAGGCGGGCTCGATGTCCAGTGCTCGGTGCGGGTCCCGCAGTCGCTGCATCGGTAGTCGACGAGGATGGCCATGCTCAGCTACCGGTCACTCGTAGCAGTACGGCGCCGGCTTGTGGTCGTTCCAGTCGTCGGGATCGTGGGTGATCCAGATCGTGGCCTCCTCAGCCTCGGCGATCCGCTTGATCCGGCGCAGCGAGTCGAGCGCGACGCGGGTGTCCCAGTCGATCGGGAAGTGGTACTCGAGCTCGAGCGCCTTGCGCAGGTGGACGGCGTCGCCGGTGAGCAGGAAGGTGCGCGAGGCGAGGCGGACCTTGAGGCTGAGCTCCCCGGGGGTGTGCCCGGGCATCGAGAGGAGGACCAGCGAGCCGTCGCCGAACAGGTCGAGGTCGCACCCGGGCACCTCGCGCCAGTCGAAGCCCGCGGTCCGCGCGATCTGGTCGGGCATGTAGCAGAACGCCGCGATGGGGGTCGGGAACCGCGCGAAGGCCAGCTCGCCGGCGCCCGCGTAGTGCTTGGCGTCCGGGAACAGGTGCGTCCCACCGGCGTGGTCGAAGTGGAAGTGCGAGGCGATCACGTGGGTGACGTCGGAGGTCTTGTAGCCCAGCGCCTCGACCTGCTTGTCGACCGCCTGGTCCGGCGTACCCCCGATCCCCAACCCGTCCGCCATCTCCTGCCCGTACATCGCGACCGGGTCAGTGATCGCCTCCGGCGCGATACCGGTGTCGAAGAGGACCAGCCCCCGGGGGTGCTCGATGAGGAACGACGGCATCGGGATCGTGACCATCCCCGAGAGCCCGTACATCAGGCTCGTGGAGTCGACCGTCAGCGTCGGACAGTCCAACGCCCACATCTTGCGCGCGAATCCCAGGGACATCGGCTCGTCCTTCCGTGCAGCCTCGTTGCTCAGGAGTGAGTACGCCGAGCGTGGTGCCGCGGAGCGGGGGAGCGTCGTCCCACTTTGCGACAGGGCCGGAACACTGTCGCAAACTCGCACACTCAGGGCCCGGCCTCCGGACCTTGACTGACGCCATGACGACCGGCCAGATCGCCACGCTCGTCGGGCCCGCCACCCTCGAACTCCAGGAGTACGACGTCCCGGAGCCGGGCCCGGGCGCCGTCGTGCTGAGGGTGCGCCGGGCCAACGTCTGCGGCACCGACGTCCACCAGTGGCACTACGAGTCGCTGCTGCTGCGCGATGCCGGACTCGGCCACGAGTTCGTGGGCGAGGTCGTCGCCCTCGGTGAGGGCGTCACCACCGACTTCGCCGGCCAGCCCGTGGCGGTCGGCGACCGCGTGGTCCCGGTCTACTATCTCACCTGCCACCGCTGCCCGCCGTGCCTGCGCTCGGAGTTCAACCTCTGCCAGAACGGCCTCGCCGAGTGGAAGATCAAGCCCGAGATCCCACCGCACTTCCGATCCGGCTTCGCCACGCACTACTACGTCTTCCCGGGCCAGTACTTCTACAAGGTCCCCGACGAGGTGGACGACGCGACCGTCGCGGGCGCCAACTGCGGCCTCGCCCAGATGCTGTTCGTGATCGACCAGGTCGGCATCGAGCCGGGCGAGACCCTGGTCGTCCTGGGGGCCGGCGGCCTCGGCCTGTACGCCGCCGCGGTGGCCCACGAGCGCGGCGCCCGGGTGATCGCGGTCGACGGCGTCCAGGAGCGACTCGAGCTCGCGGAGCGGTTCGGGGCGAACGAGACGATCAGCCTCGCCGACCACCCCGAACCGGCGGACCGGGTCGCCCGGGTGCAGGAGCTGACCGACGGCGTCGGGGCCGACATGGTCCTCGAGGTCACCGGCGTCCCGGCCTCGTTCGTCGAGGCCATCGACCTGGCCCGGGTCAACGGCCGGATCGCCTCGGTCGGCAACCTCAACGCCGAGGCCAGCGTGACCATGACGCCGGGGATCCTGACCCGCAAGAGCGTCCACGTCCAGGGCGTCCTGCGTTACCACCCGTGGTACCTCCAGAAGGCGATCCGGTTCCTCGCCCGGCGCCAGCACCTGCACCCGTTCGAGGCGTTCACCGACCGCTCGTACCCGCTCGCCGAGGTCACCGACGCGCTCAAGGCCGGCGAGAGCCGCTCGGTCGCGCGCGTGGCGATCGTCCCCTAGTCCCACGATCAGAAAGCGGTCCCACGACCAGAAAGCAGGAGCCAGCGTGGACTTCCCGACCCAGCTGTTCGTCGACGGCGAGTGGAGGGACGCCTCCGACGGGGCCACCTTCGACGTGACCGATCCCTCGACCGGCGAACTCGTCGCCGAGGTCGCCGACGCCACGGCCGACGACGTCCGCGCGATGATCGACGGCTCGGTCGCGGTCCAGGAGTCCTGGGCGGCCACGCCAGCGGTCGAGCGCGCCGCCATCATGCGCCGCGCGGCCCGGATCTTCGAGGACCGGATCGAGGAGCTGGCCCGGCTGCTCAGCCGCGAGCAGGGCAAGCCGGTCGTCCAGGCCATCGGCGAACTGCAGTACGGCATCGGGTTCATCGACTGGTTCGCCGAGGAGGCCCGCCGCGTCCACGGTATGACCATCCCGGCCACGACCAGCGCCAAGCGGATCATCACGCTCAAGCAGCCGATCGGCGTGACCGCCTGCATCACGCCGTGGAACTTCCCCTCGCTCCAGATCCTGCGCAAGCTCGGCGCAGCGCTGGCGGCCGGCTGCACGATGATCGTCAAGCCCGCCGAGCTCACCCCGCTCTCGGCGCTGGAGATCGCCCGGGTCTTCCACGACGCGGGGCTCCCACCCGGCGTGCTCCAGCTCGCGCCGTCCAACGACGCGCCCAGGGTCAGCGCCGTCTTCATGGAGGACAGCCGGGTCCGGGCCATCTCCTTCACCGGCTCCACCGAGGTCGGCAAGATCCTCATGCGCGGCGCCGCCGACACGATGAAGCGGGTCAGCCTCGAACTCGGCGGACACGCGCCGTTCATCGTCTTCGAGGACGCCGACCTCGAGCTCGCCCACCGCGAGGCGATGGCCGTGAAGCTGCGCAACATGGGCCAGACCTGCGTCTCGGCCAACCGGTTCTTCGTGCACGAGGCGGTCGCCGACGAGTTCAGCGCTCGGCTCGCGGCCGCCTTCGCCGAGCTCACCGTCGGCAATGCGCTCGACGACGGCACGGACGTCGGCCCGCTCGTCGAGGAGGCGGCGCTGGTCAAGGTCGAGGCGCAC
>DOWL01000068.1:0-162 GCA_003519585.1 Nocardioides sp. | reverse complement strand
AGGCGCACGTCGCCGACGCCGTCGACAAGGGCGCCGAGGTCGTGCTCGGGGGGAGGCGGGCCGAGACCGGCCACGACTCGCGGCTCTACTTCGAGCCGACCGTCATCAAGGGTGCCGACGAGTCGATGCTGCTCGCGCAGGAGGAGACCTTCGGCCCGGTGG
>DOWL01000010.1:10671-10822 GCA_003519585.1 Nocardioides sp. | reverse complement strand
GAGGGGTGCAGGGGCGAGGAAGCCTGCGCGGGCTTCGGTCAGGTGGTTCATCCGGTTCTCATTTGTTCGGTGTGGGTGCTCCGCGGTGGGCGGGCTGCGAGGGCCGTGGCCTCGACGTCGAGGGCCCGGCTGAGCTCGCCCTGCAGGCGGG
>DOWL01000010.1:0-10532 GCA_003519585.1 Nocardioides sp. | reverse complement strand
GAGCTCGCCCTGCAGGCGGGGGAACTCCTCCGGGTGCGGGAAGGCGCTGAGGGCGCGAGTGAGCCGGAAGGTGTCGGCGACCGCCTCGTCACGCCCCCGTTGGTACGCCGCGAGCGCGGCGTCCGCCGACGTCTGGTCGCGCAACGCGTGATCGAGCGCGCCGGCGAGCAGCTCGGCATCGCGGAAGGCGTCGGTGATCCCGTGCGCGGTGATCGGGTCGCGGTGGTAGCCGGCGTCTCCCACTAACGCCCAGCCGGGGCCGTGGATCTGGCGGCGGTGCTGGGGGAGTCCGACGGCGCCGCGCACCGGCTCGAGTACGGTGCCGGCCGCCACGCGCGCGCCGAGCTCCGGGGCCCGGTCGCGCAGGAGTTCGAGCCAGGCGCGGAGGCGCCCACCCGGTGCGGCCGGCACCGCGGCGCCGGAGGGCTGGACGATCCACACGCAGGCCGCGTCGCGGTGAGTCGGGAACACGCCGGCGAACAAGCCCTCTGCCACGTGGAATTCGAGCCCGTCCCAGTCCACGTCGCCGACGTAGGTGTAGAAGCACGAGCCGCCCGCAGCGTGCCGCTCGATCACCGCGGCTCCAGCGAGCTTCGCGACGTGGGAGCGGACGCCGTCGGCTCCCACGACCCAGCGGGCGCCGAGCTCGACGGTCCGTCCGTGCCGATCCGTCGCCCGTACGCCGACCGCCCGTCCGGTGTCGTCGCGCAGCAGCTCGCGGACCCGCGTGCGGTCCATGACGGTGACGCCGGCGCGCACCGCCGCCCGCAGGAGCAGGTCGTCGAGCACGTGCCGGCGCGGCGCCAGCAGGTGGTCCACCCCCGCTCGATCCTTGATCGTGAGCCGGACCGGGGCCGGCGCGTCGGCGTCGTACCGCCGGAAGGTCGCGGTGCGGAGCGCGGGAGCCCCGCTGGCCAGCAGCTCCTCGAGCAGCCCCCAGCGCTGGAGCTGGACCACGCCCCCGCGGGCCAGGGAGTGGGTCGACACAGTGTCGCTGGGCAGCCCCGCGCGATCGACGAGGACCACGTCGTGACCGGCGTCGGCGAGGAGCATCGCGGTCGCCGCGCCGGCGCACCGCCCGCCCACCACCACGACGTCGTAGCGCCTCATGACGTCACGTCCATCGTCCAGCACACGGCGGTCCCGTCGAGCACGACGACACCGTCCTGGCGGACCACCCTGCTGGCGAGCGTCGTGACCGGCTTGTCGTCGCGGACCGCGATCACCTCGACCTCGCCGCTGATCGTGTCGCCGGGCCGCGTGGGCGCGAGGAAGCGCCAGTGCGTCTCCAGGAAGACCGAGCCGGGACCGGGCAGGCGCTCGGCCACCACCGCGTTGAGGATCGCGCTGGTGACCCCGCCCTGGACGACGATCCCTCCGAACCGGGTCCGGGCGGCCCGGTCGTGGTCGTAGTGCAGTGGATTCCGATCGCCGCTGAGCTCGGTGAACAGCGCGATGTCGGCCTCCGAGACGGTGCGACTCAGCTGGGCACGATCCCCGACCCGGGGTGCGCCCTGGGGCCACGCGGCGGACTTCGTCATGCCGTGAGCTTCGCCGGGGAGCCAGACTGCCCGCATCGGGAGCGACTCCCCACATTCGACTGGCGACCTGAGGACGCGGAGCCGTCCCGGCGCGTCACGTGGAGAACACACCAGCAACTCTGGTAACAAGAGACACGTACCTGTGCCCGCTTCCCCGCACGACAGGACGGACCCGCATGAACAAGGGCGTGCTCGCCGTGGTCGTGGTCTTCTTCGGCTTCTGGCTGTTCACCGATCCCCATGGCCTGGCCGGCTTCACCCAGTCGACGGGTGAGGCGGTGTCCGGTTGGGGCGAGAAGCTGTTCAACTCGGTCATCGCGTTCCTCGGCGACCTCTGAGCCGCGGGTGAGTGTGCTCGCGCGGATCACCGAGCCGGACGTCGGCCGATTCCTGCTCCGGGACGAGGACGAGGTCGTCGTCGACGAGGTACGCCGGCACTGGGTCGTCTACGTGCTGCCGGTCCTCGAACTCGTCGTCGCGGTGGTGCTGATGTTCGTCGGCACTTTCGTGATCGAGCCCGCTGACCCCGGCGGCTGGCTGGTGCTCGTCGGGCTCCTGCTCTGCCTGCATTCGTCGTGGCGGACCATCCGCGAGCGCCGCGAGTGCTTCGTAGTCACCAACATGCGGGTCTTCCGGTTGCACGGCGTCCTCTCGACGCACCGCGCCACCATGCCGCTGAGCCGGATCCTCGACATCACCGTCGACAAGCCGGTGCTGGGGCGGATCCTGGGCTACGGCCACCTGACCTTCGAGTCCGCGGCCCAGGACCAGGGGTTGCGCGAGATCCGGTACGTCGGCCGGGCCGACGAGCGCGATCTCAAGATCCAGCGCGTGGTCCAGGTGGTCGGCCTCCGAGGCCCCCGCGTCCACCGCTGAACCTGTCTCGAACCCCCCGGGGGCTGTCGGCGCTCGCTACTAGCGTTCGCCAGATGGTCACAGCGGACGACGTACGCGCGGTGGGGCTGGCACTGCCGCGCGCCTACGAGCGGATGGTCAACCACCGCTGGAAGCTCAAGGTCGGTCAGATCGTCTTCGTGGCGTTCAGCAGGGACGAGGCCGAGATGGGCTTCGGCTTCCCCAAGGCCGAGCGCGACGGCCTGATCGAGTCCGACCCCGAGACCTTCTTCCTGCCACCGACGAGCGACCTCCGCTACCAGTGGGTCTGCGCCCACCTCCACCGGCTGGACCAGGAGGAGATGCGCGAGCTGGTCGTGGATGCCTGGCGGATGTGCACGCCCAAGATGCTCCACGAGCTCCCGGAGCTGCCCGTGCCGGCCGCGGCGGTCTGGGCGGCCATCGACGCTCAGGAGTGGGGTGAGCTGCGGCCGCTGCTGCACCCCTACCTCCACTGGCGCGACGGGGAGCTCGCGCTGCGCGGCCGGACCAACGTGCTGCGCCACCTGCAGCAGGTGCCGACGCCCAAGCCGGCCACCGAGGTCGAGGTGCGCGACGGGCAGATCTATCGGTGGGCCCGGTGATCGGCCCGCGGCGCCGTCTCTAGGATTGCCACATGTCGCAGCAGCCGTTCTCGCGCCCCGGCGCGATCGACCTGTCCGGACTCAAGCAGCCCGCCGGTGGTGGAGCGACGGGCGGCGGTTCCTCGCCGCTGGCCGGCTCGTCGTACGCGCTGCAGGTCACGCAGGACAACTTCCAGGCCACCATCGAGGCGTCCCTGACGGCGCCGGTGCTGCTGGCGTTCTACTCCGCGAGCCGACTGCCCGAGAGCGCGCAGATGGCGCAAGACCTGGCCCAGGTGGCCGGCGAGTTCGAGGGCCGCTTCCTCGCCGGGCTGGTCGACGTCGACGCCGAGCCCGCGATCGCGCAGGCCGTGCAGCTTCAGACGGTGCCGTTCGTGTTCGCGGTCATCGACGGCCGCCCGCAGCCGCTGATCCAGGACGTGCTCGACCTCGACGCGCTGCGTACGGCGATCAACCAGGTCATGCAACAGCTGACCACTCAGGGCATCACCGGCCGGCACCAGCCGCGCCAGGCCGCGCCAGGAGGCGGCGAGGGCGACGACGACGAGGCGCAGCTCGACCCGCGCTACGCTCCGGCCGAGGACGCGCTGGCCCGCAACGACTTCGACACCGCGGTCACGGAGTACGAGCGGCTGATCGCCGCCAACCCGGCCGACAGCGAGGCGGCCGCGGGGCTGGCGATGGCCCGGGTCCTCCAGCGCTCTCAGGACGCCGACCCGGCCGCCGCCCGGCAGGCCGCCGACGCGAGCCCCGACGACGTCGCCGCCCAGACCCTGGCTGCCGATCTCGACCTGCTCGACGGTCGCGTGGACGAGGCGTTCACCCGGCTGGTCGAGACCGTACGCCGCTCGCAGGGTGATGATCGCAACCAGGCCCGCGAGCACCTGCTGGGCCTGTTCGCCGCGGTCGGCAACGACGACCCTCGCGTCCTCAAGGGCCGGCAGGCGCTGGCCAGCGCGCTGTTCTGACTTCGAGTCGGGCGTCTTTCGCGAGCGTTGGCCTCGCCCGCGGACTCGGGGCTGAGACTCGCCGGGGTATCAAACCGGGACGCAGAGCACCGGCCGATTCGCGAGGTGCAGCAGCTTGTGCGAGGTCGAGCCCAGGATCGCGCCCTTGAACGGACTCTCGCCGGCGGTGCCGACCACGATCACCGTCGCGTCCACCGCGTCGCCGACGTGCACGAGGGCCTCCGCGGGCTTGGCGTCCACGAGCTCCACGCGCGCGGTCACCCCGGCGGCTTCGGCACGTTCGAGCGCGTGCCCGGTGGCGGTACGGCCCAGCTCCCGCAGCGCCTCCCGGTGCGAGCGGAATTCCTCGCCCATCCCACCGGGCGGAGCGGCGCCGTAGACGAGCACCAGCTCCTCTCCGTACCGCGACGCCACCTCGATCGCGACCTCGAGGGCAGCCACCGCGCCCGGTGACTCGTCGTACCCCAGCACCACCGCCACGGGTCAGCCCTCCAGTCCGTCAGGATCGCCGGCCGCGGCCTTGACGCCGTGGACCACGTCGGGGTCGGGAAGTCCGGCGCGCTCCTGCCAGTAGCGCCGGTCCTGGCTGCGCCAGACGAACATGAGCACCAGCCCGGCCAGGAAGATCCCGATGCCGATCACGAGCGGTGGACCGACGCCGAACCACGACTGACCGCTGTAGGAGTTCTCCGGGTCGGACATGTCGCGCACCGAGAGCACCAGCAGCCAGACCAGCAGCGCCGCGCCGACCAGCGGGCCGATCCCGATCAGGAACAGGTTCTTGGCGCTCTCCGTGAGGTGCTTGCGGTAGTAGATCGCGCAGGCGACGCCGGTCAGGGCGTAGTAGAAGGCGATCAGCAGCGAGAGAGCTGTGAGTGAGTCGAACAGCGCGTTGGCGCTGAGCTGGTAGATCACGACGTACCAGACGATGGCGATCCCCGCGACCCACCAGGTGCTGACGGCCGGGGTGCGATGCCGGGGGTCGATCCGTCCGAACTGCGGCGGCAATGCGTAGCGCCGGGCCATCGAGAGGCCGGTCCGGGAGGCCGGGATGATCGTGGTCTGGGTCGAGGCGATCGCCGAGGTGGCGACCGCGAGGAGCAGCACCCAGCTCCAGTCGCCCATGGCGAGATCGGCGAGCTCGGCGAAGGTGAACTCCTCTTCCTCCGCGCCGACCGTGGACAGCCACTCGGTGCCGGCGAACGCGACGACGGCGATGGCGACCGAGACGTAGGTGCCGACCAGGATCACCGTCGACCACACCGCGGCGCGGCCGGGGGTGCTGTTGCCGTCGGTGGTCTCCTCGCTCAGGTTGACCGCCGACTCCCACCCCCAATAGGCGAACACGCCTAGCAGCAGCCCCGACGTCAAGGCAGCGCCGCCGGCACCGAAGGGGTTGAGCCAGGACAGGGACGGGTCGATCGGCGCCAGCGGGCTGGTGTCGCCGACCGCCTTGGCGATCGCGACCACCGCGAACGCGATCAGGGCCAGGACCTGACCGAGGATCAGCCCGTTCTGCAGCCGCGCGGAGATGTCGGTGCCGAGGATGCAGATCCAGGTGAGCAGGATGATCAGCCCGATCGCGAGCGGCATCCGGATCCACGCGTTCTCGGCGGCGTCGTCGAGGCCGAAGGTCAGCAGCGTGAAGCTGACTCCGACGTCGGCCAGCGACCCGATGACCAGCACGCCGGTCATGGTGATGGCCCAGCCGCCGAGCCAGCCGAACCATGGACCCATCGCGCGGGTGACCCAGCTGAACGTCGTACCGCAGTCCTGGTCGACGCGATTGAGGTAGAGGAACGCGGTGGCGATCAGCGCCATCGGCACGAACGACGCCAGCAGCACGCCCGGCGCGTAGACGCCGACCAGCGCCGCGATGGGACCGATCACCGCCGCCAGGGAGTACGCCGGCGAGGTGGCGTTCAACCCGATGACGAGCGAGTCGACGAACCCGATCGCGCCCGCCTTGAGCTGCGCCTGCTCGGCCTGTTGATCGACCATCCTGGCCCCCCTGTGCACGTCTGCGTCCAGATGTGGGCTCCATGTCTAACCCGAGTTGCCGGGTGAGCGGAAGGCTCAGGTCGACCCGGACTCGACGTAGGCCGGTGCGGCACTCGACAGGTTCGCCAACGCGGACTCCACCCGACGGGCGGTGAAATCGGCGCAGCGTTCGCGCACCTCGTCGACCGTGCAGAACGCTGCGTCGCGGATCTCCCGCTCCTGTCGGACCATGTCGTCGAGCACCGATGACTGGTGCTCGCCGCCGTCGAAGACGAGGCATAGCGCGTCGTCCCAGCCGCTCCACGGCGGCAGCCAGTCGGTGAGCAGCAGCCGCCCGGCAGGGATCTGAAGTGCCAGCTCCTCTTCGACCTCTCGGGTGACCGCGAGTTGCGGCGACTCACCGACCTCGACCACTCCTCCCGGGAGGTCCCAGTCCTGCTTATAGGTGAGCCGGCACAGCAGCACTCGCCCGTCGAGGTCGCGGACCAACATCTGGCTGATCGCGCGCTTGCGGGGCAGGAAAGAGTTGAGCAGGGCCCGGAACCCCTCCGGCTCGTGGATCGGCAGATCGTCGGCCAGCCGCGCGTAGACAACGCGGTCGACCTGCTGGTCCCCGACGCTGATCCCGCGCATCACGCCCTCGCGTCGAAGCCCGGACCAGATCGCCAGCCGGTGGGCGGCTGGGTCGGAGGGATCGACCCACGCCTCGACTCGGGCGTGCTGGGCGAGCGCCGTCCCGACCGCCGCTTGGATGTCCTCGATGGGCTGTCCGTCCGGCCACTCCAGCCGCGCCACGCCATCACCCACGGTGGTCACGCGGACTCCGGTCGGATCGCTCACAGGCGTCAGGCTAGTTGGCTGACCGCAAGCTCAGTCAGTGCGGGCTCGGAACCACACGGTGGCCAGCGGCGGGACCACGATGTCGGCGTACGCCGGCTGGCCCAGGTGGTCGCCCTCGACACCGGTGATGCCGCCGAGGTTGCCGACGCCGGAGCCGGTGTAGGACTCGGCGTCGGTGTTGACCACCTCGTCCCAGGCGCCGACCGAGGGGAGACCGAGCCGGTAGTTCTCGTGGGGAATGGCCGCGAAGTTGGAGACGCAGACCAGGTCGGGGGCGTCGCCGCCGCGGCGGATGAAGGAGAAGACGTTGCGGCCCGCATCGTTGGCGTCGATCCACTGGAATCCGGCCGGGTCGTCGTCCAGCTGCCACATGGCGGGGGAGTCGGCGTAAGTGGTGTTGAGGTCACGGACCAGTGAGTGCACGCCGAGGTGCTCGGGGTGGTCGAGGAGCCACCAGTCCAGCTCGCGGGCCTCGGCCCATTCCGACTCCTGGCCGATCTCGCAGCCCATGAACAGCAACTGCTTGCCGGGGTGCGCCCACATGAAGCCGAGGAACGCGCGCAGGTTGGCCAGCTGGCGCCACCGGTCACCCGGCATCTTGCGCAGCAGCGATCCCTTCCCGTGCACGACCTCGTCGTGGGAGAGCGGCAGGACGAAGTTCTCCGTCCACGCGTACATCAGGCCGAAGGTGACGTCGTCGTGGTGGTGCTTCCGATGCACGGGATCGCGCGAGAGGTAGCGCAGCGTGTCGTGCATGAAGCCCATGTTCCACTTGAAGCCGAAGCCCAGCCCGCCCGAGGACGTGGGGCCGGTGACCTGTGGCCACGACGTCGACTCCTCGGCGATGGTGGTGACGCCGGGGGTGCGCTTGTAGACCGTGGCGTTCATCTCCTGGAGGAACTGCACGGCCTCGAGGTTCTCGCGGCCGCCGTACTGGTTCGGCGTCCACTCTCCCTCCTCGCGCGAGTAGTCGAGATAGAGCATCGAGGCGACCCCGTCGACCCGGAGCCCGTCGGCGTGGAACTCCTCGAGCCAGTAGAGGGCGTTGGCGTAGAGGAAGTTGCGCACCTCGTGCCGGCCGAAGTTGAAGATGTGGGAGCCCCACTCCTTGTGCCAGCCGCGCTGCGGGTTGGGGTCCTCGTAGAGGGGCGTGCCGTCGAACCGCGCCAGCGCCCACTCGTCGGTAGCGAAGTGGCCGGGCACCCAGTCGAGGATCACGCCGACGTCGGCCTGGTGCAGCCGGTCGACGAGCAGCCGGAAGCCGTCGGGGTCGCCGAACCTCGAGTCAGGCGCGAAGTACGACGTCACGTGGTAGCCCCACGAGCCGCCGAACGGGTGCTGCATGACCGGCATCAGTTCGACATGCGTGAAGCCGAGATCGGCGACGTAGCCGGGCAGCTCGTCGGCCAACTGCTCCCACGTCTTCCCGCGCCGCCACGAGGCCAGGTGCACCTCGTAGATCGACATCGGCTCCCGCACGTGCTGCTTCGCGGGGCGCGCATCCATCCACGCGGCGTCGCTCCACTCGTAGCTGGACTCGAAGACCTTCGATGCGGTGTCGGCCGGCACCTCGGCCCAGGACGCCATCGGATCGGCCTTCTCGCGCCACTGGCCGTCGGCGCCCAGGACGGCGTACTTGTAGGCGTTGCCCGAGCCCACCTCGGGCACGAACAGCTCCCAGACGCCGGAGCTGCCGAGCTGCCGCATCGGGTGCTCACGGCCGTCCCAGCGGTTGAAGTCGGCCTTGACCCGGACGGCGCGCGCCGAGGGCGCCCAGACCGCGAACGACGTACCGACCACCGGGTCGCCCAGAGGCGCGTCGTAGTGGTGCACCCGCGCGCCGAGGACGGTCCAGAGCAGCTCATGGCGGCCCTCGCCGATCAGGTGCAGGTCGACCTCGCCGAGCGTAGGAAGGAAGCGATAGGGGTCGTCGACGACGTGCTCGTGCCCGTCGCCGTAGTCCACGACGATGCGGTAGTCCGGGACGTCGGGCCCGGGCAGCACGCCGACCCAGACACCGTCGTGCTCGTGGGTGAGTTCGTACGTCGTGCCGTCGCCGTGCCGAGCCGAGACCCGCTGAGCGAGCGGTTTGAGGGCGCGGACGGTCACGCCGCCGTCGTGCGGGTGTGGGCCGAGGATCGAGTGCGGGCTGCCGTGCTCGCCGCGGACCAGCAGGTCGAGCTGATCGGCGTCGACGGGCAGGACGGCGGGGGTCTTCATGCGGCTCCGATCCTCGCCACGGCCTGGAGCGGGATGGTGACCCAGGACGGGCGGTTGCGGGTCTCGTAGACGGTCTCGTACACGGCCTTGTCGGCGACGTAGGCGTTGAGCAGCAGTTGCTGGTCGGGCGTCAGCGCACCACCGGCGTAGGCGACCAGGAAGTGGTTCTTATTGCGCTCCGACCACTCCTCGGCCCGGGTGTCGACCAGTTCGGCCTCGGCCTCGTCGCCGATCGACAACGAGCGCTCCACCACGCGGGCGGCATAGTCGAAGCTGCGGAGCATCCCGGCCACGTCGCGCCACGGCGAGTCGGGGAGTTGCCGCTCGGCGAGTGGCTTCGCGGGCTCGCCCTCGAAGTCGACGATCTTCCAGCCCACCGAGGTGCGCAGCGTCTGGCCGAGATGGAGATCGCCGTGCACCTGCTGAACCGCGACGCCGTCGAGCCTGGCGACCTCGTCGAAGGTCTCCCTGAGTCCCTTGGCGTGCTCGTCGAGCTCGGGCACGACGCTCAGGGCGGCCTCGAGTCGACCCACCATGGTCGCGCCCAGTTCGGCGGCCGCAGATGGAGGTCGTTGCTCGGTGGGGAAGTGCTCGCGCAGCGACTCGTGGACGTCGCGGAGTGCCTCGCCGAGCCGGGTGGCCTCGCCGGCGAAGTCGCCGCCCGACTCGTTGGCATGGACCTCCGGATCGGCGAAGAGGGTCCGAACACTCGCCAGCGCAAGGTCCCAGCCATCACTCGCCGTGCGCAGGAACTGCTGCAGCATCGCCAACTGCAGCGGCTGGTCGCCGTCGCGAACCTCCAGCCAGCCGTACAGCGCCGGCACGTGCTCGGAGCCGGCCCGGGTCAGCACCTCGTGTACGGCGATGTCGGGGTTGACGCCCGGCGTGACCTTGCGGAACACCTTCATCAACGCGTCCTCGCCGTACGCGACAGAGGAGTTGGACTGCTCGCCGCTGAACAGCGTCGAGTGCGCGGTGAGGTCGAGGTCGTGCCCGGGGAGCCTGTGGAAGTGGAGCCCACCCGCGTCGAGCACCTCACCATCGGCAGCCTCGGCGAAGGCGCGCTGCCACAGCGCCATCGCCTCTCGGTCGTGCAGGGCGTCGTAGGCATGCACCCAGCCGTGGTCGGGGTCCTCCCACCAGCCCACGAAGGCGTGGTCGAGCCGGCCCTCAGGGTGTTCGTAGAAGACCAGCGGCACCTGGTAGAGCTCGACCCCGCCCTCCTCGTCCGCGTAGGTGAGCTCGACGAGGTGGATCACCACGAGGGGTGGGCCACCGGGAAGCTCCCCGAGCGCGCGCACCCCGGTCACGGCGTACGGGCGCCCCTTGCCGCCGAACCAGCGGGTCCGGTCGAGGTAGGAGGCCAAGACCTGGGGGTCGGGCGTGGGGTCTGGCGTGGGGCCGGGGGAGGCCACAGCAGTTGCCCGTTCTCGGGGTCGTCCCCCGGCGGGAGCCGGCCCCAGCACGAGCCGTACCCGCGGAGG
>DOWL01000194.1:3653-5973 GCA_003519585.1 Nocardioides sp. | reverse complement strand
TCCTGGGCGTAGTCGGTGATCTTGAAGTACCACTGGGTCAGCTCGCGCTTGGTCACCTCGGCGCCGCACCGCTCGCAGTGGCCGTCGACGACCTGCTCGTTGGCCAGCACGGTCTGGTCGTTGGGGCACCAGTTGACCGGGCTGTTCTTGCGGTAGGCCAGTCCGCGCTCACGGAACTTCAGGAACAGCCACTGGGTCCAGGTGTAGTACTCGGGGTCGCTGGTGTTGAACCGGCGGGACCAGTCGAAGCTGATCGCGTAGTTGCGGAAGGAGTGGTACTGGGTGTCGATGTTTGCGTAGGTGTAGGTCGCCGGGTGCTCGTCGTTGCGGATCGCCGCGTTTTCGGCGGGCAGCCCGAAGGAGTCCCACCCCATGGGGTTCAAGACGTCGTAGCCCTGCTGCCACCAGTAGCGCGCGATCACGTCGTGCAGCGCCATCACCTCGGCGTGACCCATGTGCAGGTCACCGCTGGGGTAGGGGAACATCGTCAGCGCGTAGCGCCGCTCGGCCGGCTCGCCGTTCGGTTGCGGTGCGGCGCTGCCGGCGCGGAATGCGTCCAGCCCGTCCCACACCTCCCGCCATTTCCGCTCGACGGCGTGGACGTCGTAGGACGCCTGCTCCTGCTCGTTGCTCTCCATCGGTCTTCCTCGCTCGACGCTCGTGGGCCTGCTGCTCATTCGGGGTGGGGGCACAAAAAAGCCCCTCGGGCAGAGGGGCGGCCGCGTCGACTGAGGTGCTTGGTCAACGCGGCTGGATAAGGAGCAGGCTCCTGCGCATGGGACCAGGGTAGCGGACCACCGCCACCGGATTGCCAAGCGGACCCATGCCACACTCGGAGCGGTGATCTCTCGGGCACTCGTGCTGTTCTCCGCTGCCATCCTCATGCTGGCCGCTCCGTCGTTCGCCGCCAGCCACATCGTCGGCACTCCCGGCGACGAACGCCTGGTCGGCACCGACAGTCGTGACTGGATCGAGGCGCGCGGCGGTGACGATCACGTGCTCGGCCGCTCCGGCAACGACTACCTTGTTGGAGGCGACGGCAAGGACGTGGTCCGCGGAGGCCCCGGACGCGACGAGCTGTACGGCGGGCGCGGGGGCGACGTGGTGACCGGCGGCACCGGACAGGACGCGCTCAACGGCGACCGGGGACAAGACGTACTGCGCGGTGGACTCGACGACGACTTCCTCGCCGACTACGACGACGGCGACCTGCTGCTGGGCGGCCGGGGGAAGGACCGCGCGGCCATCCTGTCCGAGGACCCCGGCAGCCGCGCCATCACCCGGCTCCACCTCGGACCGGGTGACGACGAGGTGATGGTCAGCGACGACGGGCAGCCCGACGTCATCGACTGCGGCCCTGGCGACGACGTGGCCGAGTGGGTGACCACCCTGGACCCGACGGATGAGTACGTCGGCTGCGAGGTGATCCGGGAGTATCTCGGCCCGTGAGCCTCAGGCCGGGCTGAGCGTGAGCGGCATGAGCGCGTGCACCTGCTCGACAAGGGTCTCGAGCGCGGCCTCGTCTCCGGCGACGTAGCCGAGCAGTGCTTGCTGGAAGAGCCCGTCGAGGACGCCGTACGCCGCGGCGGGAGTCATCGCGGGCGGCCTGCCGGCCAGCTCCGCGTAGCGAGAGATGACGCGCCAGATCATCTCTTCGAGGGTCTTGTCGATGAGCACGACCGCATCTCGCAGCCGCTCCTCGAACATGCTCTGGGTGCGCAGGTCGTACCAGAGGCAGTGCATGGCTGCCTCCTCCTGGACGGTCTCGACCAGCTTGGCCGCGAAGGCGTCGAGCAGCCCCTCGGCGTCGGTCGCGTCGGCGACGACGCCGTCGTAGCGGGTCACGCAGCGGGCCTTGTAGTAGCGGACGCTGTAGACGACGAGCTCGAGCTTGTCGGCGAAGTAGTAGTGCACGACGCCGTGGCTGAACTCGGAGTTGTTGGCGATCTCGCGGAGGCTGGCGCGCGCGTAGCCGAGCTCACCGAGGGTGCGCAGCGCCGACTCGGCGAGCTGGTCGCGCCGCTCGTCGTGCTTGTCGGCGGGCGCGCGCCGCGCCTGCTTGGTGACCGTCACAGCCCTCCCTCTCCACGCTCCCGAGCGTCCCCTGCGAGCACTGTACGACAGCGGCAGCCTCGGCTTGACGATCGTCCTGAAAAATCTGGACGAATGTCAAGACTTCTCTTGACAGTCGTCAAGGACCGGGCCACGTTGGTGACGCGCGACACACCGCAGCCGACCGACACCCGAGGAGCAGGCATGACAGATCTCGACCTCACGGGCCGCAAGGCCCTCGTCACCGGAGGCGCCCAGGGCCTCGGCG
>DOWL01000194.1:436-3580 GCA_003519585.1 Nocardioides sp. | reverse complement strand
GCCCAGGGCCTCGGCGAGGGGATGGCACAAGCGCTCGCCGCGGCCGGCGCGACCGTGGTCATCGCCGATCTCCAGGACGATCTCGGCCCCAAAGTGGCCGAGAGCCTCGCCAACTTCGGCGGCAGCGGGCACGGCTTCGTCCACCTCGACACCACCGACGACGCCAACTGGGAGTCGGCCGTCGCGGAAGCCACCGAGCTGATGGGCGGCCTCGACACCCTGGTCAACAACGCCGGCATCGAGATCACCAGCCTGCTCGTCGACCTCGACCCGGCAGCGGCGCGCAAGCAGCTCGAGGTCAACCTGCTCGGCACCGCGCTGGGCCTCAAGCACGCCTTCCGCACCATGCGTCCCGGGGGCGCGGCCGGCCACGGCGGCGTGGTCATCAACGTCGCCTCGGTCGCCGCGACCATCGCGTTCCCCGGCATCGCGGTCTACTCCGCGACCAAGTCCGGCGTCGACCGGCTCACCCGGGTGGCGGCGATGGAGTCGGGCAAGCTCGGCTACGGCGTACGCGTCAACTGCATCTACCCCGGCCTGGTCCCCACCGCGATGGGCGCCGGCCTGGCCAACGACGTGGCCGAGATCGGGCTCTTCGGCTCGCCGGAGGAGGCGGTCGGCGCAGTCATCGAGCTGACGCCGTCCGGCCGGCTCGGAGAGGTCTCCGACATGGCGGACGCCGTGGTCTTCCTGGCCTCCGACGCGTCCCGCTTCGTCAACGGCGTCGGCCTGCCGGTCGACGGCGGGATGGGGATGTGACCATGACCAAGCCAGTGGTCGTCTACGGCGCGTCGGGCTACACGGGTCGCCTCATCTGCGAATACCTCCGCGAGTACCACGTCCCCTTCGTGGCCGCAGGCCGTGACGAGGGCCGGCTCAAGAGCTCGATGGAGTCCAACGTCGCCGGCATCGAGACCGCCGACTACGAGGTCGTCGCGTGCGACGGCAGTCCCGAGGCGCTCGCCGACCTGCTCTCCGGCGCCTCGGTCGTCTGCAACACCGTCGGCCCGTTCAGCCAGCTCGGGCCGGCCGTGGTCGAGGCGGCGCTCGCCGCGGGCGTGCACTACCTCGACACCACCGGCGAGCAGGACTGGCTGATCACCTGCGACGAGCAGTACGGCTCGGCGTACGCCGAGAAGGGGCTGCTCCTCGCACCCGGGGTCGCCCAGATGTACACCACCGGCGAGATCGCCGCCGAGGTCGCGCTGGAGCGGCCCGGTCTCGACACCCTCGACATCGCGGTGTTCTGGGGCGGCAGCCCGACCGTCGCCTCGACGCTCACCATCCTGGTCAACGCAGCACTCGCCGGGGCGTTCTACCTCGAGCAGAACCAGTACCAGCCCTGGGATCCCGAAGCGGGGCTCTACCAGCTCGCGATTCCCGGCCAGCACGAGCTGGCGCTGGCGCTGCCGTGGGGCGGTACGTCGCACCCGGTCTGGTACAAGCGCGACCCCCGCGTCGCCAACTGCAAGGTGCTCGGTGGCGTCTTCAACAAGCCGCTGATGTTGGGCGTGCCGCAGATCGTGGCGGCAGCGGTCGAGGCCACCAAGGACATGGGGCCGGAGGAGAAGTACGCCGCCCTGACCGCGACCGCCTCGCAGGTGATGAGCCAGATGCCGCCACGCGAGAACCCACGGCTCAACAAGTCGATGGACTCGGTGCACGCGTCGGGGCCGCTGGGCCGCGCCCACGTGGTCATCCACGGCAACCAGAACTACAAGCAGACCGGCGCGCTCCAGGCGTACGCCGCCTATGCGCTGCTCCAGCAGCCCCCCAAGCGGGTCGGGTTCGCCTCGGGCTGCCAGGCCTTCGGCCACCGTGAACTGCTCGGCGTGCTCCGCAGTTTCGGCCTGGTGTCCGAGCCGGTCGTCACGGTCGAGGGCTGAGGGCGAGGACCGGAGTGCGGCTGTCGGACTACCTCGACAAGGGCGCGTCCCTCGGACCGGACGCGCCCTGCCTCACCACCGACGGCGAGACCCGCTCGTACGCCGAGGTGCAGGAACTCAGTCGACGGATCGCCGGCGGGCTCGCAGCGCAGGGCATCTCGGCCGGCGACACGGTCGCGATCTTGTCGGCCAACGACCCGGTGGCGTTCACGACGGTGTTCGGGATCAGCCGGCTCGGCGCGATCTGGTGCCCCATCAACCCGCGCAACGAGGCGGCGGAGAACCGCGAGCTCCTCGAGCTGTTCGGCTGCCGGGCGCTGGTCTTCCAGTCGTCGTACGCCGACCTGGTCGAGAAGATCCGGGGCGAGCTGCCCGCGCTCACCACGCTGGTCTGTCTCGATGCGCTCCCCGAAGGGCAGCGCATCGAGGGCGCCTTGACCTGGGACGAGTTCCTCGCCGACGGCCCGGGGGCCGGCGAGGGTGCGCCTGTCGATGACGCCGATGACGCCGATGACGCCGATGACGCCGATGACATGGCGATGATCGTCGGCACCGGCGGGACGACCGGCCGGCCGAAGGGCGTGATGCTCACCGGCACCAACCTCGAGACGATGTCGGCGATCACGCTGATGAGCTACCCGTTCGAGGGCCGGCCGATCTATCTCGCGCTCGCACCGCTCACCCACGCCGCGGGGGTGCTCTGCTTCCCGGTGCTGGCCCTGGGCGGCGAGATCGTGGTGATGCGGCGTCCCGACGTGGCCGACTTCCTGACCCATGTCGAGCGACACCGGGTGACCCACACCTTCCTGCCGCCGACGCTGATCTACATGGTGCTGGCCAACCCCGGGCTCGACGACACCGACCTCTCCTCGCTGCAGTGTTTCTGGTACGGCGCCGCGCCGATGTCGGCGACCCGGCTGGAGGAGGCGCTGACCAGGATCGGCCCGGTCATGGCCCAGCTGTTCGGCCAGACCGAGGCGCCGATGATGATCTCTACGATGGCGCCGCGCGACCACTTCCGTCCCGACGGAAGCATCGCCCACGAACGGCTGTCATCAGCGGGGCGTCCGGCTCCGTTGGTGACGGTCGCAATCATGGATCCCGACACGAGCGACGGCGCGCTGCTCCCCCGCGGCGAACGCGGCGAGATCGTGGTCCGCAGCTCGCTGGTGATGGCCGGCTACCACCGCAACCCGGACGCGACCGCCGAAGCGTCGGCGTACGGCTGGCACCACACCGGCGACATCGGCTACCTCGA
>DOWL01000194.1:0-263 GCA_003519585.1 Nocardioides sp. | reverse complement strand
ATCACCGGCGGCTTCAACGTCTACTCCACCGAGGTCGAGCAGGCCCTGATGCAGCACCCTGCCGTCCAGGACTGCGCGGTCATCGGCCTGCCCGACGAGAAGTGGGGCGAACGGGTGACCGCGGTGGTGCAGCTGCGAGGTGACGAGCCGGTCGACCCCGAGGAGTTGGCGGCGTTCGTCAAGGAGCGGATCGGCAGCGGCAAGGCGCCCAAGCAGGTCGCGGGCTGGTCAGAACTGCCGCGGTGCGAGTGGGGGCAGGTGTT
>DOWL01000183.1:2768-24616 GCA_003519585.1 Nocardioides sp. | reverse complement strand
AGCGCGTGCTCGGCGTCGATGAAGCCGACGATGCCCCCCGCGCGCTGGGCGTTGGCCACCGCGTGCAGGGCGACGGTCGTCTTGCCGGAGGACTCCGGCCCGTAGATCTCCACGACCCGGCCACGCGGGAGGCCGCCGATGCCGAGCGCGATGTCGAGCGCGATCGCCCCGGTGGGGATCACCTCGAGCGGCGCGCGGGTCTCGTCGCCGAGCCGCATCACCGAACCCTTGCCGAACTGCTTCTCGATGTTGGCGAGGGCGACGTCGAGCGCCTTCTCGCGGTCTGCAGCAGCCATGTGCCGTGCCTTCCTGTCGTGGTGAGGTCGAGGTGCACCTTCGACGCTAGGGATCGCCACCGACAGCCGGTACTACCGGCCGTCGGGTTGTGGAAAAGCTGCCCCGGCGTCGCACCTGTGGACAGAAAGTAGCCGAACACGTGTTCGAGTCGAGCGCCGACACGCCGTACGGCGGGTCGTAGGGCAGGGACGTCAGGACGAGACCGGCAGGCGGATCGAGAAGACGCAGCCCGGCCCGACGTTCTCGACGGTGACGTCGCCGCGATGCGCCTCGACGATGCCCTTGACGATCGCCAGACCCAGCCCCGCCCCGCTCGCGCCGGCGAGCTCCTCCGAGCGATCCGGGGTGCGGGCCGGACCACCGCGCCACGCGAGGTCGAAGACCCGGTCCATGTCGTCCTCCGGGATGCCGCCGCACTGATCGCTGACGCTCAGCTCGACCCCGTCCCCCACCGCTCGGCCCAGCACCTGCACGGTGCCGTCGGCCGGGGTGTGCCGGATCGCGTTCATCACGAGGTTGGTCACCACCCGCGAGAGCCCCACGGCGTCAGCGGTGACGGCCAGCCCGTCCTCCACACTTCCGCCGAGCCGGACGGCGCGGGCCCGGGCGACCGGGTCGGCGCCGGCGATCGCCTCGCTCACCACGTCACCGAGGTCGACGGTCTCGGGGCTCATGGTCAGGACACCGGCATTGAGCCGGGACAGCTCGAAGAGGTCGTCGACCATCCGCACCATCCGGTCGACCTCCGTACGGATCTGGCGGTGATATCGGCCCGGGTCGTCGGCCAGGCCGTCCTCGAGCGCCTCGGTCATCGCCCGCATCCCGGCCAACGGCGTCCGCAGGTCGTGGGACACCCACGAGACGAGCTCGCGCCGGGACGCCTCCAGCCGGGCCTCGCGCAGCCGCGACTCGGTGAGCCGTTCGCTGGTGCGGGCCAGCTCCGCGGAGAGGGCTTGGAGCTCACTGGGCCCGCGGGGCGACGATGCGAAGGTCCCCTGCGTACCGAGCCGGCTCGCGTCCTGCCGCAGCGCCTCCGACCACCGGGCCATGGCCACGCCGAGCGCCGCCGCGACCAGCAGGGCCACCACGGCGGAGATGGACACCACCCAGGTGACCACGCCGCGGTCGTGACCCGAGATGAACATCATCCGGGCGATCGCCACCACTCCGGCGAGCACCGAGCCGATGGCCACGCCGACGACCAGCACGAGCTGCCAGAAGAACGACGCATGCCGGATCGCCCACGCCACCCCGAGTCCGACGGCGCCTACCGCGAGGGCGCACAACGTGGCCACCAGGACGATCTGGAGCTGGTCGGAGGTCACGAGGCGGCCTCCCACCGGTAGCCCACGCCCCACACGGTCTGCAGTCGCACCGGCCGGGTCGGGTCGTCCTCGACCTTCTCGCGCAGCCGGCGCACGTGCACGGTCACGGTGGACTGGTCACCGAACGACCAGCCCCAGACCTGCTCGAGCAGCTGGTCCCGCGAGTACGCCGTCCCGGGGTGGGCGAGCAGGAAGCGCAGCAGGTCGAACTCGCGCCCGGTCAGCGCGAGCGGCTCGCCGCGCCGGTACGCCGCATGGCCGGCCTCGTCGACCACCAGGTCGCCGTCCTCGAGGCGTCGCGGGGCCAGCGGTGCGGCCACCCGCCGCAGCACCGAGTCGACCCGCAGGGTGAGCTCGCGCGGACTGAACGGCTTGGTCACGTAGTCGTCGGCGCCGACCTCGAGCCCCACGACCCGGTCGGTCTCCTCGCCCAGCGCGGTCAGCATGATGACCGGTACGTCACCCTGCTCACGCAGCCGCCGACAGACCTCGATGCCGTCGATCCCAGGGAGCATCAGGTCGAGGACCACCAGGTCCAGAAGTCCGCCGTCGTGCAGTTCGAGTGCGGTCTCCCCGTCGCCCGCCTCGACCACGTCGTGGTCGGCGGCGCGTAGATATTGCACGACGACCTCGCGCACCGTCGGGTCGTCGTCCACCACCAGGACTCGGGCCACCGCTACCTCCTCCGCGAGCGTACGAGGCTCGCCGCGATCACGGCCACGATCGTGATCCCGGCGAGGACCAGCCAGCCTGCCGAGTAGTTGCGGTCGAGCAGCGTGGCGTTGTCGGCCCGAGCACCGAACCCTCCCAGCACCGGCACGGCCAACAGCGTCACCGACCCCAGGACCACGCACCCGACCGCGGCCGGCGCCTGCGCGGCCTTGGGTAGCACCCGGACCAGGAGCAGGCCGAGCACGATCACCACCGCCGAGAGCACCGCGTCGTGCAGCACCACGCCCCCTGCCAGCCACAGCACGACGTCCCACCGATCGTGGCCGCGGCTGAGCCAGAGCCAGACGCCGTACGCCGCCGCCAGCACGCCGAAGGTCCCGAGCACCGCCCGCACCGGGGTCACGCGCTCACCTCCAGCCGAGCCAGCCACTTGGTCTGCAACACCCCGGGCCGGTTCGGCGCGATCAGCCGGGCCGGCTCGCCGTGGTCACGGGACAGCGGTTCGCCGTGGAGCGTGAGCGCGACGAGCGTGCGGTCGTCGTCGGCGAAGTTCCCCTGCAAGATCGTGTGGCGGTAGGGCCCGGACGGCTGCAGCGAGTAGACGTCCACGTCCCGCCCACCCGGTGCGCCGACCAGGTCGAGCAGGTCCCGCACCCGGACACCGGTCCACTCGGCGCCTGCGCTCCACCCCTCGACGCAGGCGATCGGCAGGCTTTCGGTCCGCTGCTGCATGGCCCGCAGGTCCTCGCGGGTCAGCGCGACCGTGCGGTCGCCGTACGCCACCTCGAGTCGGTACGCCGGACCGACCATCTCGTCGCTGATGTGCGCGGCGGCGGCCGACTTGTTGATCGGCACGCCCTGCGGTCCGTCTCCGGAGCGGACCGCGAACACCGACACCTGGCGCAGGAAGGGCACGGCGCCGCCGGCCACGGCCAACGCGGCCACCCCGGCCGCGGCCCACGTCGTGCGCAGCAGACCGCGCCGTGACAGCGCGCCGGGCATGGTGGCGGTGGGTCGGTCGTCGACTGTGGACTCCACGTCGGAGGTGAGCGCCCGGCGGATCACCGGCAGCTTCACGGCAATGTGCACGAGGAGCGACCCGATCGCCACCCAGGCGATCGCGTAGTGGGTGGCGCGGAACGAGAAGTCCCACGGGTACCACTGCGCCGAGTTGGCCAGCCCCGTGGCCAACTGGAAGATCGCCGACGCGACGAGCGCCGCGATGGAGGCTCGCTCGAGGCCGTCGAGCACCAGCCTCCGCACCTCCCGCTCCGGCCGGCGGAAGAGCCTCGGGTAGACGGTCCAGAGCTTCACCAGCAGCAGGGGCACCGCCGCCGTGCCCGTGACCACGTGCAGCCCCTGGGTGAGCCGGTAGCCCCAGACCGGCCCGGTCGGGAACGGGATGGGGTGGTCGGCGTTCTGCGCGTAGTGGCTGAGCAGCCCGGTCGCGAAGCAGATGCCGAAGCAGATGCCGAGCCACAGCCCGACCCTCGCCGTCACGGCGGCGCTGCGCAGCCGGGAGCTGAAGTCGGTCTCGGCGGGCGGCCGGACCGGGAGCATCGTGGGCACGTCTGGACAGTAGGCAGATCAAGCCGTTCGTTACGCGTCCCACGTGCTTACGAAGTCATGACGGGTGCCGACGCACACTGATCCTGTGCCCCCACTCGACTCCCTGGCCCCCGCACGACGCCGGTTGGCGCTGGGTGGGATCGGTCTCGTGGCGGCTGCGGTCGTGGCGGTCGCGATCGTCCTCGTCGTACGCCGGGAATCGCCGGTCGAGCCGGTCGCCCAGGACCGTCCCGGCCCGGTGCTGCTCGTGCCGGGGTACGGCGGGTCGACCGCATCGCTCCAGGTGCTGGCCGACGCGCTGTCGGCGCAGGGGCGCGACGCGCGGATCGTCCGGCCCCGGGGCTCGGGCACCCAGGATCTGCGCGACCAGGCCGCGGGCCTGCGCGATGAGGTCGAAGCGGCCCTGGCGGAGACCGGTGCGCCGTCCGTCGACCTGGTCGGCTACTCCGCCGGAGGCGTCGTCGTGCGGGTCTACGTGGCCGAGCTCGGCGGCGGCTCGCACGTGCGCCGGGCGGTGACGCTGGCCTCGCCCCAGCACGGGACCGACCTGGCCTCGTTGGCCGGCTCACTGGGCGACACGGTGTGCCCGGAGGCGTGTCAGCAACTCGACCCCGACTCAGACCTGCTCCGACGGCTGAACGCCGAGGACGAGACACCGGCCGGTCCTGCGTGGGTGGCCCTGTGGACGGAGGACGACGCGACCGTCGTCCCGCCCGACTCCGGGTCGCTGGACGGCGCGCTCGACCTGTCGCTGCAGGACCTCTGCCCGGGCCTCGTGGTCGGCCATCCCGACGTACCCCGCAGTCCGGCTGTCATCGCGATCGTCGAGGCCGTGCTGGGGACGGACGAGCCAACCCAGCCGGACTCCTCGGTGTGCGGCGCGGGGTAGTCCGACGAGGGTCAGTCGGTCACGTCCTTGGTCATGAAGTTGGCCCAGGCGGCCCCGAGGAAGACGACGACGTAGACGCCTTGGAGCGCAACGCCGCGGAGTACGTCGCGCCACAGGATCGGGTCGCGGAAGAGGTCGACGAACGCCAACCAGTATCGCGTGGGCAGGTAGGGCCGCAGCACGTCGGCGGCGTCGAGGGTGAGCAGCAGGGTGGAGGCCACGAGCAGAGCCATCGTGCCGAGGGCCGCCCCGAGCGGTGACTGCGCGACGGTGGAGAGGAACAGGGCGACCGCGGCCACGCCGAGCATGCAGAGCATCGCGTAGCCCAGCGCCAGCAGGGTTCGCCCGACCAGTTCCGGGGTCGACATCGAACTGCCCGAGACGCTGGCGGGTCCGGTCGCGGTCACCGACTCGTTGCCGAGCAGCAGCACCCCGAGGACGTACGCCGTGGCCGCGACGACCAGCACCGTGAGGACCACGAAGGCCATGATCGAGATCAGCTTGGCCACCAACAGCCGGGTGCGCCCGACCGGTCGGACCAGCACGTAGCGCAGCGTCCCCTGCTGCGCCTCGCCCGCGATCGCCTCTCCCGCCGTGACCGCCACCGCGATTGGCAGGAACAGCGGCAGCACGATCGCCAGCGCCGCCAGCGGGAACAGGGTGCCGTCGGTCAGTACGGCGGAGAGGAACGCCGGCCCCGTACCCGGCCGCGGGCCGAGGTCGGTCACGGCCAGCAGCACGGCGACTAGCGCGGGCAGGGCGTCGATGAGCGCGATGGTGGCCCAGGTCCGGCGGCTCCGGACCAGCTTCACCAGTTCGACCGCGATCACGACGACACCCCGAACCGGTCGCCGCTGGCTGCCGCGGCCTCCAGCACCACGTCCTCCAGCGTGCGTCGCTCGGAGTTGAGCGCCGTGACCCGGACCCCAGCCCGGACCAGGCGCTCGTTGAGCGCCGCGGGATCACTCTCGCGCACGAGCAGCCGCGTCGCGTCGTACTCCTCGACGACCCCGTCGAGCAGCGCGCGCACCTGCTCGACGTCGGGGGTCCGCACCTCGACCCGCCCGGTGGGCCGCCGCAGCTCGGCCAGTTCGGCCTGGAGGACGAGACGGCCCCGGTCCAGGACCCCGACCCGCGTGCACAGCTGCTCGATCTCGGACAGCAGATGGCTCGACAGGAAGACGGTCGTACCGGTGCGGTTGAGATCGAGCAACAGCGACCGGATCTCCTGGATGCCTTGCGGGTCGAGCCCGTTGGTCGGCTCGTCCAACACGAGCAGTCGCGGCCGCCGTAGCAGCGCGCCGGCCAGCCCGAGCCGCTGCCGCATGCCCAGGGAGTACGCGCGGACCGGCCGCTCGTCGACGGCGGCCAGGCCCACCCGGTCGAGTGCTTCGGCGATCCGGCGGCGGCGGTCCCGGCGTCCCCCGCCCGGCCCCATGGCGTCGAAGAGCGCCAGGTTGCGCCGCCCGGAGAGGTGCGGGTACGCCGCCGGACCCTCGACCATCGCGCCGACCTCGGGGAGCACCTGACGGCCTGCCGACGGCATCGGCCGCCCGAGCACCTCCATCCGGCCGGACGTCGCGAGCACCAGGCCGAGCAGCATCCGGACGGTGGTGGTCTTGCCCGACCCGTTGGCGCCGAGGAATCCGTAGACGTCGCCCTCGCGGACGTCGAGGTCGACTCCGTCGACCGCGGTGATGCGACCGAACCGCTTGGTCAGCCCTTCCGTGGCGATCACCCGCTCCGCGGTCATCGGTCCCCGTCCACGAAGACGAAGCCGGCCTGCACGTCGTCGGCGGCACGGAGCAGGGCCGCCCGGGTGAGCGTCCCGGCGAGCAGCCAGCCGCCGTCGCCGTCGCCGCCGGTCAACACGACGCCGAGCGGGCCGACCGAGACCTGCGTTCGTTCCGGCGAGCGGTCCACGCCGGCGGTGAGCACGAGCTGGTCGCGCAGCGCGTCCGCCTCGCGGTCGCGCAGCGGGATGGCGATCACCTGGGTCATGCCGCTGCCGTAGACACCGACCGCCCGGTCGGAGGAGTCTGCCTTCGGCAGTCCGGCCACCGTCGCCGGCGGCCGGACTGGCGCGTACTGGTTGGCCGCGTCCGCGATGTCGAGCACGTCGTCGAAGCCGACGTGCACCCCCGCAGGCGCCTCGAAGGAGAGCGCGTCGTCGCTCGGCCGGTGCGCCGAGAAGTCGCGGAACTGACTGGTGAAGGCCGCCGAGTCCGCGCCGTCGGCGTACACCTCGACTTTCACGGGTACGCCGGACCCCGGATCGACCCAGACGTCCGCGTGATCGATGCTCGACAGCGCCGAGGACGGCGAGAGCCGGAGCCCGGGCGCGCTGAGGCCGGCCACCCGTTCGGCCGGGATCCGCTCGACGTCCTGTTCACCAAGACCCCGGAGCAGCCGCTCCGCCAGCACCGGCGGCACCAGGTCGGCGGTCCGGGGCAGCCGGATCTCGGGGTCGCGGCTCAGCGAGGCGTCGAGGTGCTCGTAGTCCCAGCGCAGGGTCGTGCCCCCGTCGTGGACCAGGTCGGTCTCTCCCGCGAGCAGCAACTGGTCGACGCGCCAGTGCCGCTCGTCCTGCCACCACGCGCGCATCGTGGTGCGCTCGCCGAACAGCGCACCGACGTCGCTGAACCGGTCCGCGTCCGGCAGCTGAAGCGCGCCGTCGGTCTCGACGTACCCCGACCAGGGGTGGCCCTCCGCGCCGCGCACCTGGGCCAGCAGCTCCGTCGCGCTGGCGTCGCTGTCGGCCGCCGGCAGCAGGTGCAGCGCGATCGGCGCCGCGACCAGCAGCAGCGTGCCGGCCACGACGACAGCCCAGCGGCGTAACGGCGTCATCCTCACGACCGTACGTCGCGGGGCGAGCCGGTTGAGCGTTCAACCGGTGAGGGTTCTCTTAGGTCGCGCCGTCCACCAGGCGACCAGGAGCGCGGCCAGGAGCGCGCCTGACGTGCCGAGCGCCTGGTCCCCGAGCGTGTCGCGGTAGGCGCCGCCGGCCTCGCGGCCGTGCCGGATGAACAGCGTGTACTCCCCCACCTCCCAGGCCAGGGCCAACAGGCAGCCCAGGCCACCCACCAGCGGCACCAGCACCCAGCGGGGCCGGACGTACGGCGCGAGCAGCAGCGCGAGTCCTGCCCCGAGCGAGAACCAGTGCGCGAAGTGGCTGAGGTCGTCCCACCAGCCGACGTCGCGGAACAGGTCGAGCCAGTTCGCGGTCGTGTCGCTGAGGAACGGCAGCATGAGCAGGGCGAAGGCGGCGTACGGCGGATCGGTCGCGCCGGTGCGGCCGCGGGTCGCCCACCACACGGCCGGCGCCAGCAGCATGAGCGCCGGGTAGACGACCAGCCGGACGCCCCACCCCTTGCCCTCGAACTGGGAGGCAGGGACGACCACCGCGGCCACCAGTTCGACGACGGTGACCACGAAGACCAACGCGGGCAGCAGCGCCGCGGTGTGCCGGTCGCGGCTCATCACCCCATCATGCGCGCGGGTCGGTGGGGCGGGTCAGGACCGCGCACCAGCGCCGTTCCCCGAACCGGTGGACCTCGGCCGCGACGAACCCGGCGGCCTCGGCGAGGGCATCGATGTCGTCGACCCCGACCGTCGACCAGCGGAACGGCGCGCTTCGGACGCCCGCACAGGACAGCACCGCCCACTCGGTCACCGAGCGGAGGCCGGGACCGCCGAGTTCGACGACGACCCGGCCCCGGGCCAGCATCAACTCACCGGCCCGCTCGAGGAGAGCCGCCGGGTCGCCGCCGATGCCGACGTTGCCGTCAGCCAGCAGCGCGGTGTGCCAGCGTCCCTCGCCCGGCAGCCGGTCGAAGACGTCGCGGCGCAGGGCCGGGACGCCACGGGCCAGGGTCTGGTCCACGGCCTCGCGCACCACGTCGACGCCCAGAACGACGTGGCCCTGCGCGGCCAGGGCGGCGGAGAGCCGGCCCGGGCCACAGCCGAGGTCGATGGTGTGGCCCCGGCACATCGCGAGCAGCGCCAGGTCCTCGTCGTCCGCCTCGCGACGCCACTCGTGGACGGGCAGCTCCTGCGGATCCGGCCCGAGCCCGACCACGGTGCAGGGACGGCCGCGGAGGGCGGCGCTGAAGACGTCCGTGAACGACGCCCGGCCGTCGGGAAGGCGGTCCTGGACGCTCACGCAGCCACCCGCTGCCAGGCGGCGGCGAACCGCGAGCCGGGCGCCAGCAGCGCCACTGCCTGCGCGTCTGCCACGTCATCGACGTCACGAAGGGTGTCGGTGGTGCCCACGTCGAGACCGGACGCCGCCAGTGCCTCCCGGGTGTCCGTGCAGGTGGTCGGGGTGGACATCGGGACGTCGGTCAGCACCGCAGCCGCGGCCGGATCCCGCAGCGCCAGGACCCACCAGCCGCCGTCCTCGGCGGGACCGAGGACGGCGTCGTGCTCGGCCAGCCCGGCTGCGGCCGCCAGCAGCAGTTCAGGGGTGGCGTGCGGCGTGTCCATGCCGACCTGCACGACCGGGCCGGGCACCCGCGCGTGCGCGTCAGCCAGGCGGGCGCCGAAGTCGTGGCCGCGTTGCGGGTGGATCGTCCAGCCGGCGAGCGCCCTGTGGAGGTCAGTGGCGCCGACGGCTCGGTGGATGTCACCCGCCAGTGAGAGGTGGCAGCGGTCGGCGCCGACCGCGCCCGCGCAGGCAGCCAGGGTGTCGAGCAGCGAGGCAGCTGCGACCTCGGCGGCGCGTTCCATGCCGATCTCTGCCCCGAGCCGGGTCTTCACCCGGCCCGGCTCCGGCGCCTTGGCCACGACGAGCACGTGCATACTCATGCCAACACCCGCCAGAAGTCGCGCGCGGCGCGCACGGTGCCGCGCACCGAGCCGGACACCTTGGATCGGGTGCCCTCGGCCCTCGGGTGGTAGGCGACGTCGCGCTCGTGCACTCGCCAGCCGGCCGTCGTCGCCTTCTGCAGCAGCTCCACGGGGTAGCCGAACCGGCGGTCGCGGACGTCGAGGTCCAGCAACGCCTGGCGGCGACAGACCCGCATCGGCGCGATGTCGTGGGCGGTCATGCCGATCCGGCGCCGCAGCCACCAGACGACGAGTCCGTTGCCCAACCGGGCGTGCCACGGCCACACGCCCCGGGACACGGGTCGGCGGCGACCCACGGACAGGTCTGCTCGGCCGGAGCGCACCTCCTCGAGCAGCGGCAGCAGGTCGTAGCCGTCGAAGGAGCCGTCTCCGTCCATGAACGCGACGTATTCGGCGGTGGCCGCCAGCAGCCCCGAGTGCACCGCCGCGCCGTACCCCGGCACCGGCTCCTCGACCACGCTGGCTCCGAGGCAGCGAGCCACGTCCGCCGTACCGTCACGGGAGCCGTTGTCGACCACGACGACGGAGAACCCCATCGGGACGCGCGCAAGAAGCGCCGGGAGGGCGGCCGCCTCGTCCCGGCACGGAAGAACCAGGTCGCAGGCGGTCTCCACGTCAGGGACGGTAGACAGATCGGGGCTCCTGGAAACGGGTCTGGCTCCTTACGAAGTCGTGACGGTGTCGGCGGCCGGGCGGCGGACGGAGTGATGGGCTGGGTGACGGACCTAGGGTCGAGGTCATGCCCTCGTCGCCCGCGCTCTCCCGCGCGGCCTGGCTCGGGCTGCTTCTCACGGTCGTGGTGCTCCTCATGGGATTCGGAGTCCCGCACTGGCTGGATTGGGACGTCGCGAGCCGGGCGCCGCGGAACGCCTCGCCGCACGAGGTGCCGCCACTGCACGGCCTGTGGCGCCCGAACCTCTTCGGGCCCGGCACCGTGCCGGCCGTGGCGCTCGCGGTGCTCGGGTGGCGGCACGCCGCCGATCTGGCCCAGCGGCTGCCGTGGCGCGGGCTGCTCGCGGCGTCGTACGCCGGCTCGCTGGCCTGGCTGCTGTCCCTCGCACTGGTCGACGGGAGTTCGGGACTGTCCCGGGTGCTCGGGAACCCGTACGAATACCTCCGCACCGCGCGCCAGGTCGGTGACATCGGCACCCTGCTCGACACCTACATCAGCCGGATCCCCTACTCCGCCGACGACAACTGGCCCACCCACGTGGCGGGCCACCCACCCGGGACCCTGCTGTTCTTCGTTGGCCTCGTAAGAGTCGGGCTCGGCGGCGACCTGGCCGCGGGCGTCGTGGTCACCGTGCTGGCCGCCACGACGGCCGTGGCGACCCTGGTCGCGCTGCGGGCGCTCGGCGCCGAGGACGCGGCTCGCCGGGCGGCGCCGTTCCTGGTGCTGACGCCTGCGGCGGTGTTCATGGCCGTCTCGGCGGACGCGCTGATCGGCGCGGTGATGGCCTGGGGCCTGGCCTGTCTGGCCCTGTCCACCCGGCGCCTATGGTGGGCGGTCCCGGCCGGCCTCCTCTTCGGCGCCGGCGTGCTGATGTCGTACGGCATGCCGCTGATGGGGCTGATCGCGGTGGCGGTGCTGGTCGCCGGCCGGTCGTGGCGGCCGCTGCCCGTGGCGGCCGCCGGAGCACTCGCCGTGGTGCTGGGGTTCGCGGCCGCGGGCTTCGCGTGGTGGGACGCCTATCCGGTGCTGAAGGAGCGGTACTTCGACGGCATCGCACAGGACCGGCCCCAGGCCTACTGGTGGTACGGCGATCTCGCCTGTCTCGTGGTCAGCGCCGGTCCGCTGCTGCTGTCCGGGCTCGCGGCCGCCGTCGCCACGGCGCTCTCCCCCGCTCGACCTACTGCTCGGGTCGTGCTGCTGCTCAGCGGCTCAGCCGCACTCGTGGTGGCGCTTGCCGACGCGTCAGGGATGAGCAAGGCCGAGGTCGAGCGGATCTGGCTGCCGTTCGTGCCGTGGCTGACGGTGTCGTTCGCCCTGCTGCCCGAGGGCTGGCGCCGCTGGGGGCTGGGGCTGCAGGTCTTGGCAGCGCTGGTGGTTCAGCACCTGTTCTACACGGCGTGGTGATGGGCACCCTGCGAGGAACGAGCAGGGTGCCCATCGATGGTGGTTGAGCGAGCCCTGCGGCTGAGGGACGAAGCCGCAACGGGCGAGTCGAAACCCCCGCAGCCGAGGCTGGAAGTCGACTGATCACTTGGCTGGGTGCTCCGGCTGCGGACATCTCGACAGGCTCGATGGGCGGGTGGTCGGCTGGGTACTCCGGCTGCGGACATCTCGACAGGCTCGATGAGCGGTGCTCGGTCGGGCGGGCCACCGACGGTTCCTCAGGCACGCAGCGGCGCGGTGGCGAACGCCGGCAGCCCCTGGTCGGGGTGCACCTTGGCGGTGAAGCCCAGATCGGCCGTGGCCCGCTCCGGCGAGGCCACCACGTGGCGCACGTCGCCGAGTCGGTAGCCACCAGTGACTTCGGGCTCGACAGGGTGCTCGGTCCCCGCACCGACCAGCCTGGCCACGTCGAGGATGGTCACGGGGTGGCCGGAGGCGACGTTGTAGGCGGCGTACGGCGGGGTCGCGTCATCGAGCACCGCACGGAGGGCGGCGAGATTGGCCCGGGCCACGTCGGCGACGTGGACGAAGTCGCGCATCTGGCCGCCGTCCTCGAAAACCTGGGGCGGCTCGCCGCGCTCGAGTGAGGAGCGGAACATCGCGGCGACGCCGGAGTACGGCGTGTCCCGGGGCATCCCCGGGCCGTAGACGTTGTGGTAGCGCAGCGCCACGGCGCGCGCCTCTGCCTGCCGGACCCAGGCAGCGGTGTAGTGCTCCTGCGCCACCTTGCTGGCGGCGTACGACGAGCGCGGGTCGAGCCGAGCCGTCTCGTCGACGAGCGCCCAGTCGAGCGGGCGGCCGCAGGCCGGGCAGTGGTTGTCGAAGTCGCCCGCTTCGAGCGCCTCGACAGCGCGCGGCAGGGGCGCCTGGTCCCCGTGCTCGGGGCAGCGGTAGCGGCCCTCGCCATAGACGACCATCGACGAGGCCAGGACCAGCCGCCGAACACCCGCGTCGTACATGGCCGCCAGGAGGGCAGCCGTTCCGAGGTCGTTGTGAGCGGCGTAGTCGGGTAGGTCGCCGACGCGCACCCCGGCGCCGACCACGGCGGCCTGGTGACAGACGGCGTCGACCCCGTGCAGCAGTTCGCCCCACGAGTCGGCCTCGCGGACGTCGAGCCGATGGGTCCCGGGCGGGGGCTCGCCCGCGCCGTGCGCCATGGGGAGCATCAGGTCCACGCGGACCACCTCGTGGCCAGCGGCCTCGAGGACCTCGCCGACGACGGTGCCGATGAACCCAGCGGAGCCGGTGACCAGGATCCTCACGGGATCTCGTAGCTGAGCTCGAGTCCGTCGGCCCAGGTCGAGCAGGTGCAGCCGTCGGGGTCGGGCAGCGCGGCGATCGCCTGGGTCAGCAGCGCCGTGAGCCGCTCGAGGTTGTCACGGAACCTCGCGAACACCTCCTCCTGACCCACGCCCGCCTCGCCCTCGACCCCGGCGTCCATGTCGGTCACCAGCGCCAGCGCGGCGTAGCAGGTGCGCAGTTCGCGGGCGAGCGCGGCCTCGGGCGCACCGGTCATGTTGATCAGCGTGCCGCCCTGGGCGGCGTACCACTGCGATTCCGCGCGGGTGGAGAACCGAGGCCCCTCGATGACCACCATCGTGCCGCCGCGGCGCACGTCCGGCGCGGCGGCGACCAGGGCCTCGGAGACCCGCGGGCAGTAGGGGTCGGCGAACGGCACGTGGGTAGCGCCGCGCTCGACGTACGACGAGACTCGGGCGGTCGTGCGGTCCACCAGCTGATCGGGCACCACGAGGTCGCCCGGCGCGACGGTGTCCGACAGGCCGCCCACCGCACAGGGCGCGAGGATCTGCCGGACCCCGAGCGAGCGCAGCGCCCAGAGGTTGGCGCGGTACGGCAGCGCGTGCGGCGGGAATTCGTGCCGCCGCCCGTGTCGTGGCAGGAAGGCAACCCGCCGGCCGGCCACCGTGCCAACGGTCACCGGCGCCGACGGCTCGCCGTACGGCGTCGCGACGGCGTGCTCCTCGGCGTCGGTCAGGAAGGAGTAGAAGCCCGTGCCGCCGATCACGGCCACCTCGGCGACGCTCATGCCGGGCTCACTTCTCGGACGCCGGTAGGTCGAGCGCCCGCCATACCGCCGCCCACACCTGCTTGGGCGGCACCCCCGCGTCGAGCGCCTCCTGGGCGGTGCGCCCGTCGAGCTCTGCGAGAACATGGCTGCCGGCCCACGAGCGGTAGTACCCCGGGCCGAGCGCATCCTCCATCCGGGACCAGAACTCGGTATGCCTCACGGCCACACCCTAAGCAGGGGTCAAAGATCGTCGCGCACCGCGCGGATCGTGAGCCAGCCCTGGCCGTTGTAGCCCACGCGCGAGCCCAGCTCCACCAGCTCCCAACCCGCCGCCTCGACCACGTCGCGCAACGGCCCCGCGCGCCAGTAGACGAAACGCCGCGGTGCCCGGACCTGCCCGTGGGTCGACCACTCCTCGCCATCGCCCTCCTTGACGCTGGCCGCCAGCACGCCGCCGGGCCGGGTCACCTCGGCGAGCCGGCGCAGCACGACCGGCAGATCCGTCCGCGCCACGTGGAGGAGGCAGGCGCAGGCCCAGACCCCGTCGTAGAGTCCGCCGAGGTCGTCGACGAGCGGGTCGACCACATCGGCGGCGTACCCCTGTGCGCGCAGCCGCGCGACGAACCCCGGCGAGATGTCGGTACGCCGGACCCGCACTCCGCGTTCCTCGAGCGCCACCGCGTCGCGGCCACCACCGCTGCCGATCTCGAGCACCGCTCCCCCGGCTCCGACCTCTGCCGCGAGCCAGTCGAGGTCGGCGCGCACCTCGTCGTTCAGTTCGGCCACCGCGACGCTGAACGCCTCCGCGTCCCCGTCGTAGGCAGCGGCCGTGGCCCGCGCTGCCACCCCGCGCACGTCGTGGCTGTGGTGGAGCACATCGTGCAGGTGGTAGCGGGCGATCGAGTCGACGGTGAACTCGCTGCCGTTGCTGCGCAGCCCGCGGCGCTGCCAGGTCTCCTCGGGTGCGTCGACCAGCGCGTCGTAGCGGGTGGCGATCGCCTCGGCCGCCGCCACGAGCTCCGGCCCGACCTCGATCGGATCCTGGAGGTCGTAGCGCTCCTCCAGCGCGGTGGCGTCCTGGTCCCAGTTGGCGAACGTCGGCTCGTCCTGCTCGAGCATGAGGGCGAGCCGGTCACCGAAGATCCGGTGTACGTCGCGGACATGGCAGGCGTACTCCAGCGGCGACCACGTGGCCGGGCCGGGCCGCTCGGTCGCCTCCGGCTGCCGGAGGACCGCCGCCCAGCCGATCGCGTCGTCGCGGAGCAGCGTCCCGAGCTCGGCGCGGTCGAGCGCTCCGGCGACGAAGCCGCACTCGGGGCAGGGCTCGTCGAGGACCCAGGTCCAGTCCTTGCTGTCGGGCTCGATGCCGGATGCGGTCATGCGCACATCATCATGGAGGGCGTGACGGTACGCAGCGCAGATCCTGCCGACCTTCCACGGATCGCTGCCATCTACGACGAGCAGGTGCGCACCGCGATCTCCACCTTCGACCTCGAGCCGCCGCCGCTCTCGTACTGGGAGGCGCGGCTGTCCAGCACCGCCCACGGGGACCACCTGCTCGTCGCGACCGCGGACGACGAGGTCGTGGGCTACGCCTACTCCTCGACGTACCGCCCGCGGCCGGCGTACAACCGCACCCGCGAGGTCTCGGTCTACCTCGACGCGTCGGTGCGTGGGCGCGGGGTCGGGCGGGCGTTGTACGACGAACTCCTGACCCGGCTGCGGGCCGACGGCATGCATCAGGTGCTGGCCGTCATCGCCCTGCCCAACGACGCCAGCGAGGCTCTCCACCGGGCGTGCGGCTTCTCGCGGCTCGGTGTGTTGCCGGAGGTCGGCTGGAAGTTCGACCGTTGGATCGACACCGCGCTGTGGGGCCTCACGCTGGAGTAGGCATCGGCGGGTGCGCGGCCGCAACCCGGCCCACACGACCGATATTCAGGTCAGCAGCAGCTGGTCGAGCCGCCGGCGTACGACGAGCAGCCCCGCGAGTCCCATGAGCAGCAGGTAGATCACCGACACGACAGAGGCCCAGGACAGCGCTCCCGTCGTGAGCTCTCGACACAGCACCACGCCGCGGTAGAGAGGCGTGCACTCGACCAGCCACTGCACGGGCGTCGGGAAGGCGCTGATCGGGAAGAACGTGCCGGAGAACAGGAACAGCGGAAGCTGCACGAGGGTGATCTTGTCGAAGTCCTGCCAGCTCTTCATGTACGTCGTCGCGGCCATGCAGACCGCGCTCGAGGCGAAGCCGATGAGGACGGTCGCCGGGAAGGCGAGCACCGCCCACCATGAGTGCACCAGCCCCATCGCGGTCATGATCACGAGGAACGCCGCGGCGTACGCCGATCCGCGCAGCTGGCTCCACGCGATCTCGCCGCGGGCCACGTCACGGGTGGTGAGCGGAGTGGCGAGGATCTGGTCGTAGAGCTTGACGAAGCGGAGCTTGAAGTAGGTGTTGAACGTCGCGTCGATGAGGGCGCCGTTGAGCGCGGAGGCGGCCAGCATGCCCGGGGCCACGAACTCGGCGTATGGGACCTGACGGCCGTTGAACTCGAAGGAGTCGATCAGCTGGCCGACCCCGATCCCGATGGAGAGCAGATAGAAGAACGGCTCGAAGAAGCCGGTGATGAACAGCTTCCAGTTCCTGCGGTAGACGATGTAGTTGCGCTGCACCAGCAGGGCTGCGGCCCGGACCGGACCCAGCGGCTGCACCTGGACGGTGGTCATGACACCAACCGCTTCTCGAGCCCGGAGACCGCCCAGAACCACCCCACCACGGTGAGCACGAGGAGGTAGGTGACGTTGACCGCGGCCACCCACCAGGTCACATGGTCGAGGGTGAACATCCGCGACAGATTGACGCCCTGCCAGAGCGGGGTGCAATAGGCGATGAAGGCACCCACGTCGCCGAGGTTGCTGACCGGGAAGAACGCGCCGCTGAAGAGGAACAGCGGGAAGACGCCGAGCCGGTAGAGGACGCCGAACCCCTCCTCGGAGGTCAGCCGGGTGCTGTAGCCGTAGACCCACACAGCGAAGGCCATGCCGACCAACAGTTGGCTGGCGAACGCCGCGATGGCGCCCCACAGCGTCGCGTAGACGCCGAACGGCGCCAACACGAGCGCGTAGACGCCACACGTCGTGACCAGCCGGAACAGCACGAACGACAGGTGCGCGGCCACCAGGTCGCGGCAGGTCAGCGGCGTGGCCAGCATCGAGTCGTAGATGCGCTGCCACTTGATCATGCCCATCACGGGATAGGTGGTCTCGCCGACGGCGGTCTGCATCGCGTGCGCCGCGATGAGGCCAGGCACCACGAACTCGAAGTACGACGAAGCACCCTCGAGCACATCGGGGTCGCCCTGGATGAAACCTCCGAGCAGGACCCCCATCGCGACGACGTAGAGCAGCGGCGCCAGGAACGAGCTGACCACGGTCGCCCGCCAGGTGCGCTGGTAGACGACCTTCCAATAGTCGACCTGGCGACGAATCCCCTGGGTCACCGAGAGCCGATGGGACGCCCGGGCAGTCAGGATGGCCATCAGTCGACCAGGGTCCGGCCGGTGAGCCGGAGGAAGACGTCCTCGAGCGTGCTCCGGCGTACGAGCGTTGCTGCCGGCCGCAGCCCGCGCTCGTGGACCTGGGCGATCACGGCGTCGCCGTCGCCGCTGTAGACCAGGAGCCGGTCGGGCAGCACCTCGACCCGCTCACCGAGGTCGGCGACCTTCTCGGCGAGCGCGGAGTGATCCTGACCCTCCTCGAGCACGCCGAACCGCAGCTCGGCGACCTCGCGGGTGGAGTGGTCACGGATCAGGTCGAGCGGCGAGCCCTGGGCCACGATCACGCCCTTGTCCATGACGACCAACCTGTCGCAAAGCTGCTCTGCTTCGTCCATGTAGTGAGTCGTGATCACCAGCGTCACGCCGGACTGCTTGAGCCGGAACAGCCGATCCCAGAGCACGTGCCGGGCCTGCGGGTCGAGCCCGGTGGTCGGCTCGTCGAGCAGCAGTAGGTCGGGGCGGTTGATCAGGCTGCGGGCGATGGTGAGCCGCCGCTTCATGCCTCCGCTGAGTTCGTCGACCTTGCTGGTGGCCTTGTCGGTGAGCTGGACGAAGTCGAGCAGTTCGTCGGCCCGTTGGTTGACCTCGTCCTTCGGGATGCCGAAGTAGCGGCCATAGATGTAGAGGTTGTCGCGGACGTTGAGATCGGTGTCGAGGGTGTCCTCCTGGGGGCACACGCCGAGCCGGCCCCGAATGGCCGGCCCGTCGACGGCGGGGTCCATGCCGAGGATCCGCAGCTCGCCGCCGCTCACCGGCGAGACCGCCGCGATCATCCGCATGGTGCTCGACTTGCCGGCGCCGTTGGGCCCCAAGAAGCCGAACGTCTCGCCGCGCCGTACCTCGACGTCGATGCCCTTGACCGCTTCGAACTCCGCCCCGCGAGGACCGAAGGACTTGCGCAGCCCGCGCGCCGAGATCATCGCGTCCGTCACGTGCAGCACCTTAGGCACGTACGTCGACAGCACTCACCCTGGTTTCGGTGCGAGTCGGCTCAGAGCTCGACGGCCGCCGTCCCGAAAGCGACGTCGAACCGGTCGCACCACACGACCACCGACCGCAACCCGCTCAACGAGACCTCGGCCGGGATCTCGTAGTTCTGGTTGCCGTGGTTGGCCTTGAGCGGACCGAGCCGGACGTACCGGCCGTCGTCGTAGGAGTGCCAGTCGCCGCCGCTGGGTCGATCGGTCAGCCAGACGTGCAGGTCCGGTCCGTCGGACGTGGCCAGCTCCTCCAGCCGCACGAACCGGCGCCCGTCGGCCAGCGAGAGAACCACCGCCGTACCGGACGTGTCGTGCTCGGCCGATTCGAAGTCGCCGCGCGCCAGCACTTCGTCGCGCGGCTCGTCCGTCGGTGCTGGCGGCGACGCCGTTGCGGTCACGGTCGGCGTCGACGTCGGGCTCCTGGGTACGGACGTCGGCCGCGCCTCGTCCACCTCGCTGTCGGTGACCAGACGCCACGGCTCGAACCACGCCAAAGCGACGGCCAGCAGGCCGGCAAGGAGCACACCCAGGGTGACCGTGAGCTTCCGCATGCTGATCAGTGTCGACTGCGACTCGAACGTGACACTGACTATCCCGAGACGGTGATCCGCTCTCCCGCCACCCAGGTGGCCGCGACATCGGCCGGACCGGCCAGGGCGAACGCCTTGGCGAGCGCGTCGTCGTCTGAGTCGGCGTGTCGCAGCGCTACGTCGAGGGTCGACCCTGCGGGAGGACGCAGCCAGAGGGCGTCGAACTGCTTGCCGATCGAGAAGTCGCCGATCACGTCGGACAGGCCGAGGACGTCGGCGCCCGCGGCGGTGGCGAGGTGGAGCAGGTGCCGGGAGGAGAGCTTGTGGCCCTCGCGGCCGAGCAACTGCTGCACGAAGTAGGCCTGCAGCCCCTCCTTGAAGAGCGAGAACCCGGTGCCGGCGCCGACGTCCGAGCCGAGCGCGACCCGGACGCCGAGCGCGAGGTGCGAGCCGAGTTGGAAGAGCCCGCTGCCCAGGGCGGCGTTGGAGGTCGGACAGTGCGCGACCGCCGCGCCGTACCGGCCGAGGGTCATCAGCTCGGTCAGCGTCGGGTGCACGTTGTGGGCGAGCACGCTGCGCGGACCCAGCAGCCCGGCCCGCTCGTAGGACGTCGTGTAGTCGCAGCCGAACAGCTGGCGGACGCCCTCGATCTCCTCGATGTTCTCGTTGAGGTGGGAGGTGAACCACAGGTCCGGCTGGTCGGCCAACAACGCGCCCGCCGACTCCAGCAGCGGCTCTGAGCAGGACAGCGAGAACCGCGGCGTCACGGCGTAGCGGGTGCGGCCGACCCCGTGCCAGCGCTTGGCCAGCTCCAGCCCTTCGTCGTAGGCCCGCTCGGGCGTCGTGAACAGGTCGTCGCGCAGGATCCGGTCGGAGAGCACCAGCCCCGAGGTCACCCGCAGCCCGACCCGGGTCGCCTCGGTGAACAACGCATCCACGGCAGTGGCGAAGTGCGATCCGAAGACCAGGGCGGTGGTGGTGCCGGCCCGGGCCAGCCCGGATACGAAGTCGGTCGCCACGGAGGCGGCGTACGTCGCGTCGGCGAGCCGCGCCTCCTCGGGCAGTGCGCACTTCTCCAGCCAGTCGAGCAGTGGCATCCCGAGTCCACCGATGGCCCGGACCTGCGGGAAGTGCACGTGGGTGTCGACGAAGCCGGGCAGCACCAGACCCTCACGGAGGTCGACGACGTCCGCCGTGCCGTGGACGGAGGGGTCGTACGGCGCGCGCGCCGTGATCACCCCGTCCTCGACGACGAGGGCCAGATCGGATTCCGCGCGCAGGTGACCGCCGGTGAACGGGCTGCGCGGGGTGTCGAGGAAGGTGCCGCGGAAGACCGTCACGAGCGGCGGACGCCCTCGCGTTCGACCGAGCTCTTTTCCTGGGCGGACAGCAGCGCGGCTGCGACGGAGACCGCGATCGCCGCCGGGTCCTTGGAGGTGGTCACACCCGGGAAGCCGATCGGGGTCTCCACTCGGGCGATGACCTCCGGCGCGAAGCCGGCCGCGGCCAGCTGCAACTGGAACCGCGCCCATTTCGCCGAGGAGCCGATCAGTCCGATCGAGCCGAGGTGCTCGCACCGCAGTGCCGCGTCGATGATGGCGAGGTCCTCGGCATGGTCGTGGGTGAGCACGAGGACGCGCGTGCCCGGGGGCAACTCACTGAGCAAGAGCTCGGGGATCACCGGCACGTGGTGGGTGTGCACCCCGGCGACCGCGTCGGCGAGCGGCGCCAGCTCGGCCTCCGACAGGTGGGCCGAGCGCGAGTCCACCAGGTGCAGCTCGAGGTCGTGACGGGCCAGGATCCGGGCCAGTTCGAGCCCGACGTGGCCGAGCCCGAAGATCGCGACTGAAGGTACGACAGGCAGCGGGTCCAGCAGCACCGTCACTTCGCCGCCGCAGCACTGGACCCCGTGTTGGAACGGCGCCTTGTCGGAGAGCTGCGCGGTGTACGACACGGGCGCGGCCGCACCGGAGGAGATCAGCTCGCGCGCGCGGCGTACGGCCTCCTCTTCGAGGTTGCCACCACCGATGGAGGCCCAGCTGCGATCGGCGGAGACCACCATCTTGGCGCCCGCCTCGCGGGGGGCGTGACCCCGGACCTCGGTGACCGTGACCAGGATGCCAGCCTCGCGGGCGGCGCGTAGCGCGGCGACGGCCTCGAACCAGGTGGTCATGAGACGTCTCGCTGAGCAGACCGAGCTGCGGTGAGCGCCCAGTAGACGGCCTCCGGGGTGGCGGGCGAGGCGAGCTCGACCGGCGTGCCGGGCGCACCGAACGCCGCGCAGGCGTCTCGGAGCGCCTCGCGGACGCTGAACGCCAGCATCAGGGGCGGCTCCCCCACGGCCTTGGAGCCGTAGACGACGCCGTCCTCGTGAGCGTGCTCGAGCAGCGCGACGTTGAACTCGGCCGGCATCTCCGAGAACGACGGCAGCTTGTACGTCGACGCGGCCTGCGTCGTCAGCCGACCGCGACTCGCGCCGTCGGAGGTGTCCCAGCGCAGGTCCTCGAGGGTCAGCCAGCCTGCGCCCTGCACGAACCCGCCCTCGATCTGGCCGAGGTCGACCAGCGGCGAGAGGCTGTCGCCGACGTCGTGCACGATGTCGACCCGGCGGGTGGTGTAGGCGCCGGTGAAGCCGTCGACCTCGACCTCGGTGGCGGCGACGCCGTAGGCGAAGTACTTGAACGGCGAGCCGGTCATCGTGGTGATGTCCCAGCTGAGCCCCTCGGTCTTGTAGAAACCCGCCGCCCAGAGCTGGATGCGCCGGTGATAGGCCGCGGCGACCAGCTCCTCCCAGGACGCGTCGGGCAGCGCCGCCCGGACCGGCACCAGTCGGGCCAGGATCTGCTCGCAGGCGTCCTTGACCGCCCCGCCGTTGAGGTCGGCGCCGGCGCTCGCGGCGGTGGCGGAGGTGTTGGGGACCTTGTCGGTGCGCGTCGGCGCGAGCCGCACCCGCGACAGCGGCAGCCCCAGCGCGGTGGCCGCGACCTGGAGCATCTTGGTGTGCAGCCCCTGGCCCATCTCGGTGCCGCCGTGGTT
>DOWL01000183.1:1055-2567 GCA_003519585.1 Nocardioides sp. | reverse complement strand
CTTCACCGGCGTGATGGCGAGCCCGCGCTTCGTGTGTGGGTGCGCGGCGTTGAAGGCGTCGATCTCCGCACGGCGTGCGGACAGCCCGACCGAGGTGGTGACCTGGTCCCACGCGGCGACCAGCCGCTCGGGGTGCCGGACGACCTGGCCGTAGGGGGTGGCCTGGCCCTCGACGTAGAAGTTGCGACGGCGTACGAGCGCCGGGTCGAGACCCAATGCAGGCGCACAGCGGCCGATGATGTCCTCGATCACCAGCATCCCCTGCGGGCCACCGAACCCGCGGAACGCGGTCTGCGAGGTCTTGTGGGTCTGCGCGATCCGGCCATGCACCAGGACGTCGGGAATCCAATAGGCGTTGTCGATGTGGCACAGCGCCCGCGACAGCACCGGCTCGGACAGGTCGAGGCTCCAGCCGCCGTCGGAGGTGAGCGTCGCCTCGAGCGCGGTGAACCGGCCGTCGTTGTCGAAGCCGACCTTCCACGTGGCGTGGAAGCCGTGCCGCTTGCCGGTCATCGTGATGTCCTGCTGGCGGCTGAGCCGCAGCCGCACCGGACGACCGGTCAACGTGGAGCCCAACGCCGCCACCGCGGCCAGGCCGTGCGGCTGCATCTCCTTGCCACCGAACCCGCCGCCCATCCGCAGGCACTGCACGGTCACCGCATGGCTCGGCACGCCGAGCACGTGCGCGACGATCTCCTGCGTCTCGGTCGGGTGCTGGGTGCTCGACTGCACAAAGACCTGACCGCCCTCGTCGACCGTAGCCAACGCGCAGTGCGTCTCCAGGTAGAAGTGCTCCTGACCGGCCATCGTGGTGACGCCCTCGAAGACGTACGCCGCACGCGCCAGTCCGGCGGCGGCGTCGCCTCGCGTCATCGTCGGCCGGGCGCCCTGGAAGCTCTCGGCCGCGATCGCCTCCTCGACGGTGAGCAGCGACGGGCGTTCGTCGTAGTCGACCTCGACCGCCGCGGCGCCCCGCCGTGCTGCCTCCAGCGTCTCCCCCAGCACCCAGCAGACCGCATGGCCGACGTACATCACCTCGGAGGGGAAGAGCGGCTCGTCGTGCTTGATGCCCGCGTCGTTGACGCCGGGGACATCGGCCGCGGTCAGCACCCGGACGACCCCGGGGACGTCGTAGGCCGCGGCGACGTCGAGGCGAGTGACCCGGGCGTGCGCGTGGGGTGCCGGCACGGGGTGTGCGTGCAACACGTCGCGGTGCCGGCCGATCAGGTCGTCGGTGTAGAGCGCCGCGCCGGTGACGTGCAGCGCCGCGCTCTCGTGGTGCAGCGCCTCGCCGACCACGCCGTCGTCGGGGCGACGGCTCAGCGGGGACTGCACCGGAAATTCGGCGCCAGGCGACGAAATTCCTGCACTGTCGGTGCGGCTGGTCACGTCGTGGCCTCCGCATACAGCTTGCGCAGCGACTCGCCCAACATCGCCGTGCGGTAGTCGGCGCTGGCGCGCTGGTCGGAGATCGGGGTGCCCTCGCTGGCCAGCACCAGGGCGGCCGCCTCC
>DOWL01000183.1:430-952 GCA_003519585.1 Nocardioides sp. | reverse complement strand
CCAGCACCAGGGCGGCCGCCTCCACCGTCTCCGCTGTCCACGGTCGGCCCTCGAGCGCGGCCTCCGTGGCGAGGGCGCGGATCGGGGTGGCAGCTACGCCTCCGAGCCCGATCCGGGCCTTGTGCACCGTGCCGTAGCGCACCTCGAGGGCGAAGCCGACCGCGACGGAGGAGATGTCGTCGAAGGCGCGCTTGGCGATCTTGTGGAACGCCGTCAGCCGGGCCGCAGGAAGCGGCACGACCACCTCGGTGATCAACTCGTCCGGCCGACGTACGGACTCGCGGTAGCCGGTGAAGTAGTCGGCCAGCGGGACGGTCCGACGCTCCACCTCGCCCCCCTCGATCGAGGCGAGCACCACCGAGGCCTCCAGCGCCAGGAGCACCGGTGGGGCATCGCCGATCGGCGAGCCGGTGCCGAGGTTGCCGCCGAGCGTGGCGCCGTTGCGGATCAACGGGGAGGCGAACTGCGGCATCAGCGCCGAGATCAGGGCCAGGCGGCCGTCGAGCCGACGCTCGATCTCGG
>DOWL01000183.1:0-365 GCA_003519585.1 Nocardioides sp. | reverse complement strand
CGATCTCGGTGAGGGTGAGCCCGGCGCCCAGTCGTACCTCGGCGTCGGTGACCGAGAAGCCGCGCAGCTCGGCGAGCCGGTCGATGGCCACCACGAGCCGTGCCCGCCGGCCGCGAAGGTTGGCCTCCACACCCCAGTCGGTGCTGCCGGCCACCACCACCGCTTCCTCGTGGTCGTGCAGGATGCGGAGCGTCTCCAGCAGGCTCGACGGTCGGAAAAAGGTCTCGTCACCCTCGTGGAGCTGGGTGGCCGCGGGCGGCGGCGGGCTCGCCGTACGCCGGGTCGCCAGCGCATCGTCGGCGGCTGGCAGGCCGAGTGCAAAGGCGGCGTCCTTGATCGGCCGATAGCCGGTGCAGCGGCACAGG
>DOWL01000125.1:15206-23668 GCA_003519585.1 Nocardioides sp. | reverse complement strand
CCTGTGCCTCGTGGAGCCGCAACTCGTCGAGCTGATCGACCACCCCGACCTTGCCCGCCGCGACCTCGGCTCGCTGATCTCCATCAGCCATATCGGTTCCGACGCAGCCCCGTCGCTGCGGCTGCGGCTGCTGCGCCGCCTCGAGGCGGTCGGCCTCGGCCACGTGCTCACCCACACCTACGGCGCAAGCGAGCTCGGCCTGGTCAGCGTGCTCTCCGGTTCCGACTACAGCACCCGCCGCGTCGACCTGGTGGGCAGCGCCGGCCAGCCCCTCCCCGGCGTCGGGATCACCATCGAGCGCCCCGACGGGAGCGCGGCCGAGCCCGACGAGGAGGGGACCATCGTGGTCGCTTCGGCCGGCGCCGCTCGCCGCGTTCGCACCAGCGGCGACATCGGCTATCTGGACGCGGACGGCTACCTGCACGTCCGTGGTCGCGCGGGCGATGCCCGCGGCAACACCGCGTGCCCGGTCTTCCCGGTCGACGTCCAGAACGCCCTGTGCGCCCACCCCGGCATCAGGTACGCCGTCGCCGTCCCGACCGACGACGGGTTCGACGCCCTCGTGATCCCGATGGCCGGACGCTGCGTGTCCACCGCCGACCTCCTCACCTTCGTCCGTCGCCAGCACGGTCCGCGGCTGCTCCCGAGGAGCCTCGTCGTCCGCAGCGACGTACCCCTCACGGAGCAGGGCAAGCCCGATCGGACCGCGATCACCGCCCTGTTCACCACCCGAGCCGGAGTCGACGCGGCGCTGCCGCAAGTCCCGCTTCACGACACTCCCCACGCCGTACAGATGAGGACCCACCGATGAGCGCCACCATGCAGGACCCCATGTTCCAGGCGAACCTGGAGCGCACGATGGGCTACGCGCCGTACGGCGGCGCCACCGTCGAGGAGTGCCTCGCCACCGCAGCACGGATCTCGGGCTCGGACACCCGGGCCTGGCGCGCCGAGTGGCTCGCGACCGCGGGCCGGGCCGAGGCCGCCGCGAAGGACGCGATCCGGGCCGGCGACACCACGAGCGCGCGCGCTGCCCTGTTCCGTGCGTCCAACTACTTCCGCACCGCCGGGGTCTTCACCTTCGACCGCGAGGGCATCGATCAGGTCCGGGAGACCCACGCCGCCGAAGCCGCGGCGTTCCGGCGGGCGGCGGGGATGCTCGAGCGGCCGCCGCTCGAGCTCGAGATCCCCTACGCCGACACCACCCTGCCCGGCTATTTCTTCTCGACCGGCGAGGGACTCCGCCGGACCATGATCGTCACCAACGGGTATGACGGCACCGTCGAGGAGCTCTACTTCAACAACGCCGCAGAGGGTCTGCGCCGGGGCTACCACGTGCTCGTCTTCGACGGCCCCGGCCAGGGCTCGATGATCATCGACCGCGGGGTGCCCATCCGTCCCGACTGGGAGCAGGTCGTGACGCCGGTCGTCGACCACGCGCTCACGCTGCCCGGGGTCGACCCGGAAGCCCTGGTCCTGGTCGGGCTCAGCTTCGGCGGCTACCTCGCACCGCGCGCGGCCACCGCCGAGCACCGGTTCGCCGCCTGTGTCAGCGACTGCGGCCCCTACGACCTCCTCGACGTCACTGCGGCCAAATTCCCCGGTCCGTTGGGCCACGGGATCCGCCGCGGCCACGGGCTGTTCCACGGCGCCGCCTGCCGGGCGGCCGAGGGCGTCCTGCCCAAGCCGACCGCCGGCTGGGCCCTGCGCCGCAACCTGCTGGTCCACGGCGTCGAGACCGTGAGCGAGTTCTTCGCGATCGCCGGGGAGTACACCCTGCGCGACCGCGAGCAGCTCATCACCTGCCCGACGTTCCTGTGCTCCGGCGAGCTCGACGACCTGTCGTCGTACGGCGCGCCGAGGCTCAACGACCGACTGGCGTGTGAGCACGAGTACGTCACGTTCTCCGCCGCCAGCGGCGCCGGAGAGCACTGCCACCCCGGCGCCCGTCCGATCTACCACGAGCGGGTCTTCGCCTGGCTCGACCACGTCCTGGCGACCGAGAACGCCGTCGCCTGACCCACCACCCCGAGAGAGAGCACGTCATGTCCAGCACCACCTCCGACACCACACCCGCCAGCGGGCGGTTCGACAGGCGCCGTCTGGTCCTGCCCGCGATGATCCTCACGGTCTCGATGTCCTTCATCGACCAGACCATCGTCGCCATCGCGTCGCCCACGCTGCAGCGCGACCTGCATCTCACCGCCACCCAGGGCCAGTGGGCGGTCAACGCCTACACCGTCGCCCTGGCCGCGATGTTCGCCTTGAGTGGCAAGCTCTCCGACACCCTCGGCCGGCGCCGGATGGCCCTGGTCGGCGTCATCGGCTTCGCGATCTGCTCGGCGCTCTGCGGCGCCACCCCCGACGGCGCCCACGCCGAGACCTGGCTGATCGCGGCCCGGGCCGCCCAGGGCGCCTTCGCCGCCCTCTTGATGCCGGCGGCGATCACCACCGTCTACACCACGGCCACGGCCGAACGACGGGGCCGCTCGATGGCCGCGTTCTTCGGGATCGCCGGCGCCTTCACCGCCATCGGCCCGGTCGTGGGCAGCTACCTCCTCAACTGGTCGTGGCGCGCGATCTTCTGGGTCAACATCCCGGTCGCCATCGCCGCCGTCGCGCTGATCCTGCTCGCCGACATCCCGCCGAACCGGCTGCGCCAGCGCATCGACTGGCTCGGCGCGGTCCTGATCGCCGCCGCAATGGGCTCCAGCGTCATCGGCTTCACCCAGTCAGCCACCTGGGGCTGGGACAGCGTCGCCACCTGGGCCTGCCTGGTCGCCGGCGTGGTCCTGATGGTCGCCTTCGTGCTGGTCGAGCGGGCCATCGAGAACCCCCTTGTCGACCTGCGGATCTTCACCTCGCGCGGCTTCCGCGTCGACACCGGAGTCCTGTTCTTCGCGATGGCGGCGTTCGTGCCGGTGTCCTACTTCCTGAGCATGTACGCCAGCATCTCGCTCGGCGAAGGTGCGAGCGGGGCCAACGTCCTGCTGCTCACCTTCTTCGGTGGCTACCTCATCGCGGCTCAACTGGGCGGCCGGATCTTCGACGCCCGCGGCGCCAAGCCCACGATCCTGCTGGGCTGCGCCGTCGCGGCCGCGGGGCTGGTGTGGTGGTCCACCCTGGTCACCAGCCTCGACAACGACTGGTCGCACCGCATTGCGATCGCCGTCGCCGGTGCCGGCATCGGACTCCTCATGGGGCCCTCCAGCGCCGACGCGGTCAGCCGGGCCGGGCGCTCGTCGTACGGCGAGGTCACCGGCGTCAACCAGACGGTCCGCAACTACGGCGCCGCGCTGAGCTTCGCGATCTTCGGCACGATCCTGACCCACGTCTTCACCTCGCGGTTCACCGACTCGCTGGTCGGGCTCGGCGTGCCCCGGTCGAAGGCCGCCGACCTGGCCGCCAACTCCGCGGCCGGGAGCGCCGGCGGCGACTCCGCCATCCCCGCGGCGATGCGGACGGCGGTCGAGCACGCGGTCGCCCACGACTTCGCGGTCGGCATGCAGGCGGTGCTGTGGGCGATGGCCGGTGCTCTCGCGATCGCGTTCGTGATCGCTCTGCGCCACCCCGGAGACCGGCCCGCAACCGCGCTGCCGCCCGAGGAGTCGCCGACTGTGGACCGGACCGGCGATTGCCAAGCCGAGCCTGCGCTCGGATCATGAGGCCATGCGCACGCCTCGTCGATTCCCGCTCGTCGCGGGCATCGTCCTCTCGCTGATGGCCTGGCTGGTCGTCGCCCCCGCACCGACGGGGGCGGCGACCGCTGCCAAGCACCGCTCCGACAAGGCCTCCGCGGGTGGCTACGACTGGCACACGCTGATGGACGCCGACGTCATCGCCGGCACCCCCGGCAACGTCGTCATCCGGTACGTCGCGGGCCGTGCGGTCACCAACGGAGTGCTGCGGATCGTCGTTCCCACGAGGGCGTGGCCGACACCGCTCTACGCCGAGGAAGCCCTCTACGAGAACAAGCCGCCCGGTGCGTTCTCGGTGCGTCCGGCCCTGGCCACCCCCGAGGGGTTGCTACCCGAGACGACCCGGCCCGAGGGGTCCACCTGCGCACCGGTCGCGGCCGGCAGCTGGTCGGTCTCGCAGCTCCGCCGCGCCCAGGTCATCACGGTGCGCAACGTCACCTGTGCCGCCGGTCAGGAGCTGTCGATCCGGATGGAGGGCGTCCAGGCCCCGAACCGGCCCCGGACCTACGCCTTCGGGTTGGTGATGAAGTCCCCCGGGAGCCCGGCGCGGACGAGTGTGGCCAAGGTGCGGGTCGTGCCCGAGCCACAGACGCAGTTGGTCGTGACCGTCCCCCAGGAGGCCCAGGCCGGGGTGCCTTTCGACGTGATCGTCTTCGCGATCGGTCCAGACGGACTGCCCGACGCCGACTATCGCGGCGCGGTGTCGATCTGGGATCCCGCCGACTGCACGCTGACCCCGCGCGGACGCGGAGTGGCCCACCAGTTCACCGCCGACGACGGTGGCCACACCAGGATCTCGACGACGCTCAGCATCATCGCCACCCACCAGCTGCACGTCTACGACATCGGGCGCAAGGCCATCGAGGGCGTGAGCGCACCGTTCGACATCGTCCCGCCGCCCCCCGACTCGATCATCTGCCCGGTGTCGTACCACTGACCCGTTCGATCAGCGCCCGACTCTCCTGCGCGGCCTCGGGCATACCTGCGCGCTCGAACTCGGCGATCGCCAGTTCCGCTTCCGCCCGCGCCGCTGGGAGGTCGGCGAGCGCCTCGCTGATCATCGCCAGCGTGTGATGGATGTCGGCGGCCGTCATGTGGTTGCCGACCTCGTCGGCGAGTGCGAGCCCGCGCAGGGCCAGCTCCGCAGCGGCGTCGCTCTCGCCGAGTGCGAGCAGTTCGTACGCGCGGTTGCCGTAGGCCATCGCCCGGCCGGCGCGGTTGCCGGTCTGCTCGAAGGTGACCGCCGCCCGCGCGTAGCAGTCTGAAGCGGCCTGGTGGTCGGCCCGCGCGCCGTGGACCAGGCCGAGGTTGATCAGGCAGCCGCCGACCTCCTCGGCGAGGCCGGTCCGCTCGGCCAACTCGAGACCCCGCTGCAGCGTGGCGGCCGCCTCGTCCAGCGCCCCCGTGCGCTCCTCCAGGGACCCCTGGAGGCGCAACGCAGTGCACAGCCCGACGAGATCCCCCGCGCGCTCCAGGTTGTCGACGGCTCGGAGCAGGTGCTCCTGGGCCGCGTCGAAGCGGCCGAGGAGCGTCTCGCATCGCACCATCTGGCACAGCAGCAGACCCGCCTCGGCATCGCCACCGTTGGCCAGGCCGAGCCCGTGAGCCGCCGAGGCCAGCGAGCCCTCCAAGTCACCGGAGACCGAGAGCACCCAGCTCAGCTCCCGCCACACGACGCGCTGGTCGCCGCCCATCGGCGTGTCGAGGGCCGACCGCAGGAGCGCCTCGGCGTCGGCGTACGAACCCCTGCGCCTCAGCGACGCCGCCTCCCCCGCCAGCGCGCGCGCCGTGGACTCGAGGTCGCTGGCCTCGCGGTAGAGGTCTCCGGCGCGGGCGTACTCCCCCAGCTCGGTGCGTACGTCGGCCAGGTCGCACAACAGCCCGGGGACAAGGGGGGGCTCGGCCGATCGGGCGGCCTCGACGGCGCGGGTCAGGGCGACCACCGCGTCGTCATGGGCGAAGACCTGGCGGGCGCGGCCGGCCGCGACCCGAAGCCACCGCAGCGCCGCCGCGGAGTCGCCGGCGAGGTAGCGGTGCTCGGCCAGCAGTGAGGCGAGCAGCGCGGGCGCGGTCTGCGACGCCTGCCTCGGCTCCTGGAGTGCGTCGGCGATCCGGGCGTGCAGCGTGCGCCGGCGTCGACCGGTCAGCCGGGCGTAGAGGACGTCGCGCACCAGTGGGCTGCTGAACTGGAGGTCGCCCTCGGCGTCCTCGGACAGGACGTCGGCGGCGGCGAGTTCGCCGAGCACCGGGCCGAGCGCGGGGCCCTCCTGGCCGACGACCCCGCCCAGCAGCCCGTCGGGCACGACGTAGCCGACCGCCGCAGCGGCGACCGCGAGCGCCGTGGCCTGCGCCGACAGCGTGTCGAGCCGCGCGTTGAGCAGGCTCTCCAGGGTGGACGGGATCTGGGCGTGCGAGCCGGCGATCATGTGGGCGTGCCCGTCGCGGACGTCGAGCAGCCCCTCGGCGCGGAGCTGTCGGACCGTCTCCTTGACCATGAGCGGCACGCCGTCGCTGCGCTCGACGACGAAGTCCACCAGCCGCTCGTCGGGCGCCAGGTCGAGCTCGTCGACGATCAGTTCGCGGACGTCGTCGGCGGGGAGCGCACTGAGCCGGACCGAGGTGAACCCGGCGGTGAACGCACTCGGCTCCAGCGGTGACCGCCCGCTCAGGCACAGCAGCACCGGCTGCCGTCCGGACCCGACCGCCAGGTCGGCCAACAGCTCGACCGACGAGCGCTCGAGCCACTGGAGGTTGTCCACCAGCACCACTACGGGGCGACGGCCGGCGAGCTCCCGGAGCCAACCGGACGCCGCGCTGTGGAGGTCGCGACGGACCCCCTCGGGCACACGGTCGTCGTGCAGTTGATCCGCGTCGAGCTCACCGAGCAGCAGTGAGGTGTGCACGGCGCTGGCCGGCGCGCTGACATCGTCCTCGAGTCGGCGCAGCCGTTCGTGCACGGACGCCTCCGTGGGGTAGCGAGCCGCCAACCCCGCCTCGATGAGCGGCGCGAGCGAACGGTAGGCCGCGCGGGAGTACGACGCACCCGCAACGTCGACGCAGAGCATGCCGCGGTCAGCTGCGCGAGCGCGCACCTCGTCGAGCAGTCGAGACTTCCCGATCCCGGGCGGACCCACGATCTCGAGCACCGAGCCAGAACCCTGCCCGGCGGTCGCCAACGCATCCGCGACGACGTGCTCGGCGTCCTCCCGGCCGACCATGCGGGTGCGCGGCGCCGCTGTCGGCGCCGCCGCCCGGCGTCCGGCCAGCCGGAGCACCTCGACCGGATCGGGGCGACCCTTGACGGCCTTGGTGCCGAGATGGTCGAAGGCGAACCGGTGGCCGGCCAGCGCCGCCGTCGAGGCGCCGACGTAGGTCTCGCCGGGCGGCGCGAGCGACTCCAGCCGCTGCGCCAGGATCACCGACTCACCCAGCACGGCATAGTGCGCCCGGCCGTCGGACCGGATGGAGCGGGCCACCACGTCTCCGGTGGTGATGCCGACATGGAGGGCCAGACCGTGGGCCAGCGGATGGTCGTCGTAGGCGGCCAGCTCGGCGTGCATGTCCTCGGCGGCCCGCAGCGCCCGCACGGCGTCGTCCTCGTGGGCCACCGGGGCGCCGAAGAGGGCCAGCAGCGCGTCACCGGCGAACTTCTCCAGCCAGCCGTCGAAGCGCGCCACGATTGCCGCCATCGCCTCCAGCAGCGGGTCGATGATCCCGAGCAGCTCCTCGGTGTCCAACCGGCTGGCCAATGCGGTGAAGCCGGAGATGTCTGCGAACAGCGCGGTCACCCGGCGGCGCTCCTCCACCAGCTCGCCGACCAGCTCCTCGAGCAGCTCGTCGGCCCGCAGCGATGACGACGTCACCCGATCGGCCGCGCGTACGGGAGTGTCGGCGGGCAGCGAGCTCTCGGGCGCCGCGAGCTGGCGACCACACTCAGCGCAGAAGCGCGCCGTTACCGGGCTGACCGTGCCGCACACGCAGACGAGGTCGAGCGACAGCCCGGCCCTCTGCGACATCAGCCACCTCGATCGTCCACGCGACGCGCACCCCGCGGCCATGGTTCCACAGCGCTCTATCCTGCGGACGATGTCTTACGACGAGACCTTCCACGCGCTGACCTCGCTCGAGCCCGGGATCCGCGACGCGCTGCTCGCGGGCGCCGGCAGACGCCAGTACCGCCGTCAGGAGACGGTCGTGCACGCCGGCGACGAGGGCCAGACCCTCTTCCTCGTCGAGTCGGGGCACGCCGCCGTCCGGATGGTCACGGAGTACGGCGACAACACGACGTTCGCCGTCCTCGGCCCGGGCGACAACTTCGGCGAGCTGGCCCTGGTCGACGACGAGCGCCGCCGCAGTGCGTCGGTCATCGCGCTGGAGAGCCTGTCCGTCCGCACGCTCTCGCGGGGCCACCTGGAGTCGGTGCTCGGCGACGCCGGGCTGCACGGGCTTCTGGTCCAGGTGCTCACCGGGCAGGTGCAACGGCTGAGCGGTCAGCTCGTCGAGGCCCGCTTCGTGCCCGTGCGACACCGTGTCGCACGAGCGCTCGTGGCGCTGTGCGACCAGTACGACGACGGCAGCTCACCGGTGAGCCTGCTCGTCACCCAGGACGACATCGCGGGCCTCGCCGGCGCCACCCGACCGACCGTCAACCAGGTCCTACGCACGCTCGAGGAGTCCGGCGCCATCGCGCTGCACCGCGGCCGCATCGACGTCGTCGAGCGAGCAATGCTCGCTCGGCGCTGTTGAATACCCCGGCGAGTTTCG
>DOWL01000125.1:14555-14985 GCA_003519585.1 Nocardioides sp. | reverse complement strand
CGGGTCGCTGCGCTCCCTCCCGAGCTTGCGAAGGCTCGCCCGATCGCGCTCAGCCGCGTCGCGCCCGTGCGCGATCGATGGCCGCGAAGACGGCGAGCAGCACGCCGGCCAGTGCGAGGACACCGAAAGTCGCGAGCGCGGCCGAGGCCGCGCCGACCTCGTCGACGTCCAGGAACGGGTAGGGATACCAGTGCGTGACCGCACCATGGACGAAGGTGTAGGCGATCCAGGCGGCCGGCCACAGCATTGCCCTGGCGACGGTCCGGCGGTCGACGCGGGGCCACGGACCGAACAGCAGCCACCCGGGGAGCGTGGCCCAGGGCGCGATGTAATGGAGACCGATGGTGGCCACGAGCTGCCACCCGGTCGGGTGCACGTAGTGGATGAGCACGAGGTCGAAGACCAGGCCGGTGATGGTGATGCCGAGCAG
>DOWL01000125.1:13949-14445 GCA_003519585.1 Nocardioides sp. | reverse complement strand
GCCGGTGATGGTGATGCCGAGCAGCGCGTCGAGGCGGAGGATCCGCCAGAACCGGCCGTCGCGCAGCGGGTCCACGACCAGTGTGAAGGCCACGACCAGGACCAGCAGGTTGCTCTGGATCGTGAAGAAGCTCAGGGTCTGCACGAGCCGGGTGCCGATCCCGGACGGCGCGATGGTGTTGCCGGGAATGGGGCTGCCCGACAGGTTGAGCGCGAACTGGAGGACGAGCGCGGCGGCCACGTCGAGGACGATGAACAACGACCAGATCCGCGCCGTACGGCGCCGCCTCCGTGTGGCCGAGCCCTGGGCCGGGGTGGCCCAGGGCTCGGCTGGCGAGGCGGTGGCGACGGTGTCGTGACCGCTCACGGTGACTCTCAGCGTCGTTGAGAGATCAGATGCCGAAGGTCATGGTGAGGTACGACCCGCGCGGCGTGCCCTGGACCGCGCTGAGGACGAACTCGTACTCCGAGCCGCCCCGGCGCAGCCGCTGGTCGCT
>DOWL01000125.1:13618-13872 GCA_003519585.1 Nocardioides sp. | reverse complement strand
GCCCCGGCGCAGCCGCTGGTCGCTGATCGAGTACGCGCCCTTGAGGACCGGGCTGCTCGGCTTGACCGAGATCAGGCCGAGGTCGGCGCGGGGCAGTTGCACCACCACGTGGCGGTTGGACGCGCCGCCGCCAAGCGGCACCTTGACCGAGCACGCCATCGCGCCGGTGCAGCGCAGGATCGTCGGGTTGGCCGCGCCCGGCTTACGGAAGGTGAAGTTCAGCGTCGAGCCGGCGGGGGCCTCGGCGGCGTTCA
>DOWL01000125.1:11883-13502 GCA_003519585.1 Nocardioides sp. | reverse complement strand
CGGCGGGGGCCTCGGCGGCGTTCAGCGTGAAGGTGTACGAGCGGCGACCGGGCGTCATGTGCTGGTCGCTGACCAGGTAGGCGCCGTCGAGGTTGGAGTTGCTGGGCTTGGCCGCGACCAGGCGCAGGTTGTTGGCGGGCAGCGCGATGGTGACCTTCCGGTTGCTCGCGCCACCGGCGAGGCTGACCTTGGCCGTGCACGACGTGGTGGAGCCGACGCAGCGGACCTGCCCGGCCTTCGCGGCGGAGGTGGCGCTGGGCGCGGCGGCCTGAGCGGGGACGAGGACTGCGCCGGCGGCGAGAGCGGCGGAGAGGACGCCGACCGAAGCGGCGGCGAAGGTGAGGCGGCGGGACATGACGGAGCCTTTCGGATGAGGTGAGCCCGGCCGCTGGAGAGGGGCTCGGGGTTATCTGGCTCCACCAGTCAAGCAACGGCGCGACCCAGGTCTCCTGGGCGAAATCACCAGTCCGATCACAGGGCTCGCTGGGGTCGGGCCCCCCGCGCTCAGCCCTGCTCGCGGCGGTCCAGCACCTCGAGCAGCTCGGTGAGCTGGCCGCGCATCCGGTCGCGGTAGCTGTCAGCCATCCCTCGGAGCTCGGCGACTTCGGTGTCGTGCCGGTGCTTGTCGCGGGCGAGCTCCTCCCGCACCTCTCCGGCCTCGACCCGCGCCTCGGCGGTCAGCCGCCGGGCCTCCTCGCGACCCTCCTCGACCAGCCGGGATGCCTCGGACCTCGCGTCCTCGATGAGCGTGTCGGCCTCACGGCGCGCCTCCGACTTCCACTGCTCGCTCTCCCGTGCGGCTATCTCGAGAAGACGTGCCGCAGCCCGTGAGCTGTCGGCGGCGCCGGGGTTCGATGGTGCGGAGTCGTGGGCCTGATCGAGGTGCGTATCGCTGCTCATGAGTTCCCTCGTGTGGTCGTCAGTACGTCGCGTCTCCGACCAGGTTGGCCCCGGACGCCGACGGACAGAGCATCCACGCTACCCCCGACGGCGCCTGTGGCGTCCACTGCGCCCATCGTTTAGACCAGGTCAGGGGGTGCTGGAGCCTCCGACCGGGCCCTGCGACGTTGCCGGCGCAGGGTGAAGAAGATGATCGTGATCGCCACGGTGGTCACCAGCCCGGAGATCACGAACGACGCCAGCGGGAACTCCCCCAGGGCCACCCCGATGGCGTAGGCCAGGAGCGTGGTGTAGGCGCTCCACAGGACGCCGCTGATGATCGACCAGCCCACGAATCGGCGGTATTCGATCCGGGAGAGCCCCATGGTGCCGTTGACGACGAACCGCATGCCCGGCACGTAGCGGCCGCCGATGATGAGGACGGCCGGGCTGCGGTCCATGAAGTCGAAGGCCTGCTGGACGGTCTTGTTGGCTTTGGCCCGATTGATCTGGCCTTCGAAGCGCGCGCCGTACAGCCGGGCCAACCAGAAGAGCGAGGAATCACCGACGATGGCACCCAGGGCGCCGGCCACGATGATCGGCACCAGGTCGAGCTTGCCGTGAGCGGCGAGGGTCGCGGCGGCGTTCAGCGTCGTCTCGCCCGGGAAGATGGGCATCACGCCATCGAGGGCGATGAGCAGGAAGATCGTGACGTAGCTGCCGACCTTGCTGCCCGAGTC
>DOWL01000125.1:11389-11765 GCA_003519585.1 Nocardioides sp. | reverse complement strand
CCTTGCTGCCCGAGTCGAGCGAGATGCCGTCGCCGGTCCAGAGGTAGACCACCGCGGCTGCCACCACCAGCAGGACGACGATCGTCGCGACGATCACTTTGGCGCGAGGAGACCATCGCGGCGCGCGCTCCACCGGGCTCACGGGCTCACGGGCTCGCAGGAGCGGCCGTGGCGCCAGGTTCGCCGTCGGTGGTGGCCAGCCGGGCGCGGTAGGCCACCACCGGCTGCCACCGATCGTGCAGGGTCGTCAACAGGCTGATCATCGTGAGGAAGAACAAGGTGGCGCCCACGCTGATATCGGCATCACTGGTCGGCAGCAGCCAAGCGGCGACCACGACGAGCACGACATTGCCCGCCATCCGCGCGAGGAAGGCGA
>DOWL01000125.1:10688-11259 GCA_003519585.1 Nocardioides sp. | reverse complement strand
CCGCCATCCGCGCGAGGAAGGCGACCGCTGTCGACTCCACGGTCCTCGCCCGCCGGGCCAGCGCCAGCGAGAACGCCGCGTTGATCACCACCACGATGGCGACGCCGACGAAGAGCTGCAGGTTCGATCCGTGGAAGCCCGGGAGGGTCTGACCGAAGATCACCGACAGCAGGCCGAGCAGCACCACCTTCTCGAGGGTGTTGGTCGACCAGACCGCGCCGTACTCGGCGTACTCCCGGTCCTGCTGGGCGGCGGTGGCCACTGGCTCCGGCAGCGGGTCGGCCCGGAACCGCCACCCGTGGTCGGCGGGCAACAGCCGGGGCCGGCCCCACACCCAGAAGACGCCGAAGGCGATCAGCAGCAGGATCACGATCGTCGGCCCGGCCCACGAGTTGTCGCGGATGAAGTCGGTGAAGTCGAGCTTGGCGACGTGGATCCACCACTCCTGCGGGAGCTTGATGAAGATCCAGATGAACGCCGCCACGCCGATCCACCACGTGAGTTGCCAGCGCACCGTGCGCCATCGGGAGCGGATCGCCTCGTAGGCGATGAAGAAGTACTCGAAGGTGTT
>DOWL01000125.1:10071-10559 GCA_003519585.1 Nocardioides sp. | reverse complement strand
GATGAAGAAGTACTCGAAGGTGTTGGGGAAGATCAGGAGCAGAGCGCGGGTCTGGCTCAGCTCGAACGCGACGACGCCGACCAGGCGGTAGAAGTACAGGAACCGCCCGACCTGGTACGCCGGCACGCTGGCCCAGTTGCGCAGGATCGCCAGGTAGGCCATCGCCAGGTAGTAGACGTCCATCGCCTTGGCGTAGCCCTGATAGCCCGGAGGGTCGTAGCCCATCGCCTGGAAGATGGTCTGGTCGGCGGCATCGACCACCAGGCACGCCAGGATCGCCGGTAGCGGAAAGATCGGAATCAGGAGGGGCAGGACGAAGCGAGCCCCGATCACGAGCACGAAGACCAGCGTCTCACCGGTACTCATCAGCGCTCCCCTCTGCTTGACGTTGGGCCCAACGTTGGGCTTCACCACGGACGAACGGTCTGTCGAGGTTGCCCTCGACCGGCGCAGTGCCCGTCACGGAGGGTACGGCGGGGGGCCGGCGG
>DOWL01000125.1:927-9907 GCA_003519585.1 Nocardioides sp. | reverse complement strand
CCCCCCCCCCGCCAGCCGGCCCAGGCCAGGACGCCGACGGGGATCGGCAGCCAGAACGAGAAGAGCCGGTACAGCAGGGTGCCGATGAGTGCGGTGTCGGCCGGGACGCCGACCACCACGAGCAGCGCGGTGAGGCCGGCCTCGACGAAGCCGACCCCGCCGGGTGTGATGGGAATGATCGCGAAGGTCTGCGCGACGACGTAGGCGAGCAGCACCTCGGCCGGCCGCACGTGTGCGCCGAACGCGACCAGTGCCGCCACCAGGGCGGCGTAGTCGAACATCCGGTTAGCGGCCGCCGCCACGACTGCGCGCCACCAGTGGCCTTGGAAGGCGGCGGCGATCCGCTGCCGCTGCTCGAGCAGGCTCTCGGCGAGGCTCTCGGCCGTCACCGAGCGCCGGACCAGGTGCACGACCCGGCCGATGACGCGGCCCGCCGCCCCCACGACCGCGGGCCAGGTGAGCACGGTGACCCCGACCGCGACGATGACCGTCGCGATGATCACCGAGACGAGCAAACCGAGCTGTAGTTGGCGAGCCGGCGGCGGTCCGATGATGAGCGCCGGCACGGTGAGCACGGGGAGCAACATCAGGACGGCCGCACTGAGCAGGTTCACCGCCGTGAGGCCCGACGCCACCGTCGACGGTTGATGCCCGGCGCTGATGAGGACCTTGGCCTGGACGACGCTGCCAGTCGCCGCACCTCCGGGCACGACCTTGCTCGCGGCGTTCCCGGCCAGCTGCGCGGCGGCCGTGGTCCCCCACCCCGGTCGCGCGCCTGGCTCCGCCTCGAGGGCGATCCGGGCCAGCCACCACAGCGCCGCGAAGCTGCACAGCTCGAGCAGCGCCAGCACCACGAACCACCGGATCTGGACCTCGGCCAGCCGCGGCCAGGCGCCGAACATCGTGATCAGGCTCGGCGCCACGACGTAGAGCCCCACGCCGGTGATCGCCAGACCCACGGCCCGGCCACCCCAGCGCCGGACCAGGGCCTTCCCGGAGAGCTCCATCGACACCTCACTGCGCCCGGGCGCACGCCCGCCGAGGGCACAGTGAACCGCGGTTGGCGGGCGCACCGTGTCACCCGCAAGGGGTGAGCCCAGCCCTGCCCCCGCCACCGAGAGTCGGGGCATGGGAGTCAGGGCATGACCGGGACGCTGACCGTGACGGACGACGACGTCGAGCGGATCACCCACCGCCTGTTCCTCACCGTGGGCGACCGGCATCGCAACCTCACGGCATTCTGGATCCTGCTCGCCTTGGCCTCGGTCATCGCCTCGGCCGGCGTGGTCGCCGACTCCACGGCCACGGTCATCGGAGCGATGATCGTGGCGCCGTTGATGACGCCGATCCTCGGGACCGCACTCGCGATCGTGCTGGCGGACCGGCGCCAGGTGGGGACGAACCTGCTGCTGGTGCTGGCTGCCTCGGCGGCCGTCGTGGTGATCGCCTACCTGATCGGGCTGACGGTCCCGTACGAGGTCGTCGCCAGCAACAACAGCCAAGTGGCGGGCCGGGTCAACCCGCGGTTGATCGACCTGCTGGCGGCGGTGGCCACCGGACTCGTCGGCGCGTTCGCGCTGCTGCGCTCCGATGTGTCCGACACGCTCCCCGGCGTGGCGATCGCGATCTCGCTGGTTCCGCCGCTGGCCGTCGTCGGCCTCACCCTGGAGTCCGGGGCTCCCGACGAAGCGCTCGGGGCACTCCTGCTGTTCGGCACCAACGTCGCCGCCATCATCGTCACCGGGACGGTCCTCATGCTGGTCGCCCGGCTGAGGACCTCGGCGGAACGAGCCGGGTACGCCACGGGGCGTCTGGGGGGCAGGTCGCTGGTGGTCGTCGGACTCTCGCTCGTCGTGGTCGCCGTACCACTCGCTGCCGGCAGCCTCAGTGTCATCAACGACCAGCGCGTCGTCTCCCGCGCCGAACCGGTCGCCCAGGCGTGGGCGGACCAGGAGGGCTGGCGGGTGACCGACGTGTTCGTACGGCGCGGCACGCTGCATATCGAGGCCCTCGGCTCGCTGCCCGAGGCGGACCCGGACGAGCTGCGCGCCGACCTCGACGCTGCCGGGCTGGAGGATGTCACCGTCGAGGTCAAGCTGGTCATCGGCGGGTCCAAGACGTTGACCTGAGGCTGACCATTGCTCGAACCCCTCGTCCGGATGGCCCCACCGGGCCAGTACCAAACGAACTACCCCGCCATAGTCCATGGCCCGAGCTACTCAGCCCGACTGGGCCTGTCGGCACCGGGGTACGCCTTGCCATCGTGGGACCGTGACCGAGTCGCTGCGCACCGAGCCGCATCCCGCGGGTCTCTGGGGAGACCGGCTGTGGCCGGTGCTCGCCGGCGCCGTGACCGCGGCTGCGGTGGTCGGCGCGGTCAGTGTCTACGGCCCGCTCGGCACGGTGCTGCTCTCGCTCGGACTGTGGCTCCTGGTCTCCCTGATGGTGTGGGGCGCCTTCTCGGAGAGCGGCGTCGGCGGCGTTCGGGCGATCAGATACGGCGGGATCGCCGCCCACTCGCTGATGACCATGGTCGGGATCCTGATCCTGCTGCCCGTCCTCGGCTGGATCGCGGTGGCCGTGTGGGGCCTCACCTCACCCCTGGTCACCGGCTGGTTCGGGCGGCGTCGAGCACGCCGCCGGTCCCCGGCGACGGACGGCCCCGCGGTCGAGACCGTCGGCGGCGAGGACCAGCGGACGGTGGACCGTACGTTCGGCCAGATCGTCCGCGGCTTCCACGAGAGCGCCTGACCGGACCCGCGAAGGTCAGGGGACCACCTCCCGGCGACCGTCGGCCCACACCACCAGTCCGGTACGGCGCGGCCGGGTCCGGAGCCAGCGCGCGGCGTCGCGACCCATGGCGTACGCCGCCGTGGCGTCGATGTCGGCCGAGGTGAGCTCAGCGTGGACCACCGTCACCGAGGCGATGCCGTCCGGCGCCCGGCCGGTCCGCGCGTCTACGACGTGATCGCCACGGTGGGCACGGCCCGAGGTAGCCACGGCACCGCAGCGCACCGGCACGACGGCGACCACCCGCGCGGGATCGGCGGGATCCTCGATGCCGATGCGCCACGGTGGTGAGTCCGGACTCGCCACCCGGCAGATCAGGTCGCCGCCGCCGCTCAGACACACGTCGGTGTCGGGGAGGGCGACCAGCGGACGCGCCGCCCGCTCGACCGCCCAGCCCTTGACCACACCGCTCGGATCCAGGACCCCGTCGCGGCGTACGTCGAACGCTCCGTCGGACTGGCGCCGGGCCAACTCCCCCAGCGCCAGCACCTCGGCCACTTCTGAAGGGCACTGGTCGACCGTGAGCTCGCCTCTGGCCAGCCGAGACACCGCGGAGTCGACGCGATAGGTGCTGAACACCCGGTCCGCCTCGTGGAGCGAGGCCATCGCCTCCGCCCATGCACGCTGCGCCGTGCGGTCGTCGGTGTGCCGACCCCGCAGCGCCAGGCTGACCGGCATGCCCATCACGTGGTCGACGTACCGTCCGACCGGAGCCGCCGTGGTGATCATGAGAACGCCTGGTCGAGCGCCGACTGCAATGACCTGATGTAGCCGTCGCTGGTGACGGTGGCCCCGCTGACCATGTCAATGTCGGCGCTCTGGGCATCCAGGGTCTCCTGGACCAGCACCGGCAACGCGTAGGAGTTGATCTGCTCGTCCTCCCGGTTGCCGGCCGGATACTGCGGCACCTCGACGTCCGTGATCGTCCCGGTGGTGTCGATCGTGAGCCGGACCTGCACGGGGCCCCAGCGGGTCTGGGCGACCCCTCCGGTGACCGTGGTGCCGCCCGTGCCCTCGGCGCTCCCACCGGCGCCGCTCCCACCGGCGCCGCTCCCACCGGCGCCACCTGAGCTCGTCGTGGTGCTGGTCGTGGAGAGGCTCGCGCCGACCGGCGCTTGCGCCGTGGCGGCCGGGCCGGAGGTGGACGTGTGGTAGCCGAACAGAAGCACTACCGCGGAGACGGTGCTGAGCAGCGATAGGACGATGCGTTTCATCGGATCACCACTGGAAGGTCTCGTAGTGGAGGTGCTCGGGCGGAAGACCGGCAGCCAGGGCCGTGCGGCGGATCTCCTGGGCCCACGGCTCGGGGCCGCAGACGTAGACCTCCCGGTATGCGAGGTCAGGCACGTGGTGCAGCAGGGCCGCGGGCTGATTGGCCCGCTCGTCCCGATGGCCGGGTAGCTCGATCACGCGGAGCCCCCGCCGGTGCGACAACGCAGCGAACTCGCCCGCAAACAGGGGCTGATCGGCGAAACGGTGGACCAGGACCGTCTCGCCCGGCCCGTAGGCCAGCCCCTCCGCGAGGGACCGCAGCGGCGTGATGCCCACGCCCGCTCCGACCAGAGCCACGTGACGCCGGGTCCGGACCCGGGGGCTCAACCTGCCGTACGGGCCCTCGACCAGGACTCGGGTCCCCGGCCGCAACCTGGCCACGTCCCGGCTCCCGTCACCGAGCTCCTTCACGGTGATCCGCAGACTCCGACCGTCCGGGGCGGCGGAGAGCGAGTACGGATGTGCGCGCGACCAGCCGGGACCGGCCAGGAAGCGCCACGTGAAGAACTGGCCAGGCTCGGCCCGCAGCGCGCCTAGGCTTCGGCCGGTCAGGTAGACCGACACCACGCCGTACCCCTCCCGGACGACCGAGGCCACCCGCAGGTCGTGGCGCAACGTGCGGTACGCCGGAAGGGCCAGCCGCCAGATCAGGACCGCCGCCGCGGCGCTCGCCCAGGCGGCCCACCAGAACACGGTCCGCCCGGTGGAGCCCACGAACTGGCCGCCGGTCCAGAGCTGGTGCGGCAGCGCCAGCCCGACGCCGAGGTAGGCGTAGAGATGCAGCAGATGCCACGACTCGTAGCGCAACGAGCGCCGAGCGGCCCGGATGCTGGTCACCACGACCAGGACGAGGCACCCGGTGCCGGCGACGGCGAGCAGCATCCCGGGGTAGTCGACCATGAGCGTCCAGAGCTCCGCTGGGCCGGCGAGCACGTCACCGGCGGCGTAGCCGACGGTGACCAGGAGGATGTGGGCGATCATCAGATCGAAGCCGGTGAAGCCGACGAGGCGGTGCACCCGGGCCAGACCGTCCTGGCCGAAGGCCCGCTCCAGCATCGGCAGCCGCGCCATCAGCACGACCTGCGCCAGGAGCAGCATGCTCGCGACCAGACCGGTCACCTGCCCGAGCGCGAGCACCGCGGCGCCGTTCGCGAAGCCGACTCTGAGGCCGCCATCCGCGACCCACCAATAGGTGACCAGCAGCAGCGCCGACCACAGCAACGAACCGGCCCCGAGACGCACGGCTCGATCGATCGCGGCCCGACTGGGTCGCACGATGGTCGCCGCCGCGGACCCGGCCCCGAACGTGGTCATGTCTTCGAGCCGTCCTGGCCGTCGCCCTGGGTCATGGTGGGAGCATCGGGGGGTTCACTGAGTGGTGCGTGGCCATCTCCTGTGCATCGCCTGTGAAGCTGCTGCTCAGCCAGGCACGTGGCCCGGCCGAGCGGCCGGGACGCTCCACACCACGGTCGTACCAGCGCCCGAGGCCGAACGCACCTCGAAGGTGCCGCCGTGCTTGTGTGCGCGCTCGCGCATGTTGCCCAGACCGCTCTCGAGCACGACCTCCTCCATCCCCTTGCCATCGTCCGACACCCGGACCGCGATCTGGTCCCCGGCGGAGATGACGACCTCGACGGATGAGGCCTGGGCATGCCGGCTCGCGTTGGAGAGCGCTTCACCCAGCACAGCAAGGAGGTCGGGCGCCAGGTGGACGCCGACAGCGCTGCGAACCGGTCCCTCGATCCGCAGCGCCGGGCGGACCTTCATGGTGGCGCCGGCCTTGTCGACGATCCGCTCGATCTCGGTCTGGAGGTCGGCAGATCTGTCCATCGAGCCGAGGGCGAAGATCGTCCTGCGGATGTCCTTGATCGTCCCGTCCAGGTCGTCGACCGCACTGTCTAGGCGGGCTGCCAGCGCCGGGTCGCCGACCAGGCGGGCCGTGCTCTGGAGGCCGAGCCCGACCGCGAACAGCCGCTGGATGACCAGGTCGTGCAGATCGCGGCCGATCCGGTCGCGGTCTTCGAAGAGCGCGAGCCGCTGCTGGTCCTCGTGGCTACGAGCGATCTGGATCGCCAGCGCGGCCTGCTCGGCGAAGCTGGCCGGCAGCCCGGCGTCGAGCAGGTCGTAGCCGTGCCGACGAGCCGGTGTCCAGGCCAGCGCCAGTGCCCCTTCCGCGCCAGTCCACGATCCGAGGGGTACGACGATGGCCGGCCCGAGCCGGGGCCAGTCGAGTGCCGATGACAGATCCAAGGCGTCCGGATGGGTTGCCAGGTCGGCCACGGCCACCGGCCCGCCTGAGCGCACCACCTGGGCCGCCAGCGACCTCTCCATCGTCAGCCCGGGCACAGTCGTCGGATCGGCGTCGAAACCGGACACGGCGCGTAGCTCGAGCGAGTCGGCGTCGACGCCGACCGTCACCCAGGCGACATCTGCGCCCGACACCTCGCGGGCCCGGTCCGCCACGAGCTGAAGGGCGTCCTCCCCCGGCCCGAGTTCAGCCAGCCGCGAGGTGATCTCGGCCGTGGCGCGCAGCCAGTGTTGGCGTGCCTCGGCCTCCTCGTAGAGACGCGCGTTCTCGATCGCCACGCCGGCAGCGGCGGCGAGCGCGACGACGACGGTCTCGTCCTCGTCGGTGAAGTCACCGCCACCGATCTTCTCGGTCAGGTAAAGGTTGCCGAAGACCCGGTCCCCGATCCGTACCGGCACCCCCAGGAACGACGACATCGGCGGGTGGTGTGCCGGGAACCCGAACGACGCCGGGTGCGCCGCGATGTCGTGCAGCCGGATCGGGCGCGGGTCGTCGATCAGCAGCCCCAGCAGTCCATGCCCGGTCGGCAGGTCGCCGATCCGGGCCACGACGTCGGAGCTCACCCCGTGGTGCACGAAGGTGCGCAACCGTCGCTCGGACCCGGCGTCGAGCACCCCGAGCGCGGCGTACCGGGCGTCAGCCAGCCGGCTCGCGGTGGCCACGATCCGGGTCAGCACGCCGTCCAACGTGAGGTCGCCGGCCATCGTGACCACCGCGTCGAGCAATAGTCGGAGCCGGGTCTGTTCGACGTGGTGCAGCGCCGATCCGGGTTCGGCGGCACGCACTTCGCCGTCGTCCATGGGTCCCTCCTCACATCGACTCCGAGACCGCCTCAACCTAGCCCGGATCCGCCGAGCGACGGACCCGCGCACAGCGCCAGCTCGCCACGGGACGAAGGTCCTCACCGCGCAGGCCCACCGGGGGTCGCGGGCAGGACCGGGCGCGGAGCAGGATGGGCGCCACCCCGACAAAGGAGTTTCCATGCAGGCCGAGTCCACCCCACGCCGACTGGTCGACCTCACTCCCGACGAGTGCTGGGCGCTCGCCGCCTCGCGCCCTGTCGGTCGTCTGGCGTGGTCGGGTCCTTCGGGCCCGACGGTCATCCCGGTCAACTTCGTCCTCGACGGCCGCACCGTGCGGATCCGGACGACGGCGTACTCCGCCGCCGCCCGCGAGTGCGACGACAGCCCGGTCGCGTTCCAGATCGATACCTTCGACAGCGACGACCACACCGGATGGAGTGTCTTGATCCGCGGTCACGCGCACTTGGAGTACGGCGAGCAAGCGCTCCAAGACGCCCCCGAACCGTGGATCAGTGGCCCGCGGACCCTGTTGCTGCGGGTGGAGGTCGCGGAGATCACCGGGCGCCGCCTCGACTGACCCCCGCGCCCCTCGCGGTGGGCGCGAGCGGGGAGCCGGTGGCCCGGCGTACGTCGAGTCCTGGACCAAGCGCTGTTCAGGCGGCGGACTGGTGATCCGTCGGCGACACGTCCGGCGACCCTTCGGTCGGTGGCACCGTGGAGGTGACCGCGCGCGCGTCGTCGCGATCGGCGCGAGGCTCGGTGTCACGGGACTCCCGGGGCGGCACGCTTGCTTCGCTCGCGCGGCCCACCATGTAGAGGAACAGGGCCATCGCGGCGAAGACCGCGACCACCATTCCCAGGAGCATCAGCGACAGGGTCACATAGCTCCAGTCGTGGGCCTGGTACATGTCGGTTCCCATGCTCGCCTCCGTACTGGTCTCGGATGTCCCAGACAGGTTCCAACGCACGACGGAGGGTCGGGCAGGACCGAAGGTCCTGCCCGGACAGGACCCGGGTCCGCCACCTGTGCCCCAGGTCCTGTGGGATCGGGACTTTCCGCCCGCGGACAACGGCCCTCCGACTCTGATCCGGCGACCCCGGATCGGCGAGCGTGAAGGCATCGCGGAGAGCCCGATCTCCGCCGATCAGTGAAAGAAGTGTGGAGATCATGCGCTCGGCATTCGACAAGCTCATCTCGTGGACCGGACTGCTCATGGCGGCCGTCCTCCTCACCGCAGGCGGCTTGCTGCTCTGGGCCAACAGCTACATCGGCGACCAGGTCCAGGACCAACTGGCCATGCAGGACATCACCATGCCAACGGCGGAGGCGACAGCCGAGCTGTCCCAGGCCGACCAGGACGCGCTCGCGCCGTACTCCGGCAGCAAGCTCGACACCGGCGCCGAAGCCAAGGCCTTCGCCGACCACTACATCCTCGCTCACATGAACGCGGCCAGCGACGGTCGCACCTACGAGGAGGTCAGCGGCGAGTACATCCAGCTGTCCGACGAGGAGAAGGCGTCCCCGGACGGGCAGGCGCTCGCCGGTCTGCGGCAGACGCTGTTCATGGGCAACACCCTGCGTGGACTGCTGCTGAACGCCTACGCGTTCGCCACCATCGCCACCATCGCCGGCATCGCGGCGATCGTCTCCTTCGCCGCCGCCGCACTGCTCCTGGTGCTCGTCGGAGTCGGGTTCTGGCACGCTCGCCGGGTCGAGCACGACGCCGAGCGCACGGCCCCCGTTCCCGTGCCCCAGCACGCCTGACCCTCGACGAACGAGACCTCCCGGGAGCCATGGCTCCCGGGA
>DOWL01000125.1:0-830 GCA_003519585.1 Nocardioides sp. | reverse complement strand
GGGAGCCATGGCTCCCGGGAGGTCCTACGTGTGTGCGAGCGGTTGCCTACTGGCGGGCCATCGCCACCCGGAACCGCTCGTCGGGGTCGACGAAGTGATCGTGATCGTCGACTCCGGCGTCGAGCTGGACCCAGTTCAGCTTGCCGGTGAATCGGCTCGTGGCCGCGGTGTAGTCCGAGGTGACCGTGGTGCCGGACTCGTAGCCGATGTCGGTGGTCTCGTCGGCGGAGAAGATGAGCGGCTGGGTCGCCTCGACCCGACCGGTGCCGATCGGCTCGCCGTCGAGGTAGAGGGTCACGTCGCCACCCTTGGCCAGACCACCACCGTCGTAGGCGAACTCCACCCGCACCTGGTGCACCCCGGCCGGCACGGCGGTCTCGGCGTGGGTCGCGAACTCGTGGATGCCGAGCACGTTGTAGACGAACTTCGGCCGGCCGTCCCTGACGTAGAACGCCCAGCCGCCGAACCGCCCGCCTTGCGCGATGAGAACGCCCTCGACGCCACCCTCCGGTACGTCGACCTCGGCGGTCACCGAGAACGACTTGTTCTTGATGCTGACCACGCTGTTCTCGGAGAGCCGGCCCATTCCGGAGAAGAACAGCTGGGTGTTGCCCCGGATCAGCGTCGGACGCCCGGCCAGATCGGGGTTGAGCCGCTCCCCAGAGCGGTCGTCGAGCGGCAGCACGCGATACTTCGCGGCCTCGATCAGCCACAACCGCTGCAGTTGGGCGAGCCGCTCCGGCTGCTCGGCCGCGAGGTTGTTGGCCTGGCTGAAGTCCGTGCTGCCGTCGTACAGCTCCCAGGTGTCGTCGTCGAAGGCACCCATGTGC
>DOWL01000153.1:25659-25892 GCA_003519585.1 Nocardioides sp. | reverse complement strand
CTCCTGCACGTCGCGCAGCACCAGCGGCTCGACCAGCTCCGGGTGGGTGGCGCCGACCGTCTCCAGCGCCTCCAGCAGGTCGAGCCGACTGCCGGCGATCACACTGGTGGTCCGCGGGTCGGCGTACGGCGGGAGCTCGTCGGTGGGTCGTTCGGCGGCGCGACGCTTGAGGGAGCGGTAGGTCGAGCGCGCGCTGTTGGAGGCCACGGCGTGCAGCCAGGTGGTGAACCGGC
>DOWL01000153.1:25291-25496 GCA_003519585.1 Nocardioides sp. | reverse complement strand
CGTGCAGCCAGGTGGTGAACCGGCTGCGGCCGGCGAAGGTGCCGATCTTGGTGGCCACCAGGAGGAGGGCGTCCTGCGTGGCCTCCTCGGCGTCCTCGGGGTAGAGCAGCATCCGCCCGCAGATCCGGCGGACGCGGGGCTGGACCTCCGCGAGCAGCTCCTCCAGCGCGGGGCGATCTCCCGCCGCCGCCCGCAGCGCCAGCGC
>DOWL01000153.1:20168-25127 GCA_003519585.1 Nocardioides sp. | reverse complement strand
CGCCGCCGCCCGCAGCGCCAGCGCGTCGAGCTCGTCGGCCTCCATGAGATTCAGCCTAGGCCTGACCCAACCTTTCGCCGCCCCGGCCCGTCAGCAGTGATGAGAACACCTCCGCGGTGCGCATCGGGCGCGCCGCGGCTCATTGACGCTCATTGACTCAGCGGAGGATCCCATGAAGCTCAGCTCCCTTGTCCGCGGCAAGGTCGGCACCGTCCTGGCGGTCGGCGCGATCGCCGTGGTCGCCGGCACCGGCGCCTCGGTCGCGGCCGGTCACATCACCTCGGCAGACATCAAGGACGGCACGATCCAGACCCGCGACCTGACGAAGAACAACTTCGCCCGGTTCACCTCGACCGAGACCGTCGTGACCGCGCAGACCCCGGTCAGCACGACGCCGGCGCACAACGGCCAGCGGGTCGTCAACGTCGCCGACACCGGCACCACGCCGCTCGCCACGATCGTGCTCGACAAGGGCACCTGGAAGATCGACGGCGTCGCGCAGTTCTGGCACCTCGCCGGGCCGGCCCCCTCGGGCGTCGACTTCGGCGTCGTGACGGTGCCCGGGCTGCAGAGCGGCTTCGGAACCAACTGGACCGCAGAGGTGCCCGACGGCGGCGCCAACGCTGCCCAGACGGCGTTCTCCGGGACCATCAAGATCACCGCGAACGACACTCCCGTCGTGATCAGCGGTGCCTTCACCGGCAACAACTCGGGTCAGGCCGGCGTCTCCGTCGAGGCGACGCAGTACGAGTACGTCAAGCAGTTCAGCGGAGGCCAGTGATCGCCGACTTCCCCCGGTAGATCACATCCACGCGGGCCGCGCCACCTCGTCCGGCGCGGCCCGCAACCGTCCCGTGGCAGCATGACGCCGTGTCCCTGCCCACCCGCCTAGGCCGGCTGGAGCGGGTCGACCGGCTGGGCTCGGGCGGGTTCGCCACGGTGTGGCTCTACCACGACGCCGAGCTCGACTCGGACGTCGCGGTGAAGGCACTGGCCGAGAACTGGTCGCAGCGGCTCGACGTCCGGGAGCGCTTCCTGGAGGAGGCGCGGATCCTGCGCCGCGCCGACTCCGACCACATCGTGCGCGTCTACGACATCGGCGAGGTCGACGGGACGCCCTACTTCGTCATGACCTACGCCGACCACGGTTCGCTGGCCCGTCACCTGGAGCCCGGGGTGCCGATGCCCGTCCCACGGGTCGTCGACCTGGTCAGCCAGGCCGGGGCCGGACTGGCCGTCCTGCACGAGCACGGCGTCGTACACCGCGACATCAAGCCGCAGAACCTCCTGCTGCGCTCCGGCGGCTCGGCCGGCGACCGACTGCTGGTCGCCGATCTCGGTGTCGCCAAGGCGATGCTGCACGCCTCGGGGCTGACCCAGGTCGTGGGCACGCCGGCGTACATGGCCCCCGAGCAGGCCACCGGCGGAGGGATAGACGTCCGGGCCGACGTCCATGCGCTGGCCGCGGTCACCTACCAGATGCTCACCGGCCGGCTGGCCCGCGACGGCACCATCGCCGACCTCGCCCACGCCACGCTGCCCGTCGCCCCCAGCCGGCTCGTCCCTGCCCTGCCCGCCGCCGTCGACGACGTGCTGCTCCGCGCGCTCGACCCGAGCCCCGAGGCGCGGCATCCCTCCGTCGACGCCTTCGTCGAGGATCTCCGGTCCGCGCTTCCGGTCACCTCGCTCCGTGCGGCGCCGCGGGTGACCCGCTACCAGACCCCGGACACGGAGTTCGCGCCTCTGCCCGGCACCGCGCCGACCCGGCAGCGACCGTCGGTGCTGCTGCTGGCGCTCGCGTGCCTGCTGGTCTTCGTGGCCACCTTCGGCGCGGCGTACGCCGTCATCCGGTTGGTGACCTGAGCCGGTCCGCGGCCTACTCTTGAGGGGACCCGCGACACCCCTGCGGGCACCCCCACAGGACGCCACATCACCCCCGTGGCCACACAGATGAAGGAGCGGGTTCACCCATGGCCCTGCAGGAGAGTTCAGACGTATTCGAGGCCGGGCACGACCACGAGCAGGTCGTCTTCGCCAATGACCCGGCCACCGGCCTCCGCGCCATCGTCGCGATCCACTCGACCGCCCTGGGCCCCGCGCTCGGCGGCACCCGCTTCTTCCCCTACGCCTCCACGGCGGCGGCCCTCTCCGACGTGCTCGACCTGTCGCGCGGAATGTCCTACAAAGCCGCGCTGGCCGGCCTCGACCTCGGCGGCGGCAAGGCCGTCATCATCGGCGACCCGCAGCAGCTGCGGTCGGAGGCGCTGTTCCGCGCGTACGGCCGGTTCGTGCAGTCCCTCGGCGGTCGCTACTACACGGCCTGCGACGTCGGCACCTTCTCCCCCGACATGGACGACATCGCCCGCGAATGCGACTACGTCACCGGCCGCACCGTCGCCCACGGCGGCGCGGGCGACAGCTCGGTGCTGACGGCGTACGGCGTCTACCAGGGGCTGCGCGCCGCCGCTCAGTTCACCTGGGGTACGACGGCGCTGGCGGGCCGCACCGTGGGCGTGGCCGGCGTTGGGAAGGTCGGTCACCACCTGGTCACCCATCTGCTCGAGGAGGGCGCGAGCGTGGTCGTCACCGACGTCAGCCCCGCCGCCCTCGACCGGATCCGCGAGGAGCACCCCGCGGTGCGGGTGGTCGCCTCGGCCGCCGAACTGGTCGCCGAGCCGCTCGACGTCTACGCACCCTGCGCGATGGGTGGCGCCCTCACCGACGACGTCGTCGAGGCGCTCAGCGCCAGCATCGTCTGCGGCGCCGCCAACAACCAGCTGGCCCACCCGGGCATCGAGAAGTCGCTCGAGGAGCGCGGCATCCTCTACGCGCCCGACTACTGCGTCAACTCCGGTGGTCTGATCCAGGTCGCCGACGAGCTCGACCCCGCCGGTTTCAGCTTCGAGCGCGCCCAGCAGCGCGCCGCCGGCATCTACGACACGACGTACTCGGTCTTCGAGCTGGCCGCCTCCGAGGGCGTGCCTCCCGCCCACGCCGCCGATCGGCTCGCCGAGCGCCGGATGCGGGATGTGGGTCGGCTGCGTGGCATTTGGCTGAGTTGAGTCCCACTAGTGATCAGGAATCCCACCATATGTTGGGATCCCTGACGTCCTAGGGCATTGCAACGCTGGAGAACGTCAGGATTCCCAACATATGTTGGGATCCCGACACACCCCGCGTCAGCGCGCGCCACCACTCACCGGTAGCCACCCGGCGGTCCCGCTGAGCGGTGAGTGGTCAGTCGCGAGACTTCTCGGCGTAGTCGGACCACTCCTCGTGGCCGTCCAGCCCATCGGAGTCGTCAGACCCCTCGTCTCCGTGCAGCTCTCGCGCCAGCGCCCCGAAGTCCGTCTCGTGAGTGCGGTACTTCAGGTCGCGCGCGACCTTCGTCTGCTTCGCCTTAGCTCGGCCGCGGCCCATAGGGTCCAGCCCCCTCGCACGCTAATGCCGGGGCACTCAGGCTCCCGGACTCAGAAGGATAATCGTGAGGACAACGCTACCTGCTGCCTGGCTGTTCCCGCACACCGAGGCCCCGAAATAGTGGTGAAACGGTAGGAAATCGGCTCCGGAGCGGGGTTGGTCGTTACCAACCGGGGTGCTGACCGACCAGTTCCACGGTGCTGCCACGACCCGCATCGGCGTCCGCGGGGAGCACCTCGCCGGCCACCCAGGAGTGGATGCCGAAGCCGCCGAGGAGGGCGATCGCGGCGTCCACGACCTCGGGCTGGACCAGCGCGACCATGCCCACGCCGCAGTTGAGGGTCGCCTCCAGGTCGGGCTGGGGTATGTCGCCGAGCCCGCGGATCAGGTCGAAGACCGGCGGCGGGGTCCAGGTGCCGCGCTCCAGGACGGCGTACAGCTCCTCGGGCATGATCCGGGCCAGGTTGGCCGCGAGTCCGCCTCCGGTGACGTGCGCCATCGCGTGCGGGTGGTCGGCGCGGGCCAGCGCCAGGCAGGCCTTGGCGTAGATCCGGGTCGGCTCGAGCAGCTCCTCGCCGAGGGTGCGGCCGAGTTCGGGCACGTCGCGGTCGTAGGCCCAGCCGGCCTTCGCGACCACGTGCCGGACCAGCGAGTAGCCGTTGGAGTGCAGGCCGGACGAGGCCATCGCGAGGACCGCGTCACCGGGCCGGACCCGGGCCGGACCGAGCAGGTCGTCGGCCTCGACGACGCCGGTGGTCGCGCCCGCGACGTCGTAGTCGTCGTGGCCGAGCAGCCCGGGGTGCTCGGCGGTCTCGCCGCCGACCAGCGCACAGCCAGCCTCGACGCAGGCCTCGGCGATCCCTTTGACGATCGCGGCGATCCGCTCGGGCACGACCCGCCCGCAGGCGATGTAGTCGGTCATGAACAGCGGCTCGGCGCCGCAGACGACCAGGTCGTCGACGACCATGCCGACCAGGTCGAACCCGATCGTGTCGTGGACGTCCATCGCCTGGGCGACCGCGACCTTGGTGCCGACGCCGTCGGTCGAGGTAGCCAGCAACGGACGGTGGTACGACGTCAGCGCGGAGGCGTCGAAGAGGCCGGCGAAGCCACCGATGCCGCCGATCATCTCGGGGCGGCGGGCCTTGTCGATCCAGACCTTCATCAGCTCGACGGCCCGGTCGGCGGACTCGATCGAGACCCCTGCCTCGGCGTACGCGTCGCTCACTGCTCTCCTACGGGTTGTTGAGCACGGGCAGCGCCTTGCCCAGCGTGGGCGAGGCGAGGGTGGCCTCGAGCAGATGCTTGCCGAGCAGGCTCTCGTCGGGCAGCGCGATGGGGTACTCGCCGGTGAAGCAGGCCCGGCACAGCGACTCGGCAGGCTGCCGGGTCGCCTCGATCATCCCCTCGATCGAGATGTAGCCGAGGCTGTCGGCGCCGATCGAGGCGCGGATCTCCTCCTCGTCGAGGCCGTTGGCGATCAGCTCGGCGCGGGTGGCGAAGTCGATGCCGTAGAAGCACGGCCACTTGACCGGCGGG
>DOWL01000153.1:6833-19960 GCA_003519585.1 Nocardioides sp. | reverse complement strand
CGCTGGGTGTTGCCGCGCACGATCGAGTCGTCGACCACGACCAGCCGCTTGCCGCGGACCATGTGCTCGAGCGCGTTGAGCTTGAGCCGGATGCCGAGCTGGCGCAGCGTCTGGCTGGGCTGGATGAACGTACGGCCGACGTAGGCGTTCTTGACGAAGCCCTGACCGAACGGGATGCCGCTCTCCTCGGCGTACCCCGCGGCCGCGGGGGTGCCGGACTCGGGGACCGGCATCACCAGGTCGGCCTCGACCGGGAACTGGCGGGCCAGTTCGCGGCCCATCTCGACCCGGGCGGCGTGCACGCTCTGCCCACTGATGGTGGCATCGGGCCGGGCGAGGTAGACGTACTCGAAGACACAGCCCTTGCGCTCGGGCTCGGCGAACCGGTGGGTGCGCAGGCCGTGCTCGTCGATCGCGACCAGCTCGCCGGGCTCGATCTCGCGGACCACGCTGGCGCCGACGGTGGCCAGGGCGGCATCCTCGGAGGCGACCACCCAGCCGCGCTCGAGCCGGCCCAGCACCAGCGGGCGGATGCCCTGGGGGTCGCGGGCGGCGTACAGGGTGTCCTCGTTCATCCAGACGAACGAGAACGCACCCTTGAGCATCGGGAGCACCTCGAGGGCCCGCTGCTCGAGCGAGGTGTCGGGGTGGTGGGCCAGGAGCGCGGTCACCAGGCCGGTGTCGTTGGTCGAGCTCTCGAGCTGGCGGCTGTGCAGGTCCAGCTCGTCGTCGGGTCCGGGCAGCGCCTCGACGAGCTCACTCAGCTCGTGGGTGTTGATGAGGTTGCCGTTGTGGCCCAGGGCGATCGAGCCGTCGGCGGTGGGCCGGAAGGTCGGCTGGGCGTTGTGCCAGGTGCTGGCGCCGGTGGTGGAGTAGCGGGCGTGACCGATGGCCAGATGGCCCTTGAGCGAGTCGAGGGTGGTCTCGTCGAAGACCTGGGAGACCAGCCCCATGTCCTTGTAGACCAGGATCTGGCGGCCGTTGCTGACCGCGATCCCGGCCGACTCCTGACCGCGGTGTTGGAGCGCGTAGAGCCCGAAGTAGGTGAGCTTGGCGACGTCCTCGCCGGGAGCCCACACCCCGAAGACGCCACAGGCGTCCTGGGGGCCCTTGTCCTGCGGGTCGACGTCGTGGTTGAGCCGTCCGTCGCCTCCCCGTCGCCTGCCGCCGGTGCTGAGGTAGGGCACGGGCCTCATCGTACGGGCGGAGCGCGACGGACACTGCATCGACAGGCGGTCTCGTCCGCTAGCGCACGCTGCGTCCGGTCTGGCGATTCGGCCTCGGCAAACCCGGGACATGTTCCCGGCGAGCGCATAGCCTGAGCAGGCTCCCTCTTGTTTCGCAATCGAGGACCCCCGCATGCCCACCGACTCGCCTCCCCCGGCGCGCGTCGACGCGCCCAGCGCCGTCCTGGGCGAGGCCGAGCAGGCGATCAGCTGGGCTGACGGCACCACCCGCGAGGCGCTGCTGGTGATCGCCGAGGGGATCACCCAGTTGGCCGGCTTCGACGTGGCCGCGGTGAGCGTATGCCGCGACTCCCAGCACATGCAGGTGATGGCGGTCGCCGGGAGCGACGAGGCCCGCGACACCCTCCAGGGCACCTACACCCCCATCGCCCGGCTGATGGAGGAACTCGAAGACGCCGAGGACTGGGGGCTGTTCAAGTTCGTCCCGCACGAGTCGCTGGATCCCGAGTCCGAAGCATGGGGCTGGGTGCCCGACCTCGAGCCCAGCTCCGAGCCCGACGCCTGGCACCCCATGGACCTCCTCGTGGCCCCGCTCTACGGGCCCGACGGCGTGCTGTGCGGCTCCCTCTCCATCGACTGCCCGTCCAACGGCCGGCGTCCCGACGAGGCGCACCGCCGGATCCTCGACCGGTACGCCGGACAGGCGGCCCGGGCGATCTACATCGCCATCGAGCGCGAGTCCTTCGCCGAGCAGGTCCGGGTGCTCTCCGCGACCCGTGAGGTGGTGCGCAACGCCGCGCGCGAGCGCAACATCGGCGTCATGCTGGAGAAGATCCAGCCCAGCCTGATCGAGGGGTTCCGGTCGCTGGGCAGCTGGATCCACACCTTCGACGAGGACGGTCACGGGCTCGGCGCGATCTACAGCGGCGACGGCGCCCAGATCGAGATGCCCGCCCACCTCGTGGCGATCGCCGAACGCGCGGCGGCCGAGTCGTGGCGCGCTCAGCGGGTAGGCCTGGTCTCGCGGCAGATCCCCGCCGACGCCCGGGTGGCGCAGGTGTCAGAGGTTGAGTTCGAGGAGATCCTGGGCTTCCTCGAGGGCATCGGGGTCGGCTCGCTGCTCTTCGTCCCGATGGGAGCTGGCCGCGAGTGCCTGGGCAGCCTGGTGCTCACCCGCTCGATGGTGGACGCCGAGTGGACCGAGGCCGACGTCGACGCCGCGCTGGAGGTCGGCCGCGACCTCGGTCGAGCGGTGCTCAACGCCCGGGCGCTGGAGCGCGAACGCGAGCTGGTCCGCGAGCTGAAGGCCCTCGACGACTACAAGAGCGAACTCATCGCCACGCTCTCCCACGAGCTCAAGAGCCCCTTGGCGGCGATGCTCGCCAACATCGAGTTCCTGCAGAGTTCCACCGACCTCGACCCCTCGGCGCTGAACGTGCTCGCGGCGGTCGACCGCGGCGCCGTACGCCTGGTGCGGGTCGTCGAGGACCTGCTGCTGCTGGCCAAGGTCGGAGACCCGAACCTGCCGCTGCTGGCCCGGCCGGTCAACCTGCACGACGTGGTCGAGGACGTCGTCACGCTCACCTCGATCGCGGACCAGCGTCGGGTCAAGGTCGCGGCGGACGGCGAGCTCGACGGGACCATCGCCATGGGTGACCCCGCCGAGCTCGACATCCTGGTGACCAACCTGGTCACCAACGCCATCAAGTACTCCTCCCCCGACTCGCCGGTCGAGCTGACCCTGCTCCGCGACGGCGACTGGATCGTGTTGAGCTGCGTCGACCACGGCATCGGCATCTCGCCGAGCGACCGGGCCCAGCTGTTCCGCGAGTTCTTCCGGTCCGACTCCGCCGAGGTCCGAGCCCAGCCCGGCACCGGGCTGGGGCTGACCATCGTCGACCGGATCCTGACCCGGCACTCCGGGCGGATCGAGGTCGAGTCGGCGCTCGGCGAGGGCAGCACGTTCCGGGTGTTCCTGCCCGCCGAGTAGGCCGTGCGGGCGTCACGCGGGAGTGAGCCGCCGCACCTGCTCGGGGAGCCGCTGCGCGAGCGCGGCCGCCTGGGACCGGATCTCCGGCACGGCGGTGGTCTCCCACAGCGTGCCCTTGCGCGGCGGACCGACCACGTGGAGACCGGGGACCACCTGGCCGGAGACGTCGAGCACCTCGCCGTGCGGCGTGCAGGCGACACCGAGCCGGAGCGGGTCGGGCGTGAGCACCCCCCGCTGCACCAGCGCCTGGTGGAGCGGGTCGGGGCTGCGCGAGATGTCGGTCATCGGCCCGGTGCAGTTGACGACCGCGTCGGCGAAGAGCGAGTCGGGCAGCGCCGGGAGCTCGACCTCGACCCGATGCCCGTGGTCCGAGACGCCGGCGAGACCTCCCGCGACCGCCTCGAGCCGACCCGCGTCGCGGTAGCCGTCGAGCAGCGCCGCAACGTCGGTGGCCATCCGGTGGCGGCGTACCTCCCAGTCCCGCGCGTACGTCGTGAGGAAGCGCTCCCGCTCGGCCTGGGACAACCGCTGCCAGAGCCCCTGGGTAGGCGCGCGCAGCCCGTCGACGACGGCCCGCCAGTCGACGCCCTGCCGGCGGGCGGCGGCGATCTGGTCGCGGAGCAGTTCGGCGAGCTGGTCGGCGGTGACCGCGCCATGCGGGACGGGGCTGAGCCAGGCCGTGGAGTTCTGCTCGATGTGGGCGCGCGGTAGCAGGCCGTGCCGGCTGACCATCACCACGCGGCGGTCGGTGCCCTCCAGGAGGGTGACCGCGGCGTCGACCGCCGTCAGGCCGCTGCCGACCAGGACGACGACCGCGTCGGGCGCCAGCCTGCCGAGGCGGTCGAGGTCCCAGGGGTCGGGCAGGTGCCAGTCGGCCTCGGGGAGTTGCTGCCCGCCGAGGGAGAGGGGCGCGGGCCGCTGGTTGCCGAAGGCGAGCACCACCGTGGCGGCCCGAGTGACCCGGCCGCCGGTCGCGTGCAGCTCGAAACCATCGGCGGCCGGGATCACGTCGAGGACCCGCTCGGGGCGGAACGCGAACCGGTCGTCCCGCAGCCGGTCGAGGGTCTCGCGCAGGTAGATCGCGTAGTCGCGGCGCGGCAGGAACGCCTGCGCGTCGGGCTGGCGTCCGGTCCGCCGCGCCCACTCGACCAGGTCGCCCGGGATGTCGGGGAACGCGCTCATGTGCCGCGACCGGACGTTGAGCAGGTGCCTACGGTCGGTGGTGCCGTAGGCCAGGCCCGTACCGATCTCGCCCGAGGTGTCGTGCACCGTCACCCGCAGGTCGTGGGCGCGCGACGCCATCAGATGGATCGCGGTGAGCGTGCCGCTCGCGCCGCCCCCGACGATCGCGACATCGGTCCGTCCCTGGTCGCTCTCGACCGTCGGCGTGAGCGGTGGGACGTCGACCGTGGGGACCTCGGGCTGGACCATCCCAGAACTGTAGTAGGTCACTCCTATTTGTGCACAACGGCTCGCTTATTGGCCGGCCGCGAGGTTGCGCAGCAGGAGCGCCTCGGCGAGGACGACGCGTTCGAACTCAGCCAGGTGGAGGCCCTCGTTGGCGCCGTGGGCGCGGGTGTCGGGGTCCTCGACGCCGGTGACGAGCACGCTGGCCTCGGGGAAGGTGTCCAGGAACTCGGCGATGAACGGGATCGAGCCGCCCACTCCCATGTCCACCGGCTCGGTGCCGTCCCAGGCCTCGGCGAAGGCGGCCCGGGCGGCGTCGTACGCCTGCCCGGTGGCGTCGATCGCGATCGGCTCGCCCTTGTCGGCAAGGGTGCAGGTGACCTGCGCGCCCCACGGAGCGTGCGATTCGAGGTGCTCGCGGAGCCGTTCGGCGGCGTTGGCCGTGGTGTCGCCCGGGGCGATCCGGAGCGAGAGGAACGCCCGCGCGTGCGGGACCAAGGTGTTGCTGGCGCCCTGCGCCGGGGGCGCATCGAGGCCGGTGACGCTGAGCGACGGCTTGGTCCAGAGCCGGTCGACCATCGGGCCGTCGCCGATCCAGTGCACGCCGTTCGCGATGCCGGACTCGACCCGGGCCCGCGCCTCGGGGTACTCGACGTCGGCCGCCGGGCCACCGACCAGCCCCGCGACCGCGACGTTGCCCGCGTCGTCGTGGAGGGTGGCGAGCAGCCGCGCGAGGGTCATCAGAGCGTCCGGGACGACGCCGCCCCACATGCCGGAGTGGACGCCGTGGTCGAGGGTGCGCACCTCGACGTACATCCGCACCAGGCCACGCAGACTCGTCGTGAGCGCCGGTTCGCCGATGTCCCAGTTGCCGGAGTCGGCGATCACGATCACGTCGGCCTCGAGCTGGTCGTGGTGCTCGGCCAACAGCGCAGGCAGGGTGTCCGAGCCGACCTCCTCCTCGCCCTCGACGATGATCTTGACGGTCACGGGGAGGTCGTCGCCGAAGACGCGCAGCGCGCCCAGGTGGGCGACGATGCCGGCCTTGTCGTCGGCGGCACCCCGGCCGTAGAGCCGCTCACCGCGCTCGGTCGGCTCGAACGGCGGGCTGTCCCAGTCGGCGTGGTCGTTCTCGGGTTGGACGTCGTGGTGGGCGTAGAGCAGGACGACGGGCGCGCCCTCGGGGCCCGCCTTCCGGCCGAGCACCGCCGGCCCGCCACCGTTGGCGCTCACGATGTCGACGTCCTCGAACCCCTCGGCCCGGAACAGGTCGGCCACCGCGTCGGCCGAGCGCCACACCTCCGCCGCGCGGGCGGGATCGGCGCTGACCGACTCGATGCGGACCAGGTCCTCGAGGTCGGAGCGCAGTGCGGGCATCAGGTCGCGCACCTTCGCGCGGAGGTCGTCACTCATGGTGCCGACCCTAGGCCCGGTCGGCGGAGTCGGCTCAGGTGAGCGGCAGGTACGGCGTCAGGTCGGCCCGCTCGCCGCTGGCGCTGACCTGCCCCTGGCCGTCCGCATCGGCCCAGGACAGCTCGCCGGTGGCCAGCGCGATCCAGGTCCGGGCGTCGGTCTCGACCACGGCCGGCGGCGTGCCCCGGGTGTGCCGCACACCGGGAATCACCTGCACGGCGGCGTACGGCGGCACCCGGACCTCGACCGAGTGGCCGGGTGCGCGCTGTTCGAGGACGGCGAGGAAGTGCTTGGTCAGCAGGCGCAGGTCGGCACTCTCCGGCTCGGTGCCGCGCACCCGCTCGAGGGCGGCCGTCACGTCGGCCGGGGCGGCGATGCGGAGTCGGGCGGGCATCCCTACGGCTCCAGCGGTTGGTCGGGGAAGGGCTGGATGATCTGGAAGACGTGGTAGGTCCGACGTTCCCCATCGGAGTCGTCGGAGCCGCCGGAGCCGCCGGGGTCGCCGTCCTGGTTGCGGGTGCGCCAGGCGTCGATGACGTCGACCAGCTCTTCGGTCAGCTCGCGCGCCTCGGCCTTCGTCAGCAGGACCGCCTGCTCGGTGATGGACCGGTGGGTGCCCTCGGTGCGGTCGTCGCCGTACGCCTCCTCGACCAGCCGGTGCGCCCAGGCCTCCTTGGTCTGCCGGAAGGCCTTCGAGGCGGCCCGGCCGCCCGGGGTCTTCTCGATCTCGCCGAGGGAGACGTCGAAGCCGGCCTCGTCGGTCGCGCGCCAGACCCGGTCGCGCCGGTCCCGAGCCGCGGTCGGGTCCTCCTCGACGAGACCGAACTTGGCCAACTGGCGGAGGTGGAAGCTCGCGGAGTTGGCCGGGATGCCGAGTAGCTGTGCCACGTCGGCCGCCCGCAGGGGACCGTGCGCCTCGAGCTCGGTGAGGATCCGGTTGCGGACCGGGTGGGCGAACGCTCGGAGCACGCGCGGGTCGTGCAGTTCGGGTCGGTCCGCCATGGCGCCAGTCTAGCGAATTGCGCACACATAATTGCGCACTATTTATTGCGCAATGCTAGTTGCGCACCTATCGTTGCGGATATGACCGGCTTCCGCGACCTGCGCAGCAACCACGACTTCACGGTGCTCTGGATCGGCCAGACGATCAGCGAGCTCGGCACCCGGGTGAGCATGTTCGTCTTCCCGCTGGTCACCTACGCGATCACCGGCTCGGCACTGCTGGCCGGCGTCGCCGGTGGACTCGATCTGCTGGGCGTGGCCCTCGCCCTGCTGCCCGGCGGCCTGCTCGCCGACCGCGTGCACCGTGGACGGCTGATGCGGGCAGCGGCCGGGGCGGGGGTGCTGCTCTACGCCTCACTGGTGGTGGCCGGCGTGTTCTTCGAGCTCACCGTGCCCCACCTGTTCGCGGTCGCCCTCCTCACCGGCGTCTGCGCGGGGCTGTTCGTGCCGGCGGAGATGTCCGCCGTACGCGCGGTCGTTCCGACCGAGCAGCTACCAACCGCCCTGAGTCAGCAGCAGGCGCGCCAGCACGTCGCCAGCCTGGTCGGTGGCCCACTCGGTGGCGCGCTGTACGCCGTCGCCCGGTGGGTGCCGTTCCTCTTCGACGCCGTGACCTTCGCCATCGCGTGGGTGCTGCTCGGCCGGATCCGCACCGACCTGTCGCCGGCACCGCAGGCGGGCCCGAAGCGGCGGGCCCGGGCCGACATCGCCGAAGGGTGGCGGTTCATCTGGGCGCGGCCCTTCTTCCGCACGCTGACGGTGTGGGGCATGTGCTCCAACCTCGTCGTCAACGCGATCTTCACCGCGGCGACCGTGCGGCTGATCCAGGGCGGCTTCGCACCCTGGTCGATCGGTCTGGTCGAGACGGCTGCCGGGGTCTGCGGCGTGCTCGGAGCACTGGTCGCACCGCGGATTATCGAGCGCACCGCCACCGGGCGGCTCACCGTGCTGGTGGCCTGGAGCTTCGTGCCGCTGCTGGTGCCGATGATCCTCTGGAACAACCCGGCGGTCGTGATGATCTCCCTCTCCGCCGGCGTGTTCCTCAACCCGGCCGGCAACGCGGGCATCAGCTCCTACAAGATGTCGATCACGCCCCCGGAGATCATCGGCCGGGTCCAGGCGACCGGCCAGTTCCTCGGCTGGTCGACCTTGCCGCTGGCCCCGGTCGTCGGCGGAGTGCTGCTGGCCTGGCTGGGCGGTCCCGAGGCGATGGCCTTCCTCACCGTCCTGTGCGCATTGGTGGCGCTGATCCCGACGCTGAGCGCAAGCGTGCGCTCGGTGCCCAAGCCCGCCGAGTGGTCGGTATCAGAGGCGACGACCACCGAGCCAGTGCTCGCCACGGCCTGAACGGGAGCTATCCCAGCGGGCGCGGCCGACGAGGCTTGCGGTCCACCGGACAGTCGCCGGGCTCGCCGTTGACCAGCGCGTCGACCTCGCGGACCAGGTCACGCAGCTTCCAACTGGCCCGTTCGATCGCGGAGAGCCAGGCGGTCAGCTCCGGATCGAGCTCACCGGGGTGCTCGTGGATCAGCTCGACGTGGCCGAGCAGGGCGGCCAGCGGCGTACGGAACTCGTGGTTGATCGTCTGAGCCAGCCGCTTGCGCAGCCCCTCGGCGCGCTGGGCGGCCTGGATCTCGGCCGTGACGTCCTGGACCAGGGCGACCGCGCCGATCCCGGCGCCGGTCTCGTCGCGCAGAGGTACGGCGTTGCACTTGAGATGCACGAGGCCACCACCTGGCGCCGCGGCGGTGACGACGTAGTCACGGACGAACTCGCCGAGCCGGGCCCGGTGCAGTGGCACCTCCTCGAGCGGCAGCGGGGTGACGCCGTCGGCGCGGAGGAGCGGCACGTGATGGACGTAGACCCGCTCGCTGACGGGCGCGTAGTCGACGCCGAACAACTCCTGCACCACCGGGCTCACCAGGGTCAGCCGACCGTCCGCGGCACAGGCGACCAACCCCACCCCGGTGTTGTCGAGCGCGAGGTGAAGGGGTACGTCCTTGAGCGAGTCGAGGGAGCCGAGCATCCCGTCCATGGAGGGCCCTCCCAGCCGGCCGAGGAATACCCCAGGTGGTATCGGGCACAGTCTGCCCGAGAGCGCGGTCGCCGGGAGAGAAAACCTCAGGACCCGCGCACCGACCGCCCGAACCGTTCGGCCGTTGCCGCCAGCGCCGCCTCCAGTTCCGCTGGCGACTCCACGGTGAATTCGGCGTCGAGGTTGGCCAGCACGAACAGGGGCCAGTCGAGAGTGTCGACGTTCATCTCGAGCCGGGCGGCACCGGGCGTCCCGGTGATCGTGGCCCAGCGCCCGACGAAGGCGGCCACCCGCTCGGGGTCGGCGTCGAAGACCACCCGGACGGCGTACCGCTGTGGCATCCGGCGGATCCCGGCCTGGACGAACGACAACGCATCCGGCGCGGGGAGCTCGCGTGGCCGGAACGTCTGGCCACTGGTGCGCGGCTCGCTGATCCGGTCGACCCGGAAGGAGCGCCAGTCCTGGCGGTCGCGGTCGTAGGCGACGAGGTACCACCGCCGGCCCATCGAGACCATCCGGTGCGGCTCGACCCAGCGGTCGGTCGGCTCGGCGCTGCGGTCGTTCCTGGGTGCGGCGGTGTAGGTGAAGTGGATCGGTTCGGAGTCGCGGCAGGCCTGGGCGAGCGTGCTGAGCAGCGCCGGGTCGAGCGTCGGCCCGCCAGACCACGGCAGCCGCTCGGTCTCCGAGCGGAGCGCATCCATCTGCCGACGCAGCCGCGGTGGCATCAGCGCGATCACCTTCGACAGCGCCTGGATCGCGGTCTCCTCCATGCCGGGAGTGCCGCCGGCGGCGGAGGACTGCAGGCTCACCGCGATCGCCACCGCTTCGTCGTCCTCCAGCAGCAGCGGCGGCAGCTGCCCACCCGCGCGGAGCTGGTAGCCGCCGGCGACACCACGCACGGCGTCGACGACGTACCCGAGCTCACGGAGCCGGTCGACGTCGCGGCGGAGCGTGCGAGCGCTGACGTCGAGGCGGTCGGCCAGCTCGCCGCCGGGCCAGTAGCGATGGGTCTGGAGGAGGGAGAGCAGCCGCAGCATCCGGGCGCTGGTGTTCACGCATCTCACCTTAGATTCGATTGAGGTCAGAAGTTGGCCTGAATCGCTTCTAGCGTCCTTCCATGACCACGACACGGACCCATCCACGAGCAGCTCGGCCGGTGATCAGGACCGAGGGTCTGACCCGGCACTTCACCCGCCACAAGGCGACCGTGGAAGCGGTGCGCGGCCTCGACCTCGAGGTCGGCCGCGGTGAACTGGTCGCCTTCCTCGGCCCTAACGGCGCCGGCAAGTCCACGACGCTGAGACTGCTCACCACGCTCATCGAGCCGACCTCCGGGACGGCCGAGGTGGCCGGGTACGACGTCGTGCGGCAGCGCCGTGAGGTGCGCCGCAGCATCGGTTACGTCGGCCAGGGCAACGCCGCGGGTCACGCGCAACGTGGCCGCGACGAACTGGTGAGCCAGGGGCGAGCCTTCGGCCTGTCCCGCGCCGCGGCGTACGCCCGGGCCGAGGAACTGCTGGAGTCCTTCGACCTCACCGAGCAGGCGATGCGACCGGTCTCGACCCTCTCCGGCGGTCAGCGTCGCCGACTCGACGTGGCGATCGGGCTGGTGCACACGCCGACCCTGCTGTTCCTGGACGAGCCGTCCACCGGCCTCGACCCGCAGAACCGGGTCAACCTCCAGGAGCAGGTGCGCCGGCTCCACGACGAGCTCGGCACGACGATCGTGCTGACCACCCACTACCTCGAGGAGGCCGACGCGATCGCCGACCGCGTGGTGGTGATCGACCACGGCCGGGTGATCGCCGACGACACCGCCAGCCGGCTCAAGTCCGGCCTCGGCGACCTGGTGACCCTCGGCTTCGCGACCGAGACCGAGGCGACGACCGGCGCCTGGCACGCCGACCTCGCCCTCGGATCCTCCGCCGAGGTCGTGCGCGAGGGCACCGTGGTGCGGGTCCGTGCGCCGCACGGTGCCGACGCCGCACCTGGCTTGGTCACCGAGCTGGCCTGGCAGGGCATCCCGGTCACCCGCATGGAGGTCGTGAGCGCCACGCTCGACGACGTCTTCCTCGAGCTGACCGGGCGCAGCCTGCGCGAGACCGACGCCAAGAGCGAGAGCGACACGGACAACGAAGGAGCAGCAGCATGACCGCCACGATCGAGACCCCCGTCGTCCTCCCGGCGCGCGAGGCGCGTCTGCCGAAGCCGCCCGGCGTCATCGCCGACACCTGGAACGTGATGGTCCGCGAACTCCGGCCGGTGTTCCGCGAGCCCGCGTCGGTGCTGTTCGCGATGGTGCAGCCACTGGTGTTCCTGGCGCTGTTCGCGCCGCTGCTGCCTGAGGTCGAGGACGGCTCGGCGCTGCAGTGGTTCGTCCCCGGCATCATCGCGATGACCGCGCTGATGGGTGCGTCGTTCACCGGCGCCAACCTGACCCAGGAGATCGTCACCGGCTCCCACGAACGGCTCCTCGTCTCGCCGCTGTCGCGCTCGTCGCTGCTCGTCGGCCGGGCGCTCAAGGAGATCGTGCCGATGCTGATGCAGGCGGCGATCATCGTCGCCGTCGTGACGCCGTTCAGCTTCGACCTGCACCCGGCCCACCTGCTCGTCGGCGTCCTGATCCTGGCCGGCTTCAGCGTCGGGATCGGCGCCCTGAGTTTCGCCTTGGCGCTGGTCTCGAAGGATCAGGAGTGGCTGTTCTGGACCGTCCAGCAGACGCTGATCTTCCCCGTGCTGCTGCTCGCGGGCGTGCTCCTGCCCCTCGAAGGCGCGCCGGGCTGGCTCCAGTTCGGATCGCAGCTCAACCCGCTGACCTACGTCGTCGACGCCGAGCGCGCGCTGTTCGCCGGCACCTTCCCGGTCGACACCGTGGCGTACGGCGCGCTCGCCTCCCTGCTGGTCGCGGCGTTCGGCCTGGCGGTCGGGTTGCGGGCGATGCGCTCGTCCAGTTGACGCAGGGCAGCCTAGGCTGCGGCCGTGGAGACCGCCGCCCTGCACGAGCCTCTGGAGGCGCCGGCGGTCCGCGAGACGGTCGAGGAGCTGTACGGGCGGATCGAGGCGCGGTTCCCCAACCGCGGGCTGCTCGGCGTGTGCGGCGACCTGATCCTGCTGGTCCAGCAGGTCGAGAGCTCGGCCGGGCAGGGGCAGCGCCGGATCCGGATCGTGCGCGTGATCTCGCGGGTGGCGATGGTGGTGGTCATCGCGGTGACCGTCGTGGCCGTGCTCTTCGCCGCCCGCGATGCGTTGTTCGACAACGGGGTGGAGAATTCCATCGACGTCCTCGACCTCGCCGGGACCGCGATCGCCGACCTGGTCTACGCCGCGATCGCGATCTTCTTCCTGTGGTCCTTCCCCGAACGGCTGCACCGGAGCCGGCTCCTGAACCTGCTCCATCAACTCCGGTCGACGGCGCACGTCATCGACATGCACCAACTCACCAAGGACCCCGAGCAGCTCAAGCCGAGCTGGGTGCCGACGTCGAAGAGCAAGAAGCTCGACATGAACCGCGACCAGGTCGAGCGCTACCTCGACTACTGCTCAGAGCTGCTCAGCCTGGTCGGCAAGACCGCCGCACTCTGCGCGGAGGAGTCCCGCGACAGCCTGGTGCTCGAGACCGTGTCGACCGTCGAGAACCTCACCGTCGGCCTGTCACGCAAGATCTGGCAGAAGATCTCCAACCTGCCCCCCGGCGACCCGGTACGCCGGCCGGGCGTGGTCGCCGACGAGCCGTCCAGCCCGGGCGTCTGAGCTGAAGCTCCGGACTCGGGCCGGCGTCAGGCGATCTCGTCGAAGATCTGCACCGTCCGCGCCCAGGCTTCGCTGGTCGGATCGATCACCACGAAGTGATCGCCGGAGACCTCCACGAGCTCGGCCCGCCCGCCGGCAGCGACCGCAGCGGCGACGTACTCCCGCGACTGCGTGATCGGGACGATGTCGTCGTCGGTGCCGTGCACGCACCAGACCGGTACGGCGAGCGGCAGCTGCTGGCGCGGATCGACAGCGGCGTCGGCGGGACCGGCCGGGTGCCCGAGGAAGGCGCGCACCGCACCGCTGCCCAGTCCGTCGCGGTCGGCCGCGACCAGGTCGAGCA
>DOWL01000153.1:5733-6705 GCA_003519585.1 Nocardioides sp. | reverse complement strand
GAGCACGCCTGCCTGCGCGACCACGTGGGTCACCGAGCCGACGGCGTACCCGGCCCAGGTCGCGAGGTGGCCACCCGCCGAGTGGCCCAGGGTGACCACCGTGGTGAGGTCGAGGCCGGAGCCGTCGAGCGTGGCGATGGCGGCCCGCAGGTCGTCGAGGGTCTGGGGTACGCCACCTCCCCCGCCGGCCGTCACAGGTCCGACCCTTCGGTACTCCACGGTGAGCGCCGCCCAGCCCCGCTCGACCAGGTCGGCCGCGAGCGGCCGACCCAGCGAGAGGTCGTAGGCCGCCTTCCAGAACCCACCGTGGATCACCACCACGACACCGCGCGGAGTGCCCGCCGGCCGAGTGAGCTCGACGAACTGGCTCGGGTCCGCGCCGTACCGGATCGTCTCGTTCATGGGATCCGGTTCAGCCGGTCTGGACGATGGTCCACGACTTGGTGCCGGGCGCCACCGGGGCGGTGGGCTGCTGGTTGCCGGGGCAGGTGATCCCCACGCGGCCGGTGTGCACACCCTTGGCCAGGTTCAGCGTCGCAGTGAGCTGCACCGAGCGGTCGTTGGGGAGCGCGGGCACGTTCGCCGCCGTGCCCGGGATCGCCACGTTGTCGATGTAGAGCCCGATGGACGGCCGTTCGCTGCTGCCGCTGTCGCAGTCGCCGCCGATGGTCGCGATGAAGACCGTCACACTGGTGCGTCCTCCGTGCGGGAGCGAGAAGTCGTACGGCGCGAGGCTGACGACGTCGGGCACCGCGGGCGGGTTGCCGAGCTGGAGGTTCGTGCTCTGCACGTAGGTGGGCTTCTTGAGGTCCTTGTTCTTGATCGAGCCGTTCTTGATCTTGGTCGAGGTGACGGCGTTCTTGTGCAGCTTGGCCGCGGTGACCGAGCCGTTCGGGATCGCCGCCGCGGCGTACGCGGTGCCGGTCGACACGGCGACCAGCAACGCGAGGTAGGCGACGAGGTTGCGGCGCA
>DOWL01000153.1:0-5637 GCA_003519585.1 Nocardioides sp. | reverse complement strand
GGTAGGCGACGAGGTTGCGGCGCAGATGGGTGTGCAGATGGGTGAGGAATCGACGAGAGCGCATGGGTCCACCCTCGCCCAGTCGGCGCTACTGCGCACCTGCAGCATCAATTCGACGCCGACCCGTCGTTACTCGTCACGAGTAGCGACGGGTCACCGTCAATTTCGCGGCGACCCGTCGTTACTCGTCATGAGTAACGACGGGTCGGCATCCAATGGCTCCACAAACGTCCAGTTGCTGTCCACAGGGGATTGTCCACAGAGTCAGTCGAAGTTGCCTTGGCGGCCGCGCTTGGTCTCACCGCGGCGCTTCTTGTCGGCGAGGCGGCGTTCCTGGGAGCCCCGGGTCGGGCGGGTGGGCTTGCGCTTGCGGGGTGGGGGTGCGGCGGCGCGGCGTAGCACCTCGGCGAGCCGCTCGCGTGCCTCCCGGCGGTTGTCGAGCTGGGCGCGGTGCTCGCTGGCCGCGACAGTGAGTACGCCGTCCACCAGGCGCCCGGCCAACCTGTCCATCAGCCGCGCTCGCAGCCTGGCCGGCGCCCGCGTGACGTCGTACGACAGCTCGACCCGCGAGTCGGTCGTGTTCACGCCCTGGCCGCCTGGCCCCGAGGAGCGCGAGAACCGCTCCGCGAGCTCACCGGCCGGGATCGTCCAGCCGTCGGTGACCTCCAGGTCAGGCACCGAAGGCGGCCGGGAGCGTGCGGGTCCAGGTGTCGCGGAGCAGGTCGAGGTCCACCTCGAACCGGCCGGTCTGGCCCGCGACCGCGAGGGACGAGCCGCCTGTGGTGCCGAGTGCGGTGATCGGTACGCCGTGGCGCGCTGCCAGGTCGGTGAGCCGCATGACGTCGGAGGTCGGCACCGTCACGAGCACCCGGCCGGCCGACTCGGAGAACAGCGCGACGAACGGATCGCCCTCGACCGAGACCGTGGCGCCGACCGAGTTACGCAGCACCGACTCGACCAACGCCTGCGCGAGCCCGCCGTCCGAGAGGTCGTGGGCCGAGGTGACCAAACCCCGTCCGAGCGCCCCGGCCTCGCGCAGCAGCTCCGCCAGGGCCCGCTCCGCGGCCAGGTCGACCACCGGGGGCATCCCGCCGAGATGCCCGTGCACCACGTGGGCCCACTCCGACCCGGACAGCTCCTCGCGGGTCTCTCCGAGCAACAGCACGGTCTCGCCGGACGCGACGAAACCGGTCGGCGTACGACGCTCGACGTCGTCTATCACGCCGAGGACCGCCACGACGGGGGTCGGCAGGATCGCCGTCTCGCCGGTCTGGTTGTAGAGGCTGACGTTGCCGCCGGTGACCGGGATGCCCAGCTCGACGCAGGCGTCCTTGAGGCCGCGGCAGGCCTCCGCGAACTGCCACATCACGCTCGGGTCCTCGGGGGAGCCGAAGTTGAGGCAGTCGGAGATCGCCAACGGCGTCGCCCCGCCGGTGGCGACGTTGCGGTAGGCCTCGGCCAGCGCGAGCTGCGCGCCGGCGTACGGGTCGAGCGCGGCGAACCGGCCGTTGCAGTCGGTCGCCACCGCCACCCCGAGCCCGGTCTCCTCGTCGACGCGGACCATGCCGCTGTCGGAGGGTTGGGCCAGCACGGTGTTGCCGCGCACGTAGCGGTCGTACTGATCGGTGATCCACGACTTGTCGCACAGGTTCGGGCTGCCAGCGAGCCGCAGCAGCGTGGCGCGCAGCTCCTCGGCCGAGGCCGCCCGCGGCAGGCTCTCGGCGCGGTCGGCCTGCAGGGCGTCCTGACCCTCGGGGCGCGCGAACGGACGGTGGTACGTCGGCCCGTCGTGGGCGACGCTGCGCGGAGGTACGTCGACCACGCGCTCCCCGTGCCAGTCGATCTGCAGGCGGCCGGTGTCGGTCACCTCGCCGATCACGGTCGCGTCGACCTCCCACTTCGCGCAGATCGCGAGGAACGCCGCGACGTCGCCGGGCGCGACGACCGCCATCATCCGTTCCTGGGACTCGCTCATCAGGATCTCTTCCGGCGCGAGCGTCGAGTCGCGCAGCGGCACCCGGTCGAGCTCGACGTGCATCCCTCCGTCGCCGGCACTCGCGAGCTCGGAGGTGGCACATGACAGGCCGGCGCCACCGAGATCCTGGATGCCACTGACCAGCCCCGCCGCGAACAGCTCGAGGGTGCACTCGATGAGCAGCTTCTCCATGAACGGGTCGCCGACCTGGACGCTGGGCCGCTTCGCCGGCCCGGTCTCATCGAAGGTCTCGCTCGCCAGGACCGAGACACCGCCGATTCCGTCGCCGCCGGTCTTGGCGCCGTACAGGATCACCTGGTTGCCGACGCCGCTGGCCTTGGCGAGGTGTAGGTCCTCGTGCCGGAGCACGCCGACGCAGAGCGCGTTGACCAGCGGGTTGCCGAGGTAGGTCTCGTCGAAGACCGCCTCGCCGCCGATGTTGGGCAGGCCCAGGCAGTTGCCGTACCCGCCGACCCCGGCCACGATGCCGGGCAGCACCCGGTGGGTGTCGTCGGCGTCGAGCGGCCCGAACCGGAGCGGGTCCATCACCGCGACCGGGCGAGCACCCATCGCGAGGATGTCGCGGACGATGCCCCCGACGCCGGTCGCGGCGCCCTGGTAGGGCTCGACGTACGACGGGTGGTTGTGCGACTCGACCTTGAAGGTGACGGCGTAGCCCTGACCGATGTCGATGACGCCGGCGTTCTCGCCGATGCCGGCGAGCATCTTGCCGACCGGCGTCTCCTGAGGGATCTCGGAGAACTGCTTGAGGTGGACCTTCGAGCTCTTGTAGGAGCAGTGCTCGGACCACATGACGCTGTACATCGCGAGCTCGGAGCTGGTCGGGCGGCGGCCGAGGATCTCGCGGATCCGGGCGTACTCGTCGGCCTTGAGGCCGAGGTCGGCCCACGGCTGCTCGCGATGCGGGTCCTCGGCGGCGACGCTGACGGTGTCGAGAGTGGGAAGGGTCGGGGCGGAGGCCTCGGGCACGAGCCCAATCTACTGGGCCTGCTGCCCGCGCACCTGATCGGCCGGACGAGCGTTGATCAGCGTGGCCACGGCCTCGTCCAGCGCCGCCTGGTCCGGCGCGTAGAGCGAGGCGCTGAACGGCTCCTTGCGGTAGACCCAGGCGTGGTTGGGCTGACCGTCCCGGGCGACCCCGTCGAAGGTGTAGAGGCTGCCGCCGTCGGCCTCCGTCATGCCCTTGCCCGTGTAGTGCTCCCGAGCCGCAGCGACGTAGGTCCACTGTGAGTAGTTGATCTTGACCGGGGTGCCGTCGGGCAAGCTCACGAAGCACTGCATCAGCACCTTGCGACCGACGGCGTCGCCGCTTCCGGTGATGTCCTTGCAGTTCTGCGACGAGAGGTTCGGGAAGACGTAGGCGAGCCCGGCCACACCCTGCGGGCGCGAGCACTGGTCGACATCGGCGGTGGCCGTGCCGTCCCAGCAGGTCGTGCCGCTCGGCGTCGGGGATGCCGATGAGGTTGCGGGAGGGGCAGGCTCCCCGGAGCCCGACGGGCCGGGGCTCTCGGAGGGCGCCGCGGAGGCCACCTCGTTGTCGGCCTCGTCGTCGGCCTCGTCGTTCTGGCCCGGCGAGTCTGCGTCGGTCCCTTCGTCCGCGCGATCCTGGGCGACGCCGGCCGTCGCGTCGGAGTCGTCGCGATGGAGGAACCACGCGGTCCCACCGCCGGCGACGAGCACCAGGACCAGTGCGGCCACCAGGACCCACGGCCATGCGCGGCGTCGACGCGCCCCCGGGTGCGGGCCGGGCTGCGCGGGCAACCCCGGCGGGTAGTGGGCCTGCGGAGCAACCTGGGGCGACGCGGTGCCCGGCGGCGCGGCGGTGGCTGGTAGCGCGGGGGGCGGTGGCATCGCCGTGGGGGGCGCCTCGACCGGCGTCCCGCAGTTCGTGCAGAACCGCAGCCCCGACGCCAGCGGTTGAGCGCAGCCCGAGCAGCGCGCGGCCGGCGCGGGCACGGCCGGCAGCGCTCCACCACACTCGGTGCAGAAGCGGTTCGCGGAGAACTCCTCGTGTCCGCAGTTGGGACAGTGAGTCCGCGCCTCGGCGTTCATCGCCTCCTCACTCCCCCGAGGGCGGCGCCGTAGGTGGGCCCGGCGGCTGGGTCGGCGGCTGGGTCGGCGGCTGGGCCACCCACTGCTGACCCGGTTGCTGGGCCGACCACTCCTGGGCCGGCCACTGCTGGGCCGGCCACTGCTGGGCGGGCTGCACAGGCGCGCGTTCGGGCAGGAGCGGACCGTAAGTACGGCGTACGGCGGCCGGCGCCGTGAGCGCGCCCACCGCCAGGAGCGGGAGCGTGAACAGGAGTACGGTCGCCACCGTGTCGAGGGAAAGCGTCCCGGCGACCCGCGCGAAGCCGTCGGAGCTGCGCACCACCGCGACCAGCACGATGCCGATCACCGGGATGGCCGCGGCCAAGACCACCACCGCCAGTCTGTTGAGGGTCGCGCCACTGAGCAGGCTGACCGCGACCAGCGCGAGGACCGCAAGGGCCACCCACAGCACGACGGCGACGATGACCGCAGCGGGATAGATGTCGGCGGCGACAAGCCCGAGGACGTAGCTGATCGGGACCAGGAACCCGCCGATCCCGACCAAGCCGAGTGCCAGCCGAGCGGTGAGCAGGAATGCATGCACGGAGTTGACGCCCGCCGAGGCCGTGCGCAGCGCCGGTCGCGACACGGCCAGCGCCCCGGCCCCCGAGAGGAGGAAGACCCCGCCGATGATCGAGTCCCAGTGCTCGACCGGGCCGACCTCTCGCAGGCTGAGGTAGGCGCGGAACAGCGACGTCGGATCGTCGCCGGTCAGGAGTGCCACCCCGGCGGCGGTGAGAGTCACGACCGCGAAGACCAAGACCCCCTGGAACTGCCGAGCCAGGAGCCCGAGCAGCGCACCGCCGTAGACGACGACCAAGGTCAGCAGCGGTGAGACCACAAGCGACATGAAGGCGACCGGCTCGTCGAAGAGCAGCGTGTCGCCCGTGAGATCGCGCAGGACGAAGGCGGCGAACGTCGCGATCGACAGGGCCACCGCGACCACAGCGAGGGACGTGGTCGCGGCCCACCAGCGCCGATCGTCACGATGCGCCAGATCCTCGTCGGCTGCGCGGGGTTGTACGGCGAACAGCGCACCGGCGGTGGCCAGCGCCACGCCGGCGCCGAGGCCACCCTCGAAGTAGTCGGTGGCGTGCACGAGCTCGTTGACAACCGCGGCCAGCACGCTGATCAGCAGCGGCGCGGTGAGCGCGAACTTGAGGAGCTGGGACTGGTCCCGTCCCAGAGCGGGGAGTGCGCGCGAGGCGGCGACGTAGGGCACCGCGAGCGAGCAGATCGCGACGAGGGCGGAGAGGATGACCCACCAGTGGTCGGTGCCGTCGCCGTCGATGTCCCACGGCTTGCCAAGAACCGCGAACAGGCACACCAGCGCGGCACCGTCCCGGACGTAGTCGCCGATCGGCACTCCCAGGAACGGATTGAGGACCGGCGCCCGCGGAACGGCTGGCCGCGGTGCCGGAGCGGGCGCCGCAGGAGGCTGCTGCCAGGTCGGGGCCGCCGGGGGGACCGGTTGTTGCAGAGGTGGTGGGGTGGCCCACGGCGGCACGGAAGGCGGCGGCGCGGAAGGCTGGGGAGCAGGCGGCTGGGGA
>DOWL01000070.1:4564-4949 GCA_003519585.1 Nocardioides sp. | reverse complement strand
GCTGATCTGGGGCGCCTCGGGCGGTCTGGGCGGGTTCGCCACGCAGTACGCCCTCAACGGCGGCGCCACGCCGGTCTGTGTGGTCTCCAGCGAGGACAAGGCCGCGATCGTCCGGTCCATGGGTGCCGAACTGGTGATCAACCGAAACGAGGAGGGCTACCAGTTCTGGTCGGATCCCCAGACCCAGGATCCGAAGGAGTGGAAGCGGTTCGGCGCCCGGATCCGCGAGCTCACCGGCGGTGAGGACATCGACATCGTCTTCGAACACCCCGGCCGTGAGACCTTCGGGGCGAGCGTCTACGTCACCCGCAAGGGCGGCACCATCACCACCTGCGCCTCCACCTCGGGCTACATGCACGAGTACGACAACCGCTACCTGTGGATG
>DOWL01000070.1:3836-4444 GCA_003519585.1 Nocardioides sp. | reverse complement strand
CGACAACCGCTACCTGTGGATGAATCTCAAGAGAATCATCTCCTCCCACTTCGCCAACTACCGCGAGTCCTGGGAGGCGAACCGACTGATCGCCAAGGGCAAGATCCACCCCACCCTGTCCCGCACCTACCCCCTGACCGAGGTCGGACAGGCCGCCCTCGACGTCCACCAGAACGCCCACCAGGGCAAGGTCGGCGTGCTCTGCCTGGCTCCCGAAGAGGGCCTGGGCGTCCGCGACCCCGAGTTCCGCGCCCGCCACGAGAGCGCCATCAACCGCTTCCGGGGCGTGTAGGCAGGGCCTTCGAGTCCGGGTGTGCCAAACCTGGGTCGATCGGGGAGGATGGGCGGGTTCACTCCTCCCCCTCTGAAGGAGCTCGTCCCCCCATGAGCAAGCAGGACAACCAGCGTCTGTCCATCTTCGACGACGACGAGCCCACCGAACCTTCGACCGAGGCTGCCGCCGACGCTGCTACCGATGCCGGTGCCGATCCAGTCGACGCGGAGAAGACGCAGGTCATCCCGCAGCTGCCGGCCGACGCCGCCCCCGCCGAAGAGGCGGAGGAGCCCGAGCTGCCGACCGACGAGAGCGACGCGAGCCACGACCCCGA
>DOWL01000070.1:0-3776 GCA_003519585.1 Nocardioides sp. | reverse complement strand
CCGCGCCCGGCCGCCCCCCCCCCCGCCGAAGAGGCGGAGGAGCCCGAGCTGCCGACCGACGAGAGCGACGCGAGCCACGACCCCGACGCGAGCGAGACGGCCGACGCTGCCGAGGAGGCACGACCCGCTCCCGAGGCGACCCGCCAGGTGCCGGTTCAGAAGCGACCCGTGATCCCGCCCCCGCCGGCCCAGGAACGTCCGGCTCCGGCCGCTGCCGCTGCCGCTGCCGCTGCCCCGGCCGCACCCGCCGCGGCTCCGGCGCCGCTGGCCCCGCTGCCGACCGTTCGCCGCAACGGCTACGACAAGGTCGCGGTGGACGCCCGACTGCGCCAGTTGGCCACCGAGCACTCCGAGCTTGCGCAGCGGGCCGGTCGGGCGGAGTCGCGGGTCGCCGCGCTCGAGACCGAGCTGGTCGAGGCGCGCACCCAGGCGCAGGAGGCCGAGACGCCGTCGTACGCCAGCCTCGGCGGCCGGGCCAGCGCGATGCTGCGGCTCGCCGAGGAGGAGGCCGCCGAGATGCGCGCTGTCGCCCAGCGCGACGCCGATGAGATCCGGGAGCAGGCCGCCCGCGACGCCCAGGCGATCAAGGCTGACGCGAGCCGCGAGGTCGAGGACCAGCGGATCGTGCACACCAAGGAGCTCGACGACACCCGAGCCCGGGTGATGACCGAGGCCGAGCAGGAGCGCAGCAACGCCAAGGCGCAGTCAGCCGACCTGCTGGCCAGCGCACAGCGCGAGGCCGACCAGCTCCGGCTCGCGGCCCAGCAGGAGGTCACGGAGCTCCGCACCGGCTCCCAGCGAGATGCCGAGCAGTCCAAGGCGGCGGTCGACCGTGAGGTACAGGAGGCCCGGCGGATGTTGGCCGTGGACCGCGAGCGGCTCGCCCGCGAGGCCAACGAGCACCACCAGAGCGCGCTCGGTGAGACCAAGCGGCTCGTCGAGGAGGCCGAGACCCGCGCCACGTCCGCCGAGGAGCGGGCCCGCGAGGCGACCCAGCAGGCCACCGAGGCGCGCGCCCAGGCGCAGACCGAGGCCGAGGGGATCGTGACCCGCGCCCGCCGCGAGGCCGACCAGATCGTCAAGGCCGCCAACACCCAGGCCGAGTCGATCATCGCCAGCGGCGATTCCGAGCGGGAGCGCCAGGTCGCGGCGCTGCGTTCCGAGGTCGACCGACTGGCCAAGCGGCGCGACGCGATCACCGCTCAGCTGGCCTCCCTGCGTGACGTCGTCGCCGGCTTCGGCGACGAGGACGCCTGAGCCAGCAGCGGATCGGGCACCGACGGGCGTGAGTACGGACGAGACCGACGCTGCGCCTGCTGCCGGGGAGACCAAGGCGACCGACGTCGTCGATGCCGAGGAGACCCCTGGCGACGAGGGAGCCGACGGCGGTCTGGCGTACCTCGGTGAGCCCGGGCCACCCCTCGACCACAAGGCGCCGTTCTTCGTCGGCTTCGTGGGCGCCACCGGAGCGCTGCTCGCCTTCTGGCTGCTGACCAACATCCAGGCCATCGGCAACACGCTGGTCCTGATCCTGGTCTCGCTCTTCCTCGCGGCCGGGCTCAACCCGGCGGTGTCGTTCTTCGAGCGGCGCGGACTGCGGCGCGGCTATGCGGTGATCGTGGTGATCGTCTGCGTGGTCATCGCGGTGGTGCTGTTCCTGGTCGCGATCGTCCCGGTGATCACCGACCAGGTGAAGTCGATCACCGATCAGGCGCCGACCTGGTTCGACCAGTTACAGCACAACGCGACCGTCGAAGACCTCGACGCGGAGTACGACATCATCGACAAGGCCCGTGACTACGTCACCGGCGGCGACTTCGTCGGCACCCTGTTCGGCGGCGCACTCGGGATCGGCCTCGCCGTGCTCGGCGCGCTGTTCAACGCCTTCATCATCCTGGTGTTGACGCTCTACTTCCTCTCCTCGCTCGAGACCACCAAGAACGCGCTCTACCGACTGGCGCCCGCCTCGCGGCGCGACCGGGTCAGCCGATTGGGCAATCGCATCGTCGAGAGCGTCGGCGCCTATGTCTCCGGCGCCTTCATCGTCGCGACCTGCGCGGGCCTGTCGTCGCTGGTCTTCCTGTTCGCCGTCGGGCTGGGCAAGTACGCCGTCGCGCTCGCCTTCGTGGTCGCCCTCCTCGACGTGATCCCGATGATCGGCGCGACCATCGGCGCCGTCGTGGTGACCGCGATCGCCTTCGCCGAAGACCCCAAGATCGGCCTCGCCTGCGTGGTGTTCTACGTGGCCTACCAACAGATCGAGAACTACGTGATCTATCCCCGGGTGATGTCGAAGTCGGTCGACGTCCCCGGCGCGGTGACGGTCATCGCGGCTCTCGTGGGTGCCGCCCTGATGGGCGTCGTCGGCGCCCTGCTCGCGATCCCGACCGCTGCCGCGATCCTGATGCTGACCCGCGAGGTGTTCGTGCGCCGACAAGACCTGCGCTGAGTCGGCGCGCCCGTGGAGCTGGAGTTCACCGACGCGGTGGTCGAGTGGCGCGGCCCGGCGCCGTACCACTTCGTCCGGGTGCCCGAGGACGACGCGCTGGTGATCCAGGACGTCGCCGCCGCGATCACCTACGGCTGGGGCATGATCCCGGTCGCGGTGACGATCGGAGCAACGACGTGGACGACCTCCCTGTGGCCCAAGGACGGTGCGTACGTCGTACCCCTCAAGGACAAGATCCGCGCCGCGGAGGGGGTCGCCCTCGGTGACGTGGTGACGGTGCGACTGCGGATCGACGTCTGAGCGCGGGTTAGGGTTCCGCTGTGAGTGAGGACCAGTTCCGCTGCGATGTCGACGAGGCCCGCGGGCTTCTCACCCTGCACGGCGAGCTCGACGAGCCCGCCACGGTCGAGTTGCGCGACACCATCGGCAAGACCAGCGCCGACCTCACCTCATCACTGGCGATCGACCTGGCCGACGTAACCTTCCTGCCCAGCCCCGCCATCGGGGTGCTCGCCACCGCGCAGGCGAGCGCTCGTCGCAACGGCGCCGACGTGATCCTGGTGGCGCCCGAGGGCACCGTGGCACAACGGTTGCTGACCATCTGCGCTCTGGACCACGTCGCCGCGCTCGACTGACACCCCCGATCCGGGCAACTCGCACCGGTCAGCCCAGCGGCAGGATCGCGCGCACGATCGTCCCCTCGGTCCGGTCGACGGACCACGAGGTCGAGAGGGCCTCGACGATCGCGAGCCCACGACCGTGTGCCGCCTCCTGGTCGAGGTCACCTACGGCGACCCGGCCTCCGCTGCCGCCGTCGGACACGATGACGACCAGCGTCTCCTCGACCACCTCACAGCTGAACGAGATCCGGCCATCGGCCTCCGGCGCACCATGGGTGACGGCGTTGTTGATGAGCTCGTAAACCACGAGCGCGGCGTCTTGGCGCACCTCGTTGCTGGTGCGCTGCCCGTCGAGCAGCTCACGCACCGCGGCGCGGGCGACGCCGCCCGCACGCGGGTCGTGATCGAGCCGCAGGTGCAGCACCAGCCCGTCCGGCGCGCCGCCGCTGGTCACCACTCACCACCCCCGAGCGCCTAGGACCATCTCAGGGAGACGGTACCCAAGCTCAGCTCGGGCCCGGGCCGCTCACCACGACCGACCGCTCCCCCAGCTTCACGCCGACCACGCCGATCAGGATCAACAGCCCGCCGACCAGCTGGGCTGGACCGGGCAGCTCCGACAGCAGCAACCACGCCCACGCCACGCTGGCGACGACCTCGAGCAGAGCCACGAAGGACGCGAGCCGGGAGCCGAGTCGGCGTCCGGC
>DOWL01000232.1 GCA_003519585.1 Nocardioides sp. | reverse complement strand
TGGACCTCGGTTCTGAGAGAAGAGCTGCGGCGCGCATATCCCGATCTGCGGCCGGCTCGGTATGACGTCCTGACCTACCGTCGGCTGCTGGCAGATCCATGGGATGGTCGCGAGTTGCTTCGCGACGCGTTTGACCGGCAGCGCTATTCCCGATCACACAAGCTGCTTGACGGGGTTCGAGACGTTCGCAACGCGCACGCGCACCCGGATAGGCCCGCGGATGCACAGAGCGCCGAAAGTGCAGTCGCCGTGATCGCATCCTTTGCCTCAGCCGCCGACTTCGACAGCGCGGCCGCGATGATGGAGATGCTCTCGTGGATCCAAGCCCTCCGAGCGGGTGCTCCTGTTGAACCGCCGGGCGAGGGAAGAATCCGCGAATTGGCGGAGCTTGCCGAGCGAAACGCCGAACAGGCGCGGCTGGCGGAGGCTTCTCGGAAGGCAGCCGAAGACCGCTTCGCCGACGCGGCCGATCAACTCCGGGAGGCCGAAAAGGCTCTGACGCTTGCCCAGTACGAGGTCGATCGGAAAGCCCAAGAAGTCGCTCGCCTGAAGAAGCGTGACGATGCAGGCACCAAGGACCAGCGGCGGGAGCTGGCGCGACTTCAGGAGCGGGAAGCGGCTGCGGTCTTGAACCGCCAGCGCGCAGAGGCCGCCCGGGATGAAGCTGCCGCGGAAGGTGAGAGGCTGCGCGCGCTGCTGGACGACGCGCTGATGCGTTCGAGTGACCTCGAGGCGAAGGTTGCGGAACTCAGTCTCCAGTTGACTCGCGCCCAGGCCGCGGCTGAGGTCGTGGCTCGAGACCCCGGCAGTGCCGAACAGATCCGGGCGCTGCGTGAGCGTGTAACGACAGCGTGGTCGTCGGACCCGGGAGAGGGGCATGAGTCGGATGAAGATCTACCCTCACCCGGAGACCCGTGGCCGTATGTGCGCGGTGAGGACGTCTGGACTCTCAGCTCTGGCGGACGCATGACTCGACGGCGCGACGGGACTGCGCTCGAGGCGGTCGTCGGAGAGCGAGCGGCAGCAGCTCTGATTGCGCAGTTCCTTCAGATCCGCCCCTCGGGGGGACGAGTGTGGGTCGATGTGGACTGGGATGCGGCCACCTACGTCGGAGACCAGCTGGTGTACCTCGGCCGGCTCTTGGTCGAGGACCAAGCGCGCGATGAGGTGAGCGGGATCTTTGATGACCTAAGTCCTGACGACTTCGCCGGCATCCGCTCTCTTCAGGTTCGACCAGGGTCGTTCGATGACTTCGTCGAGGATCAAGTAGCAGCGTTGCGGATCGCCTATCTCAGTTCCGACGGGGAGATGAATCCTGTGGCCGTTCTGGGCCAGGGAACGTCCGCGTGGCTGCATGCGCCTGACGAGGACGAGACGCTGGGAGCGTACTTTGCGCGACTTGAGACTGAGGCTCGGCGCATCGGAGCCACCAGATTCTTCATCAGCCGAAAGACTCATGTCGGCAGCGCACCAGTTGAGCACCCGGACCTGCCCGACGTCGCGGACGCCGGAATGATCAGAGAGGTCCTGGAGTCGGGCGGGCTGGTTGAGGGTGTCTACTACTTTGCGGCTCGGCGCGACGGAGAGGAGCGCGAGTACCGGCACGGAATCATGAAGGCGCACGGCAACCGTCTGGGCGAAGTAGTCGAGGGCAGTCCGGACCAGCCGATGGAGTTGCTCACGGGGATACTCGGCTAGTCACCAGATCTCAATCGGTGCCGGAACCTGGTGCCCTGAGCCCGTCCCTGATGGCAGCGGTCGCCCGGACATCGTCCTCGTTGTAAGCGAGGATCCGGGTCCGCGCGGCGCTCGCCGCAGGCTCGTCTTCGGAGATCGCCTCGAGGTACCACAGCTGGGACAGCAGCCCGCTCGGCTCCTCGTCTCGCCACTGGAAGTCGAACGCCGGAGCCACCTTCTTCAGGCCATGCCCGCTGACCGCGAAGTAGTGCTGTTGCATGACCGGCAGCAGGTCGACGAACACTCCGTCCAGGTCGCGGCTCGCCTCCGGCCCGAGGATCCGATTGAGGTTCGAGATCTCGTGGGCACTGTAGTGATAGACGCGCACCGTGCGGCCCTGGCTGCCAGCGCGTGCAATGAGATCGCGCAGCCAATCCAGGAACCGCTGCGCCAACCGGCGCTCCGCCTCCTCATCCGGCGGTCCCCAGCTCACGGTGGGCACGTAGACCGGGTCGGCGCCGCCATCACGGACGAGTGCGCCCCACAGGTAGACCCGACCCTCGGCGTCCTCGATGTCGAAGTCGACCTCGACATCAGCGGCGGGCAGGTCGATCGGACCCTCGGTCTGCCGCTCCAGCACCTCGCCGCGCACCACCATTCCGGCACGACGTACGGCGGCAACCAGTCGATCCATCGCCCGTGCGCCGAGGTGAGCTACCTCCGGCATATAGGCATCGCGAAAGGTGGCATCGGTGGTGTCGAGAGCGGCGAGCTCGTGGAGGGTCGACACACCGAGCTGGCCCAGCGCCCGCCATTCCCGGATGCTCAACCGCCCCGACTTGATGTGAGCGCTGGCTGTGTCACCGGCGACTCCGAGGCAGTAGTCGTACCAAGGGCAGTAGTCGCACTCATCGGTGAAGATCGGCTGCACCACCGGATCTGGGTCATCGGCCGCCCCTGTACGGCTCGCTGCGACGGTGGCGATCTCGTGGCGGATGCCGAACTCGAAGTCGTACCGCTCGAGCGCCGTGCGCTTGGCTTTGCCCTGCCGGCGGGAGAACGTCGCGAAGAGGGGGGTGTCCAGGTCGTACCAGACGAGGACATGCCCGCTCGGGTCCAAGTCGGGAAAGTCGTCACTGCCGATGATGAACCCGCGAGCCGGGGTCTCGGCGGGTGCCCGGCCGCACGCCTCGAGCATCCGCCAGTAGTGCGCCAGCTGGAGGTAGTCGTCGATGCGCTCGGCGGCCAGGGGAGCGAGGCCGGTTGCCTCGCGCACCGAGAACGGGTCGGCCAGCGTCGAGTACCGCAGCGTGCCCGTCTTCCTGGCGTGTGCAGTCTTGTGCGCCTTGACGTCGCCAGGCACGTACGACGTGGCCTCGGCGCCGCAGCGCAGCAGTATGTCTGGGCGGCCTGTCCTGCCGGAAACGGTGTCGTCGGGGAGCCAGCCGCCCAGGATCAGCTCGACGCCCTCGTCGATCGCCGCCAGAGTCGCGTCGATGGCCGCCTGCTTGCCCTTGACAGCGGAAAGGTCTCGCCATCGGTCAGCGGACAGCGTCGTCCTCAGTTGGTCGAAGATCGCCGCTTCGAACGCGCGGCCGTCGTCGAATCTCTTCTGGAGATCCTCGGGCGGCTGCCAGGTGGCCCTCTCAAGCGTCGGGTCGTGTTCGTTGTGAACACGGCGCTGGCAGCGCTTGGCGTCGTAGCCGGTGAGAATGACGCCCTTGGTCGTCCCCATCGTTCAAGGTCGCCCGTTGCTCGTGTCAGTTCGCGCCAGCGCCTCGATCGAGGAGATCGTGCGGCGCAACGCATCTCCGAGGGGGCCGGGCACTTTCGCGTGCAGCGCGGTGAGGAGCGAGCCGTAGTACCAGAGATGGTCGGCGGGGTCGGTCACCGTGAACCGTTGCCACAGAGCCGGGCCGACTGTTCGGAGGTCGGCCTCGATCGCACGAGCGTTGTGCAGCTTGTCGCAAGCTGAGACCAGCGCTACCCGCTCGTCCACCTCGCCCAGATGGGCGAGGTACTGCTGCTTACGTTCCCGCCAGGGGGCCTTAGTCTCACCGGCGTCGGTGTCAGCGAGGCTGTCGGAGAGCCCTTCGACCAGGCGGGCCACTTCGGGTCCGAACCGTTCGGCGATGTCGGCGATCCGGGCGGCACCGCCGTGGTCCTCGGCAACGTCGTGCAGGAGGGCTGCGGCCACCTGCTGGTCATCACCGCCATGTTCCATCACGAGCGCGGCGACGGACCAGAGGTGGGACAGGTACGGGATGGCGGTGGCTTTGCGCAGGTCTTGGCGGTGTGCCTCCGCGGCGTAAGTAGCCGCGCCCATCACGAGGTCGAAGTCCTGCCATGGCGCCTCGCTGCTCCGAACCGCGCTTAGCCGCGGCGGAGCGGCTGCCTCAGCCGCCGCCGGACGGGCCTCCTCACGCGCGGTCGTCTCTTGGCGCTGCGCACCCGCGTGCATGGCAGCTGACAACTCGTGCCGCGAACCGTCGGGGAGCAGGAGGTGCCCCTCCTCCGACCCCCAATCCATGTAGGCGACCCAAGCGGTGCGCGATTCGCCGTAGCCGAGGAAGTTCGTGGCTTCCCCGACGCCGTACACCTGGGTCCGGGTGAAGTCGCTAACGTAGGTCCGGTTGTTCGAGCGCACCTCCAGCCGCCATCCATTGCAGTCCAGGCCGGGGGTTTCGACGATCAGGTGCCGGTCGCCGTCGACGTCGCTCTTCCTGAAGTAGCGGAATGCGGCGAGCTTGTCCCGCTCGGCCTTCCAGAAGGCCCGCACCAGGTCAGCGCGCTCCCCGGTGCCCTTCTCCGGGCCGTACTCGACCTCACGCGGGTCGACGTCGGTGAAACCGAGCAGCCACCGGTCCTCGTCTTCCTCGTGCTCCTGGCTCGATCCGTCGGGAAGCGTCTCGGTGATGACGAGCCGAGTCCCGACATTCCATTCCCACGAGGCTGGTCGATCGATGACAGTCGACGGTTCGGCAGCCGCTGCGTCGCATTCGCGGCAGCCGTCGTCGAGGTCCTCTCCGTGCATCGGGCATGAAGGGGTTTCGACGTACCAGGATCCCGGGTCGGAGAGCGAACCTTCCGGCGGCCAGTCCATCTCGTAGCGCTGGCCTGGGTCGAGGTACTTTCCGAAGCGTTCGTTGTACGCACGCAGGGCGAGATCGCGCAGTCGCTCGGTCCAGGGCAGTGCGGGCGGGAGCGCGTAATCTTCCGGCGGTGCCGGCAGGTCCCAGGTGTCCTCGGTGCGCTGCCAAGGCTCCGGAACGCCCACGGCGGTGGCCGACGCCCACGTCCGGATGGGTCGCAGTTCGCTCAGCGCCGTTTTGAGTGCGTCTTCCACACTCGTAGCGTCGCATGAGGGTCCGACTTTGCGCGCCCGTTCACCTGACGACGCCCTGGGGTGGTCAGGTGACGCGGTCCTCCGTCGGAGCGGGGAGTCGCAGCCCGTCGACGGCATCGCGCTTTGTGTCCAGTGCGCGTCGGTCGTATCTGCTGGTGGTGCGTGGATCGGCGTGTCCAGCGATCGCCTGTGCTGTTGCGAGGTCGGTGCCGCCGTCGAGGAGGTCGCCGATCAGCGTGCGCCGCAGGTCGTGGGGTTTGACCGGGAGCGCAACGCCGGCCTTGCGCCTGCGCCGCTCGAGGAGGTCGGCGATCGTCTGGGAGCTCATGTGGCGGTAGTGGACCTTGCCTCCTTTGCGCAGTGGACAGAACAGGGGACCCGGCCTGCCACCGCGGAGCCGTAGCCATTCCTCCAGCCAGGGGAGCGCGGCTGCGGAGACCGGCACGATCCGTTCCTTGTTGCCCTTGCCGACCAGGCGGATGGACCGCGTGGCCGTGGAGTACGAGCTGAGCGTGAGTGCGGCGGCCTCGGAGCGCCGGATGCCCGTTACGTAGACCACGGCGATGACCGCTGCGTCACGAATGCCGAGTGGAGTTTCGTCACAGGCAGCAAGAAGGGCGGCGAGCTCCGAGTCGCCGACGTCGCGGCCTGCCGGCTCTCGGTCGCCTTTGACGGGGTCGAGGTCGATCGCGCGGTGGTAGTCCTCGGCGTCCATCAGTCCGAGCCGCCAGGATTCCTTGAGCACTCGCCGCAGGGCGGACAGGTGCTTGTTGATGTGGCTCGGCGACCAGCCGATATCGAGCATGACGGCGCGTAGGGCGGCGGTGCCCTCGTAGCGCAGCTCCCACCAGGGCACCCAGGCGCCGGTCACGACCGGGACGCCCCGTTCGAGGTCCTCGGGCCGCGGCTCGTCGAGGCGTACGCCGGCTAGGAGCCGCGCGAGGCGGTCCAGGCAGCCGCGCATCGTGCGCAGCGTCTCGCCGGTCAGCTGGCCGAGGTAGACCCTGTAGGGGTCGCGCTCGGTTGGTTGCCTGTCGGGGTCGAGGACCAGCAGCGGTAGCCGCGGGTCGTCGACGGCCGCGAGGCGGTCCTTCTCAGCCACGCTCCGACGGTAAGTGCCGGGGAGCGCCTACGTGCGCAGGACACGCTCATAGTCTGTGGGAATGGGCCTTCTCATTGCCTAAAGACCTGTGTTGAGGAGTGCCTGAACGATTGCGACGCCGACCTGCACCCGGTCCTCGGCGTCGAGGTTGTCCGGCCCGGCCCGTTTCACCCGGACGAAGTTGTCGGCGTCGATCTCGAACGGGGTGAGTGCTGTTCGAGCCGTGTCAGCCTGAGCCGAGTCCTCCGGCAGGAGGACTTCGAAGCCGGCGTCGATCGTGCGAATGCCAGTGCCTGATTCAATGAACTTCATTGCCTTCTCGGTACCGGTGTAGTCCCAGCTGCGGAACTCGGGCTTTGCCAGCCGCTCAGGCCGGTTGACCTCGTTCCAGATTGCCAGCAGGTACGGGTCCTTGAAGGCCGACCGGTAGTCCCCGCCGTTCATCATGTCCACCTGGTACCGATAGCCGGCGCCAGTCGGGTCGTACTCACCTACGTAGATCCCTTGGGGAGCAGAAAGCATGCTCGGGTAGCGGACGAAGTAGTACCGCCAGTCGAAGTGGCCGGCCGTCTCGCAGTCCGCAAGCCATTCACCGCGGATATCTTCCAGCACCTCTCCTGGGTTCCCGGTCCTACCGATAACATCGTCAAGAAGGGTCGCAAGGGCTTCCCGCAGTTGGGAAGTGCTCTCTCGAGACCCGAGGGTCAGAACGTCTCGCCAGGATCCGCCGCCCTGCCGCTGGCCAGCCACGCCAAGCTGCCGCTTCGTGGATGCCATTTCGCGGGAGTAGTCGCCTTGGGCGAGTAGCGCGGCTGGCAAGTGTTCAAGGGCGTCGTGTCCGCTGACCTTCCAGAAGGCGGCCGCATGGTTCTCGATGGTCAGGGGGTCGAGATTGAAGGCGAACAGCCGTCCTCGGAGGAGAGGATGATCCTCGAGGGAGTGGACTGCCGCCTCGATCGACGGGTGCTCCTCGAGACGAGAGCGCTTTAGTTTCTCGTCCTCGAGCCAGGCTTGGCTGAACCGCTTCAGGCCGTCGAGCGAGCCCGTTGTCATCAGTTTCGTGGTCGACTCGATGAGGTCCGGCATGTATGGACCTTGCACCTGGTTGGGTGCCGACTCGGCGAGGTTGCGCAGCGAGCGGAGCCGGTTTCGAAGGACGCCGTCGGGTTCATCGGGACACAGGTGTCGGAAGATGATGACTGCGTACAGGAGGATCGTTTCGGCTAGGGAGAACTGCTTGGTCCCGTAGCTTTCGAGACATGCTCCGAAGAGGTTCGGGTTTTGCGATTCGAAGAGCAACAAGCCAGAGTCAGAGTCGCCTCCAACGGAGAAGAGCTTCGCGAAGACCGCGGCAGGCACGTCGTCTGATGCTGTCTCGCCCACCCAGGTGTCGAAGGCGAAGAACAGGAACCCGAGGTGGGTGTCCGCGTCCTCGTGCTCTACGAGAACCCGGCGGGCACGATCGAGGAGGGGTTCTTGCCCCCGGGTCGCGCCGGAGCGCCACTCGCACACGTCGACGATGAAGGCGAGGTAGTTCATGAACTCGTCGTCGACGAGAAAGTTGCCGCCTTCGTAGTGCCAGAGGAGGTCCGACCACTCGCGATCGAACTTCTCACTGAGCTCGGCCTGCCTTCCCGAGGCAACCAAGAGCTTCTCGAACCGAGCCTTGAAGACCTCGAACTCAGTGAGCGGCTTTCCGCGCGAGTTCATCTTGATGTAGAGATCGTCGCCGGACTCCATGTCGTCGATCGGCAGGAAGAGAAAGCTGATCGCCTTCGCGTCGGGCGAGGACAGTCGTTCCCAAAGGGCCACGAAGTCGTGGTCTTCTCGTGACAGTCGCTCGTGGATCGCGGTGATCATGACCAGCATCGATTGGATCGTCGGGTCCGTACGCCATGGGAAGAGGTACCAAGCCTGATCGGTGATCCAGGTCTGCGGGTCGCTCTCCTTGTACGGCCAGTCGTTCGTGACAAGTTCGTAGCAGAAGTACTCTGCGCTGAGCCGCGTCGCGTAGCGGAACTTCGTCCAGGGCTCGTTCGGGTCCAGTGCGTCGGCCCGCGACGCGACATACCAGTGCAGCAGGAACAGGGTGGTCAGGCGCTGCTGCCCATCGAGCGGCTTGAGAACGCCGTGCGATGTGACTTCGCCGTATACGAAGTCCAGGCCGACGGACTCCTGCGTGGTCAGCGCATTGATCAGCACCTCGAGGAAGTCGCGCCGAATCATGGCGGTGTCGTGGTCCTCACGGCCTTGCGCGTAGTCGCGCTGAATGATGGGGATCTCGATGCTCTTGATCGATGGCCTCTCGCCATCGGGCCCGTCAAAGATGCCGCGGTAGGTCCTCACGAATCCTTCCGTCGCCCTGTTCATGAGGTCGCCTCATCGGGCTCGGGGAGGAGGTAGGGCTCGACGACGCTGCGCAATTCGTTGTAGTACGCCTTGCGGTCCTGGGGACCCCAGAGGTGGAGCTGCGAATCAGCGTCCTCGGTGTAGTACTTGAGGAAGGCGTTGCGAGTGCAGGGCGGGATGTAGGCACCCTCGCGGTCGAGGCGCAGAATCTCCTGCCGTTTCACTTCGAAGACGGAGTTGCCGAGCGCGCTGTTGTGCCCGCGGTCGAGAAGCGCGAGGTTGGGCAGCAGGTGCACGTCGTCGCCGAGTACGGGGTCGCCGGTCGCCGCGAAGGCGGCGAGGATCTCGTCCTCTAGCTTCCGGAACTTCTCCGCGATGCCGACCGCTCGCGCGTCAATCGACTGAATGGTCGCATCGATTCGATCGAACAGCTCGCCGTCTTCCGCCTCGGTGCGTCCCGGAACCGCTGAAAGGCCTTGCCGGTGCAGGTGGAGCCAGGTCTTCCACTGCTCGGCTCTGGTTAATGGCGCAGCGTTCTGCGCGTGGATGTGCTCCACGGACCAGCTGCCCCTTGCATGGTCGTGGAAAGAGAAGCGCTGCGTGCGTCGCTCTCTCATGTCGTCGGGTCCGAGGACCGTGGCCACATTCATCAGCAGGAGGAGTTGCTGGCAGGCCTCGCGATGGAGCTCGTAGTTGAGGTCGTCGAGCCGAGTGCGGGTTAGCCCGATGCGAGCACGGATGCGTTCGACCAAGGCCAACCTGAACGCCTTGTTGGTGGAGCCGTCGGCCAGTTCGACGATCCGCTCGAACTCGTACCGATCTCCGGTAGCGATCAGGAAGCCGATCAGGTGATAGAGCGTCCGGTCATGGAACCACCCGGTGATGAGTCCGTGCATGCGTACGACGTCTCGCCAGAACTCGGCGGGAGCGTTCTCGATCCTGGGTCTGAGCTTCTCGAAGACCCAGTACCTGTGCTGTTCCTTGCCATCGGTGCTGCCGGCCATCGCGCGGAAGAGCAAGTCGATGTGGGTCGGCCACTCTGTGGCCGAGCCGGTGATGAACGCCCAAAGCTCCGGGTCCCGCAGGTCGCGTTCGAAGCTGTCCCACTGAACGGCGATCTGCTCTTGGCGTTCGGGACGGCTGCCGTCGGCGCCGATCTTGGACAGCACCAGAGCCTTGATGAGCTCAGCGTCGGTAAGGAGAATCCGGCCGACGTTCAGGCGCCTGAACAGCTCGTTCTTGTCCGTGCCCTTGGGGGCTTGGTACCAAATCAGATAGACATGCTCGGCCAAGGCCTTGCGCATGTTGATGGCTGCGCCCTCAGGGTCGGGCTGCGCCTCGAACCACTTCTCGATCGCCTCGTATGCCGAGTAGATGTAGTGGAAGTCGATGTTCGAGTGACGGAGTGCGGGGTTGAGAGTGTCGAGGTACTCGCGACTGTTCTCCCTTGTCTCGTACGCCAGGGAGTAGTTGACCTTGGCGCGCGGCAGCCAGTTGCTGTCCCGCAGGTACTTCACAATCAGGTACAGCGTCGTGAGTCGCTGCTGCCCATCGATCAACTCCCAGTTGCCAGCGGCTTCCCTCCACATGACGACGATGGGTTGCAGGTAGTAGCTCCGCGGCACGGACACCGCGATGACGTCGGTATTGATGTCGTCGAGGAGTTTGACGACCTCTGGTGCACCCCAGCGGTACCCGCGCTGGTACGAGGGTACGAAGAACTCGCCGGAAAGGGCGTCGCTGATGACGAGCTTTCGCGTCAGTTCGGCAGATCGGGTGTCCAGGGTCATCAACGGGATCCTATTGACGTCAGGTGGAGGCGTGGCCGTGTTCGGCGAGGATTCGCTGAACCGAGGTGTTCGAGACATCGCTGACTGTCCACTCGGTTTCGTCCACGACGATCACCGCTACCCGCGCGATCTGCTCGACCTGGTCTCGCTCCGCTGCGCTCAACTCCACGGATGAGTCTATGAAGACCCAGTCGAACTGGCCCGGCGTGAACTCGCCGGTGCGAAGCGCTGACCGGATATCGACGGGGTACACGGCCGCCGCCCTCGGGTGCTTACGCAGTAGCAGGTTCAGCATTGCCTGACTGGAGTCCACGCCGGCATACCGATCCGGCGCGACAAGCCCGAGGTCCAGCACGCGACCAGTCCCGCAACCGATGTCCAGCACATGCGGCGGGTACGTGCCCCGGACGCCGGCAAGGAGCTGTTTCACACGTTCTGGCTCTCCATCTGGAATCAGGTGCTCGGCATCCCAGCTTGTCGCGATGCCGTCGAATGGCGTCTCGATGCCGCTGATCGTCGACTGCGCGTTCTGGACCCCGTAGAAGAGCTCGGTCGTCGCCCGGTTCACCAGCGTCGTGTCTGTGATGTGCCGGTCCTCGGTCCACCAGCGGCACCTGCCGTCGGGACTGACCAGATAGATCTTCGTCACCGAGTAGTACTTGCCCGGCTGCCCGAACGTGTAGATCACCCGCGCGGCACGGACCATGTCCTCGTGCGTTACGCCAGCCGTGCGGTTCTCGACCACGTAATGGTGCGGCGCGGTCGCGGCGTAGGTCTTGGCGAAGATCCACTCGAGTTCGTTAGCTCGTACGAGCCACCAATCAAGGTCGGCACGAGTGATTCGGTCCTGCGTCATCTGTCTTTCCTAGGGTTCGTTCGCCCGATCGCCGTGATCATCGCTGGGACCACCGACAGAGACGGCAGGGCGGTGCTTCGGCGGTCCGGCTCTGACACCTGCTTCCTGGCAGGCCGCGACCTCAGGAATCACACCGGCGAATACGAGGGCTACCGAAGGTTGCGGGCAATTGAGGTCGCACGTCCGCATTGACCCGAATCTGTCGGACGCCGATGGGAGGATTGCGGAGTGAAGGACACCCGATTCTCAACCGTCTTCGACAGCACGGCGGATCTGCTCAGCGGCGTCGACATCGACGACGTCGGTGACATCGAGACCTTGCTGATGTTCCTCTTCGCCAGGCCCATGGGCGTTGATGAGGTGTGGGATGAGGACGGGGCCGCAAGTTCTCTTGATGTCAGGGTGCACGGCAACGACGAGAGCATCGGATTCGTCTGCGACTTCCCAATGAGCGTGATGGAGTTGGCCCGCTCATGCGCGGACACGGTGACTGAACTCAGCCCATTCACCCGAGATCGGTTCGCCCAAGAGGAGTCGCCTGACGTCTCGACCATGAGTGACGCCGAACTCATAAGTGCCTTGCAGCAGGCCCTCGGCCAGGTCCGCGTTTTCAACATGATGGACGCCGACGATTGAGGCCCGAACCAGGGCCATTCTCGCCCGATTCTGTCGGACCCGTCCTCTACATTTGATCAATGATGCTTCCCCCGGACGACCTGGAACGCGCGCCGTACCACGTCCCGCGCGGCATCTGCCCGACTTGTGGATCGGGCGACATCACCCATTTGGTCATCGGGTTGCCCACCGGACCGGATGTGATGACAGGCCACCCAGACTGGGTGCGCTGGATCGGCTGCGTGCACCCCGGCTACGACCGGGAGTGCACCAACTGTGGTTCCACCTGGAGTGCCCGAGCTGCCGCTTCGGACGCACCAGGCCTACGACGTCGCACCACTCCCGCACCACTGCCACGCCCCTTCAAGCGCCGACGCGGATAGGCGCCGACGGCATGCGAATGAGCCTTCCTGCAGGCGCAGGTGCTGCATTTCCGTTCATCCCACAACGCCAAATGCACCCACGCACCGTCCTCGATGCTTGGGCTGCGGCGTACAACGGACCCGAGCATGGCTGACCAACGGCGCTCCGCGCGGTTCTCGTGGAACCTCGTGGATGAGACCTTGATCCGGAAGCTCCTCAGGACCGCCTACACGAAGTTCGGCCCGCACGAACAAGCACAGAGCGTCTCGTCACTAACGCCCGAGCAGCTCCGGCGGAACGCGGAGCGCGTTCTCGGCCGACCACCCAGAACCGCACTGCGATTCGAGCTAACCGACACACTGCGCCGTGGTTGGCTTCCCACGGCAAGCGCCGAGGACCTGGCAAACCTCACCGGCATGGTCAACCGCTACAACGCTCTGACCACCCGGAAGGAGAGGCTCGACTTTCTGCTGACGCGGAATCGCACGGACGGCTTCGTCGCAAATCTGTGGTCGGCATTTGTTGCCGCCCACAAGGAGTCAGTCCTCCACCCTGTCGGACCGGGCAGCGCGACTCAGAGGGCTAAGGCGTCCGTTATGGAGTTGGTCGGCGAAGGCGCCAACGCGCGACATACCCCGTACAGCCATCAGGAACACGCGTGGCGGGAGCTGGATCGACTGCGTTCGGCCGGCGGACGTCGTTCCGGACTCATCGTCATCCCGACCGGCGGTGGCAAGACAGCCACCATGGTGACCTGGCTCATCAGTGAGCTGCAGCGCCGCCGCAAGCTGCGCGTGTTGTGGATCGCCGACCAGCAGGAGCTCGTCGACCAAGCAGCACGGGAGTTCCGGGAGCATGCCAGATCGGCCCCGGCCGGCTTCCGCCGACGGCTCCGGGCGGTGCACGGACAGGCCGGGAGCGCCTCAGCCCTCGCGGATCGAGACGTCGATGTGGTCTGTACGACGCGGCAGTCACTGATCGGACAGCAGTTCGACGGAAAGTCGAAGGCAACAATCCGGGCGTTCCTCACCGGCCCGACCGTCGTGGTCATCGACGAGGCTCACCACGTCGTCTCACCGACGTACCAACGGCTAATCGATTTCCTCTGGTCGGTCGGAAGCGGGTTGATGCTGGTCGGGCTAACGGCCACCCCGTGGCCTGCGGGTGCTGGGCAGACCGCCAAACTCAGGCAGACCTTCGCCCGCGAGCTCGTCTCAGTAGCAACATCTGAACTCGTCGCGAAGGGCGATCTCGCTCGCCCCGTCATCCACACCGTAGGCACCACAGAACCTGTGAACGTCAGTGCGAGCGATCTGAAGCAACTCGCTTCTGGCCGTGAGGTACCTCCCCGCGTGGCGCGACAGCTCGACCGCGCGAGCCGTAACAACCTAGTTGTGAAGCAGTGGGTGGACCGCCAACGGTTGTGGGGTAAGACCCTTGCCTTTGCTTGTGACACCGCCCACGCAGACTCGCTCGTGGACGCCTTCCGCGACGCCGGAGTCGCAGTGCACGTAGTCCACAGTGCGGCGGGCACTGACCGTGCTGCTGTTCTGGATCTCTTTCGACGGGCCACTGAACCGCAGGTCCTTGTCAGTGTCGGCATGCTCCTCGAAGGCGTCGATATCCCGTCGGCCCGCACCGCCTTCTTGTGCCGCCCAACCGCGAGCCACATCGTGATGCGACAGATGGTCGGCCGCGTGCTACGTGGCGTGCGTGCGGGTGGTGATCCCGAAGCACACGTCGTTGAGTTCGTGGACAGCTGGCGCGAAGACGGCGGTCTGCTCAGTTCGGTCAGCATCCTCAGCTCGGCCGATATCCCCGACGTACCTGCGAGCCCCACCGGAGCAGGCGAAGGCGTCGGGGAGCACGAGCTGCCTCCGATCCTCGCCGAGGATGGTGAGACCGAGGTGGGCACCGATCTGATCCGAAGCATCTCCCGCGCCATGGAGGCGCGAGTCCGCAGGGACGGTCTCAACGCCACGCTGACGAGCAGCCGTCTCATCGGTTTCTACGACCTCGACGTACGACGCATTCCCGTCTTCGAACACGCGGCTCTAGCTTGGACGGATGCTGCCGCGTGGGCCACCGACCCAAGAGACAAGCGCGGCACGACCGCGATGTCCTTCTTCGACGACGTCCCTCCTCCGGCACCGCTTGACGATGAAGTCGCCGCCTTCGTCGACTACTGCAAGTCCTATGTCGGAGCGCCGCCCTTCGTTCCGCTAGAGGCATCGGTCGACGTGGTCGCGACGGCACGCAAACTCATCGCGGCGGGCCGGCTCTCCGAGCTGGAGCGCGTTGAAGTGCTTCGAGGAGAGTACGAGTCCTCGCTCGCGCGCAGCCTCTATCCCAGCCTTCAGTTCTTCATCGAAGCCGTCGAACAAGAAGTGCTCGCGCAGCTGAAGGTGATCGATTCGGGCGCCCGACCCGAGTCCGTGCCGAAACCCGATGCCATCCCTTCCAAGACCCTCCGCAGAGATTCCAACCGGAACCTCAAGGGCCTGTTCAAGGAGACCGTCAAGGCCGGCGTGTCACTGCTTGCCGCTGAGTCAGCGTACGACGGCTGGCTCGACGCTGACGAGCTACCCGAGATCGATTGGACACGCCGAGACGTCCAAGCCGTGTGGGCCTATTGGAGCTGGCGCAAGGGCGCCAGGGCACGCGACAAGCCGGTCATCCGCATCAACCTCGCGCTCAAGGCACCGAAGACCCAGATCTCGGACGACCTGCTCAAGTACCTCATCTGGCACGAGCTCTGCCACCACCTAACGCCCGGACAGGGACACGACGCGGAGTTCAGGCGGCTGGAAGGCCTTTGGCCAGAACACGCGCGACTCGACCACGAACTTGACACTCTTCACGAGGCCTACGCGATGCCGAAGAAGCCCGCGAGGTAAGCGCAAGGGACGCCCCCGGCCTCACGCCGGCTCAAATCTTGACGCTAGGTCCTCGCGCACCGAACCGACGTCGACCACTCCCCCGACCATCTCAGAGAGGAACTTCGCGAGCCGTTTCGGCCAGAGGACGTCCCCCCGGGGGTTGCGAAAAACTCCACCGATCAACGGCCAGTCGGCTTCGACGAAACAGAGCGCTCCGGTCACCGGCAGCTCGTCCACAACCTCGCGGACCAGACGGACTTGCTTCAGAACCCCGTCGACCAGTGTTGTCCGGTCTCGTCGGCCGACCAGAACCTTCTCGGTGCGGGGACGTAGGAGGCCGCCCTCGATCTTCAGTTCAGGCCGACCCTTGTACCGCT
>DOWL01000071.1:9875-15528 GCA_003519585.1 Nocardioides sp. | reverse complement strand
CGGCACCTTCACCAACGCCGAGCGCCGCATCAACCGGGTGCGCAAGGTGATGGCGCCGAGGAACGGCTACGGGGACTGGGAGGTGACCCAGCTCCTCGCCAACGCCATGGGCGCGCGCTGGACCTACACCCATCCCGCCCAGATCATGGACGAGATCGCCGCGACCACGCCCAGCTTCGCGGGCGTCTCCTACGAGCGGCTCGAGGAGATGGGCTCGGTGCAGTGGCCGTGCGACGAGGCGCATCCCGAGGGCACGCCGCTGATGCATGTCGAGGGCTTCGTCCGCGGCAAGGGGCGCTTCATCAACACCGAATACGTCGCCACCGACGAGCGGACCGGCCCGCGCTTTCCGCTGCTGCTGACGACGGGGCGCATCCTCAGCCAGTACAACGTCGGCGCGCAGACCCGCCGTACGGCGAACAACACCTGGCACCCCGAGGACGTCCTGGAGATCCACCCCGCCGACGCGGAGGTCCGCGGCATCTCGACCGGCGACCTGGTCGACCTCTCCAGCCGGGTCGGCTCGACGACTCTGCGCGCGATGGTGTCGGAGCGGATGCCGGCCGGCGTCGTCTACACGACGTTCCACCACCCGGTGACCGGTGCGAATGTCGTGACGACCGAGAACTCCGACTGGGCCACCAACTGCCCCGAGTACAAGGTGACCGCCGTGCAGGTCGGCGTCGCCAACGCCCGTGGCGACGCCGCGGTCGCCGAGGCGCGCGAGCCCGCGGAGACCCACGCGTGACCGGTTCTCCCGACGCGCGGATGGGCAACGACATCGCTCGCCAGTTCGCGCACCTGCCCACGCCCGAAGCGGCCGAGGGGATCGCCCGCCACATCGAGACGTTCTGGCCGCCCAGCATGCGCCGGAGCCTCGAGGCCCTCGTCGCCGAGCAGGACGATGCTCTCGACCCGCTCCTGATCGAGGCGGCCGGCCGCTTGGCCACCCACGCCGCGCGCACCGAGCCCGACGCGCACCCCTGAACTCAGCCAGTCTCGGCGGCTGCGGGAGGTAGCGCATCCTCCGAGACCGTGGCATCGATGAGCGGCGCGACCCATCTCGTCCGATCATCCGAGTCGAGGAAGATCGCTCTGAAGAGCAGCGTCATGGGTACGGCGAGGAGCGCGCCGAGCGCGCCGAGCAGGAAGGTCCAGACGACCAGAGACATGAAGGTGATCTCGGCGCTGAGGCCGACCGAGTTGCCGACGATGCGTGGCTGGATGAAGGTCTGGATCGTGACGTTGAGGACGGAGTAGGCCACGATCACCCACAACATCTCCGACCAGCCCCCGTCGAGCAGGGCCAGGAAGGCCGGCGGGATCACGCCGATGACGAAGCCGATGTTGGGGATGAAGTTGGTGAGGAACGAGAAGAAGCCCCAGACCAGCGGCAGCGGGACTCCGAGCAGCCAGAGTGCCCCTGCGTCCAGGACACCGACGATGGCGCCGAAGAGAGCCGTCATCAGCAGGTAGGTCTGCGAGCCCTGGAGGAACTTCGCGAACGCCGCCGCCAGCTCCGGCTTGGCGTACTGGAAAGCGCGGGCGCGCGGCGCGAACCCGGGCACCGCCACCACGAAGAAGAACATCAGGGTGACCAGGAAGAACAACGAGCCGAACGCGCCGAGGACCCCCGAGGCCAGGTCAGTGAGCGGCCCGATCAGCTTCATCGGATCGAGGTTGGACAAGGCCGTGCTGGTCTCGCTCGTGCTCAGCCCGAGGTTGTCGAGGAAGTTCGTGACGTCCTTGGTGAGATCGTCGGCCTGCTTGGCGTAGGTCGGGAGCAGGTCGGCGAACTTGACGACGCAGACGACGACGCCGACGACCATGATCACGAGGATGAGGTAGGCCGCCACGAGGGCGGTCAGGATCGCCGCCCAGTTGGGCCAGCGGTGCCGGCCCGCCAGCTTGTAGATCGGCAGCACCGCGATGGTCAGCACGAAGGCCAGCATCGTCGGCGCGATGATCCCCGCGGCGCCCTTGATCCCGAAGCCCAGCGCGACCGCTCCCGCGATGCCGAGCAGCAGCACGATCGAGCGCGGCAGAGTCCTGATGGTGGTGCCGTCGACACCATTCGCGGCGCGTGAGCTGTCCGCGGCACCCAGTGGCATGGGGCCACATTAGGAAATCGACGCCCCGAACGGGCTCACCCGCGATGGGTGACGCGGGCGCGCCGCGAGAATCGCCAGTGTAACCGCGTACTGCGGTCGTCCGATGAGAGGAGGCGTGGAACCTCGCGATGGGTCTGATCCTCTCCATCTTCGGACTCGGGCTGATGGCCAGCCTGTCCCCGGCCACCATCGTGGTGTTCATCGTCGTCCTCGGCACGGCTCGGGCCCGGGTCAACGCCGGCGCGTTCCTGGTCGGCTGGGCGGCGTCGTTGACGATCGTCTTCGCCTTCGGCTACCTCGTCGGCTCGTCCCGCAGCGCCCAGCGCGGCGACGGTCGCACCGGGCTGCTGATCCTCGAAGCGCTGGTGGGCGTGGCGCTCGTGGTGATCGGGATCCGGCAGTGGCGGCGTCGCCACGACGTCGTCGACGAGCCCACCGCCGCACCCGACGACTCCTCGGCCGCGCGCTGGGCCGGGCGCCTCAACCAGCTCGGTCCGCGTGGGGCCGCCGCCGTCGGCGTTCTGAAACAGCCGTGGGCGATCACGATCGCCGCTGCGGTGGTCGTCGCTCACCACCATTCGTCACCGCTGGTCACCCTCCTCGCGTTCGTCCTGTTCGTGATCGCCTCGACCGCCAGCGTCGGGGGGATGTACGTGTTCTACGCGCGGCGGCCGGGCGAGGCCACGGCGTACCTCACCGAGTTGCGGCGACGCGTCGCCGTCGCGGGGCCGACGGTGTTCGCCGTCGCGGCGATGGCGATCGGCGTGGTCGTGCTCTTCGACGCGGTGACGGGCCTCAGGAGCCGGTGACGCCCGCGGCCGGCTCGGCCGGCGCGACTCCGTCGTACGCGACGTCCTGGCGGTGCCCGCAGTGGCGCAGGATCGCGCAGAGCGCCACGTGCAGCGCGTCGGCCCCGACGATGCGGTCCTCCGGGAACGGGACGTCGGTCGGGATGACCGCACTGGCACGGTCCTGCCAGCCGCCGAGGCCGCCGTGACACCCCACCAGTCCCTCGAACGCCGCCACCTCCTCGGTGCCCGGCTCGACCAAGCTGTTGACGTAGATGTCGGGCGCCTCGGGACGGTGCGCGACGCGCCTGACGAACTCCGGCGCGTAGTGCCCGAACGGCGTCAGCGGGTCCTCGCCCTCGACGTGGCCGTCGTCGAGCCGGTGCGAGCCGTGGTTGCCCAAGGCGATCGGCCCGCCCTCATCCATCACCACGACGAACCCGACGCCAGGGTGCTCGGCCAGCCCCCGCACCAGGCCGGGGTACCGGCGGTGCAGCTCGGCTCGGTCCAGGCGCTCCTTCTCACCACGCACGTAGATGAGCCCGAGGTTGCCCGACCCGAAGACATGGAACGTCTCGTCGCCGGTGGCCGGGCGGTCGTCGGACCGGGTGGCCGTGCGGCCCTGGGCGGCCTCGCCCGGACTGACCACCTCCGGCACGTTGCGCTCGTGCCGGTCCATCGCTCGCGAAGCCGTCGTCCCCGCCCTGCTGCTGACGCCGTCCCCGGCTGCGAGCTCGTCGACCAGGGCCTTGGTGCGACCCCAGCCTTCCACGCTGTCGTCGGAGGCGGCTACGTCGCTGTTCGCCAACCGCGCTACCAACGTCGCCAGGTCCTCGCCGTACCGGTCGGCGAAGATCGCGCCCTGCGACTGGCCGTGGTCGGAGAGGATCACGAACCGGTAGCGGCGCGGCGCCGCCGAGGCCACCAGCTCCAGCTGGTGCAGCACGCCGTCGATCGCCTCCAACGCCTCGAGGCTCTCGGGCCGGAGTACGCCGGCGTGGTGGGCCACCTCGTCGTAGTCGACGTAGTCGACGTAGATCGAACGGGTGCCGCGGAGCATGTGCTCGGCCACGAGGATCGTGTTGAGGTCGCGCAGTGCGCCGTTGGTGACCGAGCGGAGCAGCGCCGTCTCCCAGGTGCGCTCGCAGCGCGGTTGGACGTCGCGGCGGATCGCCCGCCTGGCCTGGAACCGGTCCCGGAACAGCTCCGACACCGATCGGGACAGCGCCCGGGTCAACCCCGACGGATTGAGCACGAAGTTGGCGACCGCGCGCTGGGCCAGCTCGCCACCGCGGACGCGCCGACTCATCGTGAGGACGGCGGCCGGGGCATCGCCGGTGAACAGGTTGCTGATGCTGACGCCGTCGTCGACCAGCAGCCCTCGGCCCGTCGACATGTCGCCCTCGATCACGGCGGCGTCGGCGGGCTTGTTCGCCACCAGCACCCGGTCCCGCTCCCGGTCGTACCAGCGGAACGCCGGGATGCCGTCGATGACGCCGTGCAGGATGCCCATCTGGCTGGCGGGCGTGGTCGCGGGCAGCTTAGGTGTCCACTCCGTCATCCGGTGGCTACCCGAGCGGATCCACCGCGACAGCGTCGGCACCGTGCCCGCTGTGACGGCCATCTGGAGCACCGGGAACGGGACGCCGTCCATCTGGACGAACACCACACCGTCCACCTCCGGATCGGCCACCTGGATCGGGCGGCGGTGGTGCCGCGACACGAGCCGGCCGACCAGGACCTGCGAGGTCCCGGCGCTGCCGAACCAGCCGAGGAGGGTGCTGACTAGGCCGACCACGATGGCCACGACGAACGCCGACCAGTAGTCGTCGAGCTTGACCATCGGCAGGATCGCCGCGGCGATGACCACGATCAGCGCCTGCCCGAGGAACGCCAGCAGCAGCACCCCGATCCAGCCCAGCCGGACAGCGGCTCCCACCAGGATCGGCTGGACGATGACCGCCACGATCCCCAGGACCGCCGCGAACAGGAACGGGCCGCCCGGCACCCCGGCGTGGAAGCCGGGGAGCAACCAGTCGCAGATCCACACGGCCGGAACCATGACGAGGACCGAGGCCACGAACGCGGCGAGCTGGGCGTACCACGGCCGCTGCCAGCTCTCGCGGGTCAGCTGACCCGCCACCTGCGTGCGCGCCGAGGCGGCTTCCTGGTTCGTCATGACAGCTCCGATCCCAGCCGAATGCCCGCCCGGATGCCTCACCCGAAGCGGATGAAGGGAATGGCACCGCACGGTGGTTGAGTGTCGAAACCGTCGCAGCGATGGCACCCGCTCTACCACCGGCGGTAGTCAGGTCAGCAGCCTGGCCAGTCCGTCGATCACGAGGATCAAGCCGATCACGCTGGAGAGCCACTTGCGGAGCACGGCGGAGTGGTCGCTCACCCAGTTCTGGCCACGGGCCAGGAGCTCGGAGGCGCGCTCGCCGGCGACCAGGACGATGCCGACGGGCACCGAGACGAAGGCGGTCGAGACCACGAGGTAGACCGCGACGAGCGACAGGTCGAGGACGTCGCGGAGTTCGGCGTTGGTGATCGCCGCCATGGCGAGGAAGGTGAGCACGAGCCTCTTGGGCCCACCGAAGCCGAGCAGTCCCGCCATGGAGAACGACGCCGCCGGGCCGACGTTGCTCAGCCCGTCGAGGATCGCCGCCGCCCGGGTGCTCCTCGCCGCCTCGGGCTGGCGGGGTGCCGTCCCGGTCCCGGTCGTGAAGCCCACCCAGAGCAGGGCCAGACCGC
>DOWL01000071.1:0-9789 GCA_003519585.1 Nocardioides sp. | reverse complement strand
ACCCAGAGCAGGGCCAGACCGAGCGCGATCGCGACCAGCGCCTTGAACGTCTCGTGCGCGTCGAGTTGGTCGACGGCCGCCGTACCGAGGACCAGTCCCAGCCCGCAGGCGATGATCGTCCCGAAGCCGAAGCCGCTCAGGAAGGCGATGCCGTTCGTGCGCGGGCGCTTGCCGCGCACGACGATGAAGGTCGCGGTCAGCACGAGCGGGCTCGCCGCGGCCGCGAGGGCGTAGAAGAGGACCTCGAAGATGGCGGAGATCATCGGGCCACTCCGGCCGCGAGAGGACCCGCCACGCACTCCGGAGCCGCAGCCATGGCGCGACCCTAGGGTGCAGGTGAGGTGGTCTGCCATCACCCTTCTCGGACCAGATCGTTGCAGACCGGACCAGGATCAGCTGGAGATTGTCACCGCTTGGTAGCCGAACCCCGGGGAGAGTTCGAGGGCGAGCTCGGTCTCGTCAGTCACCCAGTAGCCGACGGAGAAGCGCACGATGCCGCGATCGGGCAACCGGTCCTCGGGCCGGGCCACGACGCCCTTCTCGGCGTCGTAGATCTGCGGCGCCGGCTGGAAGCCGCTGGTCAGCTTGAGATGCAGCTGGCTGGGGTTCCACTCCTTACCGGTGTGGTTCTGCACCACGACGTCGAAGCGCAGCGGGGTGCCCGGCTCGGGAACCACCCAAGGCGAGGGGGTGAACGGCTCCGGCGCCGACACCTTGACCCGCAGCCCGGCGGCGTAGGTGAAGGGTCGGTCGAACTTCGGTGCCCGAGCGCTCGGCGTCGGCGTGCTCGCAGGCGTGGGCGCGGCGGTGGCGGACGGGGCACTCTCCGACACGGCCAGCGTCGGGCCGGCCGACGCCGGCCCACCGGCGCTGCTCTCGCCGGCGCAGCCCGAGGCCCACGCCACGGTGAGCAGCACCACGGCGGCGATCCCCCCGGTTCGTCGCATGCTGCGGAACCTACGGCGCGCGCGGATCCCCCCGGTGAGCATCGAGTTAAGGGCTCGTGAAGCGGTGGGCACAGCAAGCTCCGACCGCCTCGGCCGCGCAAAGCGACGAGCAGGTGAACGGCGCTGGAAGTCCTCGGGTCGAGCCGTGATGTTGTTCACCGCGGACCTCACTTTCCCCTTGTTCTGAGCCAAAATCGGGTACGTCGAACACCCGGTGTAACCAGACGTTAGCAAGTAAGTCACTAGATTTACGTAAGAATCGGCGTATCGTCGTTCTCGTCGCGGCGGGGGGCCGCGGGCCTCTACGGAGGTCATCAGGGGAGGCTGGACTCGGGCTTACCTCCCCCTGACTGGGGGACGAACACATGCCTGACTGGCTCGGGAACTTCGACCTTTCCACGATCGAACCGGCACAGCTGCGGGCAGCGTTCCCGCTGGCCATCGCCGGGGTCATCGTCTGGTCGCTCTGGCTCTACCGCTGCATCCTCTCGGCCCTGGCCCGGCCGATCGTCAACGACTTCTCGACGACGACCTCGGTCGTCGTGCCGTCGTACCACGAGGACCCGGACATCCTGATGCGCTGCCTCCGCAACTGGCGGTCGCAGTCGCCCACCGAGATCATCGTGGTGCTCGACGTCGCCGACACCGAGGCCTACGACCGGATCCGAGGGCTCGGCGATCCGACGATCACGCCGGTGCTGTTCGAGCACGCGGGCAAGCGGTCCGCGCTCGGCGTGGGCATCCGGATGGCCACCTCCGAACTGCTGATCCTCGTCGACTCCGACACCCAGTGGGAGCCGGGGCTGCTGACGAACGTGCAGATGCCGTTCGCCGACGCCGAGGTCGGCGGGGTCAGCACCCAGCAGAACGTCTACGAACGGCGCAGCAGCGTCTGGCGGCGGATCGCCGACTGGATGGTCAACCTGCGCTACTACAACTACGTACCGGCGATGGGCCGGGCCGGCGCCGTCGCGTGCGTCTCGGGCCGTACCGCGGCCTACCGGCGCAGTGTCGTGGTGCCCGTCCTCGACAACCTCGAGAACGAGTTCTTCCTCGGCCGGCGCTGCGTGGCCGGGGACGACGGCCGGCTCACCTGGCTGGTGCTCGCCTCGGGCTACAAGACGGTGCACCAGTCCACCGCGCGCGCGATGTCGATGTTCCCGGACACGTTCCGGGCCTTCGTCAAGCAGCGGGTCCGGTGGAGCCGCAACTCCTACCGCTGCTACCTGACGGCTGCCTACAAGGGCTGGCTGTGGCGGACACCGTTCGTCACGAAGGTCACCGTGCTGCAGATCCTGCTCACCCCGGTCACCATGGGCGTCACGGTCGGCTACCTCGCCTTCAGCCGGCTCGAGGTCAGCCAGACCGGGATCATCCTGGCCGCGCTGTGGTTGATGATCGGTCGCGGCATCCGGGGCTTCTCGCACCTCAAGCGCCACCCGCAGGAGATCGTGCTGCTGCCGCTGATGACCCTGATGGTCATCTTCGTCGCGCTCCCGATCAAGGCCTACGCGTTCCTCACCATGAACAAGCAGGGCTGGCTCACCCGTTCGGAGGAGACCGTCGGTGGCGAGGGCCAGACGCAGGCCTCGCTGGACCGCCACGCACACCGCGCCGACGTGCCCGTCACCGACCGGGAGCCCGACGCGGTAGCCCGGCCGCTCACCCCGACCCACGCAGCGGTCGTCGCCGAGGTCGAACTCGCCGGTGGTGCCCGATGAGGTCTCCGATGGGGCGCGGCGTACGTGGCGCGGTCGCGGCCGGAGCGCTACTCGCCGGCGTCGCCGTGGGGACCGCGGGCACGCCTTCGCCGGCGCTCGCGGACGAAGGCACCGACGGCGGCGCGCAACCCGCGCTGTCCTATCCCGGCGACCCCGATGCCGAGTCCGCACTCGTCGCGGCCGAGGACGAGCGGCTCACCGAGGTCCGCACCGTGGGCTCGCTCGCGAGCTGGACCCAGAACCCGCTCAAGAGTCCCTACCGACTCGCCACGGGGGCGGCATACACCCTGGTGCTCACCTCCCGCTCCCAGCCGTACACGATCGACGACCTGTTGGCGCTCGCTCCGCAGACTTTCGTGCGCCGGCCCGACGGCGCCTATCTGCTCTCGGAGAACCTCGTCATCGAGTCGGGCGCGACGCTCAACCTAGCCGATCCCGGCGGACTGCGCCTGCTGCTGGCCAGCGATGCCCAGGGGTTCGTCTCGATCGTCAACTACGGCGGCCGGCTCAACATCGCCGGTGCCGACGGCGCTCCTGCCCAGATCACCAGCTTCGACCGTTCGAGCGAGCGCCCCGACCGCCGTACCACCGACGGACGCGCGTACCTCCGCTCGATCGGCGGCCAGGTCTCGATCGCGGACACCGAGCTGTCGGACCTCGGCTTCTGGAGCGGCCGGACCGGCGGACTCTCGCTCACCGGCACGGACCGCCCGAACAGCGGCTCGCTCTACGACCTGGCCGACTCGCTGAAGGTCGGCGCGGTCGGCAATGCGGCCCCCGACGTCGAGGGCAACAAGAACTCGCCGCTCGGACAGGTGCTCCCCGCGGGAGACCTGCCGGTGCCGTCGGTGGACGTGGACGCGCCGGAATACAGCTACGTCTCCGCCGCGATCAGCGACACCACCGTCTCGGGCAACGCCTTCGGAATCTTCGTCTCCGGCGCCAACGGGCTCGACGTCCGCAACAGCACCTTCGACGGCAGTCTGGTCTCCGGGATCGTGCTGCACCGCTACGTCGTCAACGCGGTGATCGAGAAGAGCGAGGCGACCGGGAACGCCGAGGACGGCATCGTGCTGGCCCGGGCCACCACCGGCATCGTGCTCTCTCAGGTGACCGCGAGCGACAACCACCGCAACGGCGTCACGATGTCCGGGCTGCCACTCGCGACCGGGCCGAGCGCCACCGGGACCAGCTTGGCCAGCTACGGCAACAACGCGTTGTCCAACAGCCAGGTCTCGCAGAACGGGAGGTACGGCGTCGAGGTCATCGGCGGCAGCAACGTGAGTGTCCTCGCCAACGACATCAACGCGAACGAGGTCGGCGTCGTGGTGCGCGACGTCGCCGACGGGGTCGACGTGGTCGGCAACAACGTGAGCGACTCGGCCACCCAGGGCATCGCGCTGCGCGACGGCGTGGTGGGCGCGACCGTGTCCGGGAACATCGTGACCGGCGGCGTCACCAGCGTGTACGTGCGCGACGCGGTCGCGGCGGTCGGGCACAACACGCTCAGCGGTGCGACCAACCACGCGGTGAGCATGGTCGGCGACGTCGGCACGTCGTCGCTCCAGGAGAACACCATCAGCGGCCACGGTCCGAGCGCGGTCGAGACCGAGCGCGCGCACGACCTCGACACCACCGGCTGGCGCAACGACACCAGTGGCTGGCAGGACACCACGCCGTTCCTGGTCACGCTGAAGCGGTTCGCCCAGCCCCTGACCGTGCTGTGGATCCTGCTCGCCGCCCTGCTGCTGTTCTCGGCAGTGCGCGGCGCGCGGTCGCGCGGTCGCAAGGCGCACCCGTACGCCGACAAGCGGCCGGTCTCCGACGGGATCGCGGTCACCGGCACCGAGCGGGTCCCGGAGGGGGTGGGTGCGTGAGCAACGACTGGCACCAGAACCCCGCCCTGATCGCGGCGGTGGGCGCGGTGGCCGGTGTGCTCGTGACGATCGCGGCGGCCGCGCTGCTCTGGCCCGACGACTCGGCCGCGGACTCGGGGGCGGAGGGTGTGGTCAGCACCCCCTCCGTCCGCCCCTCCCCGACCCGGACCGACATCCTCGACCCGTCGTCGTCGGAGCCCACCAGTGACCCGAACGACGAGCAGGGCGAGGACGAGGGGGACGACGAGAGCGACGGCAGCGGGAAGCCCGAGGACGCCCCGCCGCTGACCGATGCCGCGCCCGCGGGCGAGGGAGACCTGCCCGAATCGGACGCGGTGACCTGCCCGGCCGCGACCACCACGGTCTCCGACGCCGACCAGCTCCAGGCCGCACTGGACGACGCCCAGCCGGGCGACACGATCGAGCTGCAGGAGGGCACCTACTCCGGCAACTTCGTCACCACCGCCTCCGGCACCGACGCCCAGCCGATCTTCCTCTGCGGATCGAGCGACGCCGTTCTCGACGGCGGCGACGTGGAGGGCGACTACGCCCTCCACCTCGACGGCGCGCAGTACTGGCGACTGGTCGGCTTCACCGTCTCCGGCGGCCAGAAGGGGGTGGTGGCCGACGGCACCGTCGGCTCGGTGATCCAAGGCCTGACGGTGAGTGGGACCGGCGACGAGGCGGTGCACCTGCGCTCCTTCAGCACCGACAACGTCGTGCTCGACAACACCATCAGCGACACCGGCAATAGACGCGACAAGTACGGCGAGGGCGTCTACATCGGCTCGGCGGTGAGCAACTGGTGCACCTACACCGACTGCCGGGCCGACCGCAGCGATCGCAACGTGGTCAAGGGCAACACGATCACGGACACCTCCTCGGAGGCGATCGACATCAAGGAGGGCACCACCGGCGGTCTCATCGTCGACAACACCTTCGACGGATCGGCGATGACCGGGGCGGACAGCTGGGTCGACGTGAAGGGCAACAACTACCTGATCCAAGGCAATACCGGCAGCAGCGCCCCCAAGAACGGCATGCAGACCCACCAGATCCTGCCCGGATGGGGCGATCTCAACGTCTTCCGCGGCAACTCCCTCGACGTCGACACCTCGGACTACGCCATCGCGTCCTGGCCCGAGGAGTCGAACGTCGTCACCTGCGACAACACCTTCGTCGGTGCCGACGAGGGCCTCAGCAACATCCCGTGCACCTGACCCGGCAGCACCCGACCCACGCGAGGAGAACGCGCATGGACAACAACACCACCACCCGGCCCCGGCTCACCGTGCTCGGCACGGGCTATCTCGGCGCCACCCACGCCATCTGCATGGCGGTCCTCGGCTACGACGTGCTCGGCGTCGACACCGACCAACGCAAGATCGACGCGCTGACCAACGGCGAGGTGCCGTTCTTCGAACCCGGCCTGCCCGAGATGCTGCAGAAGGCGCTCGACTCCGGGCGGCTCCGCTTCACCACCGATCTCGCCGAGGCCGGCGAGTTCGGCGACGTGCACTTCGTCTGCGTGGGCACCCCGCAGCAGCCGGGCTCGCACGCGGCCGACCTGAGCTACGTCGAGGGCGTGACCCGCGACCTGGCGCCGTACCTGCGTCGCCGCTGCCTCGTGGTCGGCAAGTCCACGGTGCCGGTCGGCACCGCCGCCCGGCTCACCCAGCTGCTGCAGGACAACGCACCGGCCGGGACCGACGTCGAGCTGGCCTGGAACCCGGAGTTCCTGCGCGAGGGGTACGCCGTCGAGGACACCCTGCGACCGGACCGGCTGGTCTTCGGAGTCGCGTCGGACTGGGCACGCGAGCAGTTGGAGGCCGCCTTCGCCCCCATCCTCGAGAACGGCACTCCCGTGGTGACCACCGACCTCTCGACCGCCGAGCTGGTCAAGGTGGCGGCGAACTCCTTCCTCGCCACCAAGATCTCCTACATCAACGCGATGGCCGAGGTCTGCGAGGCCACCGGCGCCGACGTCCAGGACCTGGCCCGCGCCCTGGCCCACGACAGCCGCATCGGTGGCCGGTTCCTGCACCCCGGGCTCGGCTTCGGCGGAGGCTGCCTGCCCAAGGACATCCGTGCCTTCGTGCACCGCGCCGAGGAGCTCGGCGTCGGCAAGTCGGTCGCCTTCCTGCGGCAGGTCGATGCCATCAACAATCGCCGCCGCAAGCGGACCGTCGACCTGGTCCGCGAGCAGGCCGGCGGGTCGCTCGCCGGGGTCAAGGTCTGCTGCCTCGGCGCGGCGTTCAAGCCCAACTCCGACGACATCCGCGACGCACCGGCGCTCGACGTGGCCCGGATGCTCCAGGAGGAGGGCGCCGAGGTGAGCGTCTACGACCCGGAGGCGATGGACAACGCGCGGCGGGCCTACCCCGACCTGCGCTACTCCGACGGTGTGATGCAGGCCGCGGCGCAGGCCCAGGTCGTCGTGCTCCTGACCGAGTGGGACCAGTTCCGCTCGATCGACCCCGAACGCCTCGGCGAGGTGGTGGCCGGCCGCTCGATCGTGGACGGCCGGCACGCCCTCGACGCCGTCGCGTGGCAGTCCGCCGGATGGACCTACCGCGCGCTCGGACGGGCGGCGTAGGAGGAGTCCCGGCGGTGCAGGCTCGGTCCCGATCCCCCCGCCGGAGGCACCCGGATCCGGCGTCCCCAGGGACCGAGGCACAGGGCGGGCGGCCCGCGTCGCGCAACGCGGGCCGTCCGTTTCCGGGACGTGCGGGACTGGTGGTGGCTACAGTGAACGACGCCACACCGGACCCCGGCGTGGCGTCGCGCTGTCCGCCACGCAAGGGATGCCATGCCCCTCCTCCGCACCCACTCCGGCGTCTGCCGCTCGTGCCGTCGAGCAGCGCGCCGTCAGCGGAGCGACCACCAGTGCTACGGCGCAGTGGTCGACGAGAGCCAGAATCACCGCACCGCTTGGCGGGCCTGCGCCTGCGACTGCCAGCGCACCCTGGCCGCTCTCGGCTTCTTCGACGCCGACCGGCAGCCGCCGACCGAGGCGACCCGCGCATCCGTCGTGCGCTGAGCGCCATCGCTCTGGCCGCGGCGTTCGCGGCTGGAGCCGGCTGTACGTCGGACGACCACCCGCGAGCCGAGCCGGAAGCACCGTCGGTCAGTTCTCCCTCGGCGCCTGCGCTGGAGCCGGCCGTCGAGGACCCGATCTGTGCCGGCGGCGACGGGCGGCAGGTGGAGACCCTGCCTGACGTCGCCATCCCCGCGGTCGACGTCCCGGCGGTCACCGACGCCGACAGCGGCGAGGTCCTGGTGCCGGCGTACACGCTCCCGGCCCAGGTCGCCGAGGCCGGCTGCGTGGTGCGGTACGACGCCCCGGGCGGGTGCGTCGGCGCGGTCGACATCTCGGCGGCGCAGATACCGGCCGTCACGGTGCCCGCGCTCGAGCTCGACGGTCGGGACTACGCCGCGCTCACCATCCCGGGCGTGAGCCGACCGGGCGTGCACGTCGACGAGGTGTGCCAGGTCGAGGAGGACGGCGGGTTGCCGACCGTGACCCGACCCGGCCTGGTGCGCGAAGGCTTCTCGCGCCCCGGTGGCGCCCGCCCGGGTGACGACGTGGTCGCGACCGTCCGGCTCGACGCGGTCGAGCTCCCGGACGTCGACATCGACCCCGTCCGCCTGTCCCGGCAGGAGTTGGCCGGAGGCGTCGGCCGGCTCGACGGCGACGACCGTACGTCGTACGTCGCTCCGGCGCAGGTGCTCTTCGACACCGACAGCGCTGAGCTCCGGCCCGGCGCCGGGCCGGCGCTGCGCGAGATCGCTACGCAACTCCGCGCCGAGGCTCCCGACGCGACGTTGCTGATCGAGGGTCACACCGACGACCGAGGCGACGCGGATTACGGCCTCCGCCTCTCCGGACGCCGCGCCGAGACCGTCGCTCAGTGGCTGGTCCGCGAGGCGGGCTTCGATCCGGCGCTCATCGCCACGCAGGGCTGGGGCGAACAGCGGCCGGCGTACCCCAACGACAGCGACGCACACCGCCAGCTCAACCGCCGGGTGGTCATCACCGTGCAGCGGTGACTGATCCGCGGGTTCTGCTGAGGAACCGCGACGTCGGCTACTACCCTCGAACCACCGGCCACCAGGGGTGCGCGCCTCGGCCGGGTGGACCATCCCCCGGGTCGAGCACGAAGGACCATCCATGTCGACGCACCCCACCCTCCTCTCTTTGCGCGGCCGTCCGGCGTTCGCTGCCGGGCTCGTCGTGCTGCTGGTCGTCCTGCTCATCGGCACGGTGGTGGCGGGCGTCGTCGCGCTTCGACCCGATCGGGCTGCGGGCGCCGAGCCACAGGTGGTCGTGCTCGCCGAGCAGTTCAGCACGTCGGCCGCGGGCGACAGGTTCCGCACCTCCGGCCCGGGGAGCTGGCGCGTCGGCCACGGCTCCTACGTGTTGCACAGTGGGCGCACCGGCCTGCGCGGTGCCGCCCGCTCGCCGCTGAGCGTCCTCGCCACACCCCTCTCGGCCGCCTCGACGTGGCAACTGGAGACGACCGTGCGCACGAAGCGGGCGACCGGCACGGAGTTCTCGGTGGTCTTCGCTCACCGGGACCGCTCGGACTACACCTACCTCCACCTGGACCGCGACCGCTCCCGCAGCGGCATCTATCGGGTCCGTCGCGGGCACACCACCCGGCTCGCCAAGGTCGATGCCGCGGTCACCCCTGGCCGCGCGCAGCAGGTCGAGCTGCGCCGTACACCCGGGAAGATCCGGGTCTACGTCGGCTCCGGCAGCGACGCGGAGTACGTCGGCGGGACCACGCTGGGCGGCTCGGCGCCGCCGCGGCCCGGCTTCGGCAGCTGGGGTGCGTCAGTATGGATCGACGACCTCGTGGTGACCGTGCCGCGCAGCGCCACCGGCACGCCTGGCTCCGGTTCGACCGGTGGCACCCCGGGTGGTCCTCCGTCCGTGCCCCCGACCGTGCCGCCGACGGCCACGCCACCGCCGGGCGGCCGAAGCGTCTCCGTCTCCACCTCGGACCAGCTCACTGCCGCGCTCGCCGACGCGCGCCCCGGCGACGTGATCACGCTGGCCGACGGCATCTACACGACCAAGGGGTTGGCGGCCTCGACCTCCATCGGCGGGAAGACGTACTACGGGACCTTCGTGCTGGAGCGCTCCGGCACCGCGCAGGCGCCGATCGTCGTGCAGGGCTCGCGCGCGGCGGTGATCGACGGCAAGCCGGGCGACACCGGTACCGGCACGCAGTACGGCCT
>DOWL01000203.1:329-16124 GCA_003519585.1 Nocardioides sp. | reverse complement strand
GGTTGGCGTGCTCAAGGTGCGTGCCTAGCGAGGCGCCGGAACGACGCTCTACCTGTACGTCCAGCGAGTTGCGGTAACGAAGCGAGGTGCGTGGCTTCAGTGCGCGAAGCGCCCAAGAACTTTCGACACGCGGCACTAGGTCGCTAGCTCGGCCAGCACCCTCTCCAGGCGCCGAGCCCGAGTCTCCGGCTTCTTCGCCTCGGTGAGCAGCCGGGCCGCCTCCTTCTGCCGGGTGAAGGACCAGCTCGACCAGGCCCGTCGGGCGCCAGGGTCGCGATCCAGCTCGGCGGCCAGGTCGTCCGGCACCTCGACGGTCCGCTCCGCGGTGTCCAACTCCACGTCGAGGTCGAGCGTCTCGCCCGCGGCCACACCCGCCGATGCACGGTTGGCCTGGCTCACCCCGAGCCAGAACTCGCCGCCCATGTTCGCGATCGACGAGCGCCACGTGTAGCTGCCGACGGTCACCACGACCTTCGGCCGCCGCCCACCACCGAGTTGCCCGACGACCTCGTCCGGGATCCGGAAGCCGGCGGTGTTGGCGCCGGTCGCCTCGAGCTCGAGTCGCAGCCGCATCAGAGCCGCTCCGCCAGGTGGATGGTGACGGTCTGGCCCGCTCCCTTGTCGACCTCGGCGCGCATCGCCGCCTTCATCGGCAGCTTGTGCCGCCCGTCGCCGAGGGCCATGAAGGAGCTCTGGAACGGTACGCCGTCCACGCTGCCGCGCACCTTGACCAGACCCCGGGTTCCGAAGAACGCGGCCGACTCGGGCCACACGACATAGGTCCAACCGCCCCGCGCGTCGGACGCCTCCAACCTGGCCTCGAACGTCACGTCGAGGGGTCCCGCCTTCGCACTCATGCGGGTTGGACCGGGGTCGATGCCATGACTCATCGTGGCACGCCGGACACTGGAGGGGTGGTGGACCTGAGGAGCCTGGTGGCAGACACCCGGCCCCTCCAGGAGGAACACTTCCGCCGGCTGTGGCTGGCCAACATCGTGACCGTCGTCGGGGCTCAGCTCACGGTGGTCGCCGTGCCCGCACAGATCTACGCCGACACCGGCTCCTCGGCGTACGTCGGGCTCACCGGTGTCTTCGGGCTGGTGCCGCTGATCGTCTTCGGGTTGTACGGCGGCGCGCTGGCCGACGTCTTCGACCGGCGCACGATCCTGGTCGTCACGACGGTCGGTCTGATCGTGACCAGCGGGCTGTTCTGGCTGCAGGCCGCGCTCGGTGGCACGAACGTGTGGCTCCTGCTGAGCCTGTTCGCCGTCCAGCAGGCGTTCTTCGCGGTGAACCAGCCGACCCGGAGCGCGGTGCTCCCCAAGATCCTGCCCTTGGAGCTGCTGCCGGCCGCGAACTCCCTCAACATGACCGTCTTCCAGGCCGGGGCGATCGGCGGTCCGCTGCTCGCCGGCGTCCTGATCCCGGTGGTCGGTCTGGAATGGCTCTACCTCGTCGACACGGTCACTCTCTTCGCGACGCTGATCGCGGTGGTCCGGCTGCCGAGCCTGGCCGTGGTGGACGCCGCGACGACGACGCCCGGCGTACGGGCCGTCGTCGAGGGGTTCGCCTACCTGCGTCACCAGCCGGTGCTGCTCATGTCGTTCGTGGTCGACCTGATCGCGATGATCTTCGGGATGCCGCGGGCGCTGTTCCCCGAGATCGCCCACGTCGACTTCGGCGGACCCGAGGCCGGCGGGCTGGTCTTCGCGCTGCTGTTCGCGGCCATCCCCGCCGGCGCGGTCCTGGGTGGGGTGTTCAGCGGGTGGGTGTCGCGGGTCGAGGCGCAGGGGCGGGCGGTGATCGTCTGCATCCTGGTCTGGGGCGTCGCGATGATCGGCTTCGGGTTGGCGGTCGGGCTGGCCGACCGCGCGGCGACGACGATGCTCGTGATCGCGCTGCTCATGCTGGTGGTCGGCGGCGCGGCCGACATGGCCTCGGCGGCGTTCCGGACCAGCATGCTCCAGAGCGCCGCGGATGACGCGGTCCGCGGCCGGCTGCAGGGCGTCTTCATCGTCGTGGTCGCAGGTGGTCCGCGGATCGCCGACGTCGTGCATGGCGCGGCAGCAGCCATGGTCGGTACGGCGGCAGCGGCCGCCGGAGGTGGCGTGCTGGTCGTGATCGGAACCGTGGTGGCGGCGCTGCTGGTGCCGTCGTTCGTGCGCTACCGGATCACCCGGGATCCGCGGCGAGGAGCCCCCGTAGGTAGGCCGCTTGCCCGGCGTGCTGCAGGTCGTCGCTGAGCACGCTGATCAGCCGGACGCCGAGCGTGACCGGCGGATCCCACCGCTCGTCGACGATCCGGTCGAGATCCTGGGCGGTGAGCCCGGCGAGGTAGGCGACGCTCGCCTCGTGCACCGCGTCGAGATAAGCCGTCAGGAGTTCGGCGCTCACCCGCACATGGCCGACCTCTTCGCTGGTCATGCCGTATCCGGTGGCCGCGGCGTCGAGCGGCAGCCCGAACCGGTCGACGAAGCCCTGCGCGGTCCACACCTGCTCGGTCCCGGCCACCTCTGCGACGTGGTCGTCCTGGACCCGGGTCAGGTGCCAGACCAGCCAGGCGATCGGATTGGCGTCGCGGTCCGGCCGCGCGGTCAACTGGTCGTCGGTGAGGCCGGCCACCGCGGCCGTGGCGGTGTGATGGATGCGCTCGAACGCATCGGTGAGGAGCTCGGCAGGCGTCATGCCACTCGACGTTAGCCCCACTCCGGCGTCGTTGCCTCCCCGTGCACTGGTCAGGATCTGGGCGCGGGGTTTTCGTCACCCGACGGCAACTGTCAATAGTCCGACCGACGCTGCCCGGCCGTCGGACCCCGGTGGTAGACCGGACAGGTGGCGATGCACAGCGAGTCCACGACGAAGACCTACCTCTATCTGCGGGTCGGTCTGGTCGCGCTGGCGGTCTTCCTGGGCGCGTCGCTGGTGATCGAGCTGACCGTGGGCGACGGATCGTGGCTGGGCTCGATCAGCGCGTACTACTACACCCCCGTGCGCGCGGTCTTCGTCGGCACGCTCGTCGCGATGGGCGTGTGCCTGATCGCGATCAAGGGACGCGACCGGCCCCGCGAGGACCTCATGCTCAACCTCGCTGGCATGTGTGCACCCGTGGTCGCACTCTGCCCCACGCCGCTCGAGGACGTCGTCGCCTGTGGGGACGCGACCCGGTGCGTGCCGCCGGCGTACGTGCCCGGCGTCGAGAACAACATCGGGGCGCTGCTGGTGGTCGGCGTGATCGGGCTGCTGTTCGCCGCGCGGACGGTGCGGCGCGGAGCCGAGGAGGGCCGCGACCTGGTCGCGCTCGGCGTCTCGGCCACCGGGATCGTCGGGCTCGCGCTGTGGTTCCTGCTCGGCCGCGACTCGTTCCTCGACTACGCGCACTACGGCACCGCCGTACCCATGTTCGGTCTCATCGTCGCCGTCGCGGTCGTCAACGCCGCGAAGGTCGACGAGTTCGTCGATGCCGGCGGCACGCTGGCCATGGGCCGGGCCGCGACCTTCCGCATGGCCTACCGGCTGATCGCCTGGGTGATGGGTCTGGTGATCGTCGGCGCGCTGGCGCTGTTCGTGATCAAGGCGGCCACCGGCTCCCAACCGTTCGACCACTGGGTCTTCGTCGTGGAGGCGCTGCTGCTGGTGGCCTTCGCGACGTTCTGGATCCTGCAGACCGTGCAGTACGCCGCGGATGGCGCGCCGGCGTGAACTCTGCCCAGCATGGGAGCTATCCCTGTGCGCGGAGGTACTTCCCGAAGTGCGGCACGGTGAACGCGATCCGGCCGCGCTCTCCGGAGTAGATGAGTCCCTTCTTGAGCAGCGAGTCGCGGGCGGGTGAGAGCGACTGCGGCTTCTTGCCGAGCACACCGGCGACGTCGGCGGTCGCCACGGAGCCGACCGGATCGTGGAGGTCGGCGTCGGGATCGGCCGCGTCGGCCATCGCGCGCAGGTAGTCACGCTCGCCGGGGGTGGCCCGGTCATAGCGGCTGCCGAAGAACCCGACCGCCAGCTCACGCTCGGCCTCCGGTGCGGCGACCGCCACGTCGGCCGCCGTGATCGGAGGGTGCGGCGCAAGGTCCCAGACGGTCTTGCCGTAGGCCTGGATGAAGTAGGGATAGCCGCCGGTGGCGTCGTACATCGCGGCCAGCGCGGCCTCGTCGTACGCCGCGTCCTCGTCCGCGGCCGGCGCGGTCAACGCACGGTCGGCCTCGGCGCGGGTCAACCGGTCGATGCGCTGGTAGGAGAAGAGCCGTTCGGAGTAGGACTTGCTGGCGCTGAGCACGGCCGGCAGGTGCGGTAGCCCCGCGCCGACCACGATCACGGGGAGGCTGGACTGGCTCACCTCGTGGCAGGCCGCGCACAGAGCGGAGACGTCGTCGGCACCGAGGTCCTGCATCTCGTCGACGAAGACCGCGACGCCCTTGCCGAGGTCGGCCGCGAGCCCACCGACGTCGTTCATCAGCTCGACCAGGTCGATCTCGATGTCGCCGGAGTCGGCGCGGCCGCGGACGGCAGGTACGTCGATGCCGGGGCTCCACCGTTCGCGGAGCTTGGCGTCCGGCCCCGCCTGGCGCTCGGCGAACGAGCGGATCACGCCGAGCACATGCTCGGCCTGGTCGGGCTCGGGGTGGGCGAGTTCGCGGACCGCTTGGTGCAGCGCGCTGGCCAACGGCCGCCGGAGCGACTGGTCGGGCCGCGCCTCGAACTTGCCGGTCCCCCAACCCTTGCGGACCGCCTGGCCACGCAGCGCGTTGAGGAGCACCGTCTTGCCGACGCCGCGCAGCCCGGTCAGCACCAGCGAGCGCTCGGGACGGCCGCGGGCCACGCGCTCGAGGACCACCTCGAAGGCGCGCACCTGGTCGTCTCGACCGGCCAACTCGGGCGGCCGCTGCCCGGCGCCGGGCGCGTAAGGGTTCCGAACCGGGTCCACGCTAGGACCGTATGGCGCCGTCTAGCCGAAACCGTAGATTCGCCTCGCGATCGGCGATTCGTCCGCGCGCCCGTACGGCGAAAAGCACGTCAGACCACAGACGAATCGGCGACGAGTCAGGCCGTCTCGCTCCGCGTCGGCGCGTGCCGGTACGCGCGGTCCAGGCCGGTCCGGAGCATGTCGATCAGTTCGGGCACCTCGTCGATGGCGAGCCGGAACGACGCAGCGCAGACGTTGTCCCGCCACAGCGACAGCACCACGAGGTCGGCCTCGGAATGCCAGGAGACCCGCAGCGCGCGCTCGTCACCGCGGGCATCGAGGAAGATCGACCCCACCCCCGGAAGCGGCCGGGCGGCGTTCATCTCCCCATTCTGCTCCGACCTGCCAACGCCTGTCATCGGTTCCTTTCCGGGATAGTCCGTGACGTTTGTGTGGGTCATCCGTGCCGCCGGCCCACACAAACGTCACGGACTATCCCGGTCGGTGGGCGCACTTAGACTCACCGTGTGCCCGAGCTGCCCGAGGTGGAAGCGCTGGCTCTCGACCTGGAGGGCCGGCTCACAGACCACGCGATCGCGACGGTGCACATCGCGGCGTTCAGTGCGCTCAAGACCTTCGATCCACCGTTGCGGGCGCTCGAAGGGCTGCTGGTCGAGCGCGTCACCCGGCACGGCAAGTTCCTCGACATCAACGTCGGCGGGTTGCACCTGTGCATCCACCTCGCGCGCGGCGGCTGGATCCGGTGGAAGGACGAGGTGCCGACGCTCCCCCCACGCCCGGGCGGCAAGAACCCACTCGCGGCCCGGGTCGTCCTGGACGACCAGTCGGGGCTCGACATCACCGAGGCCGGCACCAAGAAGCGGCTCGCGATCTACCTCGTCCGCGACCCGCACGACGTCCCGGGCATCGCCAGCCTCGGGCCAGATCCGCTCACCGACGACTTCACCCTGGAGCGGTTCCGCGAGATCGTCGCCGCCGAGGGCCGCAAGCAGATCAAGGGCGTGCTGCGCCACCAGGGCACCATCGCGGGCATCGGCAACGCCTACTCCGACGAGATCCTGCACGCCGCGCGGATGTCGCCGTTCAAACCTGCGGCATCGCTCTTGGAAGGCGACGACGACACCGACCTCGTGGTCCTGTACGACGCGATCAGGGTGACCCTCGGCGATGCGGTCGACCGGTCGCGTGGCCTCGCGATGAGCGAGCTCAAGGGCGAGAAGAAGTCCAACATGGCCGTCCACGGCCGCACCGGCCAAACATGCCCGGTCTGCGGCGACACCGTGCGCGAGGTGTCCTTCGCGGACTCCAGCCTGCAGTACTGCCCCACCTGTCAGACCGGTGGCAAGCCGCTCGCCGACCGCCGGATGAGCAAGCTGCTCAAGTAGCCCACACAGCAAGGAGCCCGATGAGCCTCCCGACGGTCGCCGTCACCGGCGTACCCGACCCGCTGCCCGAGGGGTTGGCGGTGCTCGACGTCCGGGAGCCGGTCGAGTGGGCCTACGGCCATATCGACGGCGCGTTGCACATCCCGCTCGGACAGCTCACCGCGCGCCTCGACGAGGTGCCGGAGAGCCAGACCCTGGTGGTCTGCAAGGTCGGTGCCCGGTCGGCGCAGGCTGTGCTGTGGTTGCAGGCTCAGGGCCGCGACGTGGTCAACCTCGACGGCGGGATGCTCGACTGGGAGGCTGCCGGCCGCGAGATGGTCAGCGAGACCGGCCAGCCCCCGCTGGTGGTCTAAGCCTGGCTCCCGCATCCTTGCCGGCGCCGACGTCTATGACGGTGGCTTACGTGACACGTCGCCCTGAAGTCTTTCGCGAGCGGCGCGAGCGCGCCTCGTGATCGGCCCCATGGCCATGGCGACCGCGAAGCCCGCGAAGCGGAGCGAGCGTCGCCATGGGCTCGGGGCCGAGACTCACGAGGGTCACTTGCCAGCCACGTCTGGGCACGCCTGGTCGACGTACGCCTCCAGAGCGTCGAGCTTGCGTTGGTCCTCTTCGCCGACGTCGCCGAGGTCGGTGAAGTCACTCCGGGTGGCGTCGTCGGCGAGCCCCTGGATCCGCTCGACGGTCAACTCGAAGCCCTGCTTGGCCGGTGCGGGCATGTCGTCAGGGACACCCACGTCGTGCAGCTTCTCGGCGGCGGCCTTGAGGGTGCGGATGTACGCCGCGAGGTCCGTCGAGTCGGCGGCCTCGACCTCGGTGTGGAACGTCTCGACGGCCGAGCAGAAGTCGTCGACCGAGGACTCGGCCCGCGCTTCCCCGTCGGAGCCGGCGGCGGTGCAGCCGGCGAGCCCCATCGTCAGCACCGCGAGGCACACGGTGGCGGCCCGCCGTGCGGAGCGTCGTCGCCGGTTCACGCGCCGGTTCACGCGCCGGAGGGGGGACAGGTCGCGGCGAGGTAGGTCGTGAGGGCCGCGAGGTCGGCCTTGTCCTCGTCGGAGTAGCCGCCCTGGATGGCGGCGAGATCGTCAGTGGTCGCATCGTCGGGCAGGCCGTCTATGGCGCGGAGCGTGAGGCGCAACCCGGCCCGGGCGTCGTTTGGCATCCCCTCCGGCACGCCCACGCTCTCGATCTGATCGGCGGCCTTCTTGAGGATCTCGCCGAGTTTGTCCTCGTCGCCGGTGACGTGCTGGTCGTCGAAGTCCTTGATCGCCGCGCAGAAGTCGTCCTTCGACGCGGTCTTCTCCTCGGCGCTCTGGCCGTCACCGCCGCCGTCGCTGCCGCCGCCACATCCGACCGCGAACCCGGCGACAAGGATGAGGCCGGCCGCGGCCAGTCCCAGCTTCATCTCTCCTCCTGACGCGGCAGGTTCGTCGGCGTCCCACCCTCGCACGCCGATCCAAGCGCACGGGACCCGGGCGGTCACCGCGAGACCGGCCGACGAAGATCAAGCAGACTCGGCAGCCCACACCGGTGGCGGCGGTAGCCGCAAAGCCTCCACCAGCAGCCCGAGGTACGTCGGGCGCGGCACCGCGATCGCGCCGAGTGTGGCTAGGTGCGGTGTCACCCATTGCACATCGAGCAGCCGCCCGGCACCGCCGTCGGCCCGCAGCAGCTCGACCAGGCCGACCAGCGCGACCTTGGAGGCGTCGCGGACCCGATGGAACATCGACTCCCCCGCGAACAGGCCGCCGATCGCAAGGCCGTAGAGGCCGCCCGCCAACTCGCCGTCGCGCCATGCCTCCACCGAGTGCGCCCAGCCGAGGCGGTGCAGTTCGCCGTACGCCGCCGCGACGTCGCCGGTGATCCAGCCCGCGTCGCGGGTCGGGTCACCACAGCCGGCGACGACCTCGTCGAAGGCCGTGTCCACCCGGATCTCGAAGTCGCGGCACGACCGGCGCAGCGAGCGCGACACCACGAGCCCGTCGAGCGGGACGATGCCCCGCTCGACCGGGGAGAACCAGTGCATCGGCGGCCGTCGGCCGTGCTCGGGCATGGGGAAGATCCCGCGGCGGTACGCCGCCAACAGCGTCCCGGGGGCCAGGTCGGCGCCGACTCCCACCAGGTCGTCGGAGGCGTCGCGCGGGTCGGGGAAGACCCACGGCGAAGGCGGAGGTTCAACCGGCACCTTCGTACAATCGCATCGTGGGAGCAACCAGCAAGGCAGCAGGTGCCGTGGGCAAGCAGCTCGCGCCCAAGATGGCCCACATCGCTCCCGAGCTCACCTCGTCCTTCGTGCGCCAAGCGCTGCACCGCGCGATCGCCGGTGTCGGTCCGCTGCCGCCCGCGGCCCGGGCCGCCGATGCCCAGCTGAAGGAGCAGAAGGGCGACGTGGATCGTGGGATCCACGAGGTGATCGAGAACCACGTCCGCTACGCCGGCGCGCAGGGGTTCGTCACCAACCTCGGTGGCGTGGTCACGATGGCGGTGACCATCCCGGCCAACATCACCGGGCTGGCCCTCATCCAGTGCCGGATGGTCGCCGGCATCGCCCACCTGCGCGGCTACGACCTCGACGATCCGCGGGTCCGCAACGCGATCCTCACCTGCATGCTCGGCGAGGACACCGTCACCGCTCTCATCCGGGAGCGCAAGCTGCCCGCCCCGCCGATGGCCCTGGCGACCGCGCCGCTGCACGACCCCGACCTCGACGTGGTGATCTCCGCCGAGGTGGCCGCGGAGCTGGTCGCGCGGGTGACGGGCAAGAAGGTCGCGACGACGTTCGCGCGGAAGGTGCCGATCGCCGGTGGGTTCATCGGCCTGGGCGTCGACGCGTTCGCCACCTGGCAGGTCGGCCGCTACGCCACCCGCGAGCTCCTGCCCCGCGCGCGGCGATAGACGCCGAGCAGGCCCCGGCCCACGGCGCTGCGTTCGAGCCGGACGACGAGTCCGTGACGAAGCCGGTACGACGGCCTCAGCTGAGCCCGGTCGAGCGCGCCGCGCACGTCGGTCAGCTCCGCGTGCAGCCGCTCCTCCTCATGACGTAAGCGCGCGTTGTCGAGCAGGAGCGCGGTGATCGCGTCCACCCCGGCGGCGGCGACCTGGCGCTCGCGCGGCCGGTCCGGGTCGGCGTACTCGCTCACGGGCGGCGCCCCGACCAGGTCCGCGAGGTCGCCGATGATGTCGTACTCGCGGCGCTCGAGCTCGGCGATCCAGTCGGCGGAGAGCTGTTGCACCCAGGGGTGCAGCTCGGGCGGCAGCGCGAGCCGGGGTGAGCGGGTGCGTCGGGAGAGCGTCTGGTGGGCCAGCAGCTCGCGGACCAGCGGACGGTAGTCGGCCGGCGGCAGCTCGGCGTTGGCGCGCCGGTTGATCCGGCGCAGCAGGGTCGTCTCGGGTACGCCGAGCGAGGGGTTCTGCCGCTCGCCGTCGAGGTCGAGGTCGACGCCGTCCAGACCGAAGGCCTGGCTGAACCGCTTCCACAGCAGCTCGGGCGCACCACCCGGCGGCGGGACGGTGACCACGTGGACCTGGTCGGGAGGCAGCTCCTGGCCCCATCGGTCGAGGATGTCCGGGATCTCCTGCACGCCCCAGAACCACGCCCCGATCCGAGTGCTGCGCTCCGGGTCGGTGATCTGGTCGAGGAAGGCGCCGTAGCGCAACTGCGCGCGGTGCTTGACGTTCTCCTGCCACTCCGCGGGGATCTGCCGGACCAGGTCGCGGACGCTCAGCACGAGGTGCACCTCGGTGCCCGCATCGCGGCCGAGCGATTCCATGGCGCGACCGATCTGGGCTCGGCTCGCGGTGGCCAGGATCTCGTGGCTGACGATCGCGATGCCGTCGTGCTCGCGGACCTGGCGGGCCAGCTCGTCCCACGCGCCGATCGCCTCGGTCTGCAAGCCGCCCCACGGAAGCTGCATGAGGTCGAGGGCGGCGAGGAAGTGGCTGTCGTGGCGGCTGGCGGGGTAGCAGATCCCGGCCGCCAGGAGCCGCTCGCGGTTGCGGAACAGCACGTCCTGGAGGTAGGACGTGCCGGTCTTCGGCGTCCCGACGTGGAGGAGGACCTTGGTGCTCATGGTGCCTCCTCCTCCAGGAGCAGCTCGATCGCGAGGTCGAGGACCGACGCGGTCTCGCGCTCGGCGAACCTCGGCAACACCACGTCCGGGTCTCCCACCACAGGGTAGCCACCGTGCAGCAGCCGCTGCCGGAGCCCGAACGCGGTGTCCTCGACCCAGTCGCGGTGCTCGGGGGGTACGGCGGGCAGAACGCCGGCCACCCGTGTGAGGCGCGGCCACAGCGCGCCGGTCAGGAGCGCGGACTGCTCTTCGGGCAGCACGTGCAGGCTGAGCGCGACACCGACCTGGCGCGCCAGTTCGACGGCATGCGCAGCCGGGTCGGGCACCGGGACCAGGCGGCGTACACCGACCAGCTTCGGCAGCGCGGCCAGGTCGAGGACGACGCCCACCCGCCCGGTGTGCGGCCTAGCCAGGAACCGTTCGACGACCCCGGGCAGGTCGACCCGGCGCGGCAGCCGCCGGCGCGCGCGCACCCGCGCCAGGAAGTCGGGCCAGCTCGGCCCGCCCGCGCCGAAGGCTCCCGCGGCCCAGGTGTGCGCGAGCAGGGTGGCCACGTCGGCTCCGAGCACATGCACCGCCCGGCCGGCACCGCCGGGCGGTCGGCCGTCCGCCACCAGTTCGCGGGTGTACGCCGCCGTCAGCCACGGATCGCCGGCCAGTTGGTAGCGGGTCCGAAACCGTCGAGTGACGCGAACGTGCTGTGAACCGGCCGATTCGACAGCACGTTCGCGACGTTCGACGAGAACGGCGGCCAGGAGACCAGACACCACCCGCAGCAACTCCTCGTCGGGGAGGGTCGCGGGGTCGACGGCCGGGGGGCCGAAGCGGCGTTCGGCATCGACGCCCACGAGCTCGAGGTCAGGCCGGCCGCGCCCGGGGGCCGAGGCGGCGATCACCCGCTCGACGAGCGCGGACGACGGGTGGCCGGCGAGGTTGAGACGGCGTAGCAGTTCGAGCTGCTGGGCGCCCGGCAGGTACCGGCCGTGCCCAACAGCATCGACAGCGCCGACGGACTCCCACGAGGCCCACGCCGTCGTACCGCCCGACCGCAGATGCGCGATCCACGCCCAGGCTCGGGCCCGGCCGGTGGCGAGCGAGGTGGTCATCGGCGCAGCTGCCGGGCCAGCCGCGCCGCCCGGGCGGCGAGCCGATCGTCTGGGTCAGGACGGCGGGCCGCCTCGAGGGTGAGCGCCACGATCGCGTCGATGGCGGCCGAGGTGACCTCGCGCTGCCTCGGTCGGTCGGGGTCGAGCCACTCCTCGTCGGCCGCGGGCCGGACCGGACGCAGCTCGTCGAGGTCGCCCACGACGTCGACCCCGGAGCCCTTGACCCAGTCGATCCAGGTCTGGGCGATCTCCTCGGCCCAGTCGTAGGCGTCGGGTGGCAGGGTGACGGGGACCATGTCGGGGCGCGCGGCGAGGGTCTCGTGTACGACGAGCTGTCGGACCAGCGTGCGGTACTGGTCCGACGGGAGCCCGGCAGCCTTGAGCCGCCGGTTGACCCGGCGCAGCAGGGTGCTCTCCGCGGTGCCGATCGAGGGATTGCGCCGGCCACCCTCGCGCGGTGCCCACGTGGGGTCGATGCCGAGCGCGGTGCAGAACCGCTCCCAGAGCTCCGCGGGCGGCCCGCCGGGCCGGGGGACGGTGACGACGTGCACCTGCTCGGGTCGCAGCCCCCCGCCCCACCGCTCCAGCACGCCCGGCAGCCCCTGGACCCGCCAGAACCAGCGCGTCGCCCGGCGCTGATCGCTGTCGCGAAGCTGAGCCAGGAAGGTCCGAAACGACACCCGGCGTTGGTGCTTGAGCTGTTCCTGCCACTCCGCGGCGACCTGTCGGGCGACGTCGCGGGCGCTGTAGACGACGTGCACTTCGGCGAAGGAGAGGTCGCTGAGCGCACGGCGCGCCTCGGCCGGCTTGGCCCCCGCCAGGATCTCGTGGCTGACCACGGCCGTGCCGCTGGTCCGGCGTACGCGCCGCACGAGCTTCTCCCACTCCCCCGCCGCCTGGGGCCGCATACCGCCCCAGGGCCGGTCCACGAGGTCGAGCGCGGGCAGGAACATGTCCTGGTGCGGCCCGACGGGGTAGCGGTAGCCGTGCCGGCGCAGCGACGCGGCGTTGAGCGCCAGTCGGTCCTGGACGTACGTCGTGCCGGTCTTCGGCGCGCCCACGTGGAGGTAGACGCGCCGGCTGCTCATGCAGGTGATTGTGACAGTGCGCGGACCACGGCCGACGGAGACGGCCGCCCGAGCTGGTCGGCCATCCACGCGCTGGTCGCGACCAGGGCGTCGAGGTCGACACCGTGCTCGATGCCCAGCCCGTTGAGCAGCCACACGAGATCTTCGGTCGCGAGATTGCCGGTGGCGCTCTTGGCGTAGGGGCAGCCGCCGAGACCGCCCGCGCTGGCGTCGTACGTCGTGATGCCCGACTGCAGCGCGGAATAGGTGTTGGCCAGCGCCTGCCCGTAGGTGTCGTGGAAGTGCATGGCCAGGTCGGCCTTGGCCAGGCCCGCGGCCACGAACGCCTCGATCAGGGCGGTGACCTGTCCTGCGGTGCCCACGCCGATGGTGTCGCCCAGGCTGAGCTGGCTCGCACCCAGGTCGAAGAGCCGCTTGCCGACGGAGACGACCTGCTCGACCGGGACGGCGCCCTCCCACGGGTCGCCGAAGCACATCGAGACGTACGCGCGGACGTCGAGCCCGGCGGCACGCGCGCGCTCGACGGTCGGTGCGAACATCGCGAACTGCGCGTCGAGGCTGCGGTTGAGGTTGCGCTGCGCGAACGTCTCGGTGGCGGAGCCGAAGATCGCCACGTGCCGCAGGCCGAGCTCGAGGGCGCGGTCGAGGCCACGCTCGTTGGGCACCAGGACCGGCAGGCCGCGACCGTCGGCGCCGAGCCGGGTCATCAGCTCCTCGGCGTCGGCGAGCTGGGGGACCCACTTCGGGTGCACGAACGACGTCGCCTCGACGATCGGCAACCCGGCCGCGAGGAGTCGGCGTACGAACTCCTCCTTGACCTCGACCGGCACCAGCGACTTCTCGTTCTGGAGTCCGTCGCGAGGGCCGACCTCGTAGATCGTGACGCGCTCAGGCAGGTGCATCGGGAGCCTCCACTACGAACAGCACGTCGCCGAGCTTGACCTGGTCCCCCGTCGCCGCCCCGACGTCGGTGACCGTGCCGGCGAACGGCGCCTTGAGGCTCAACTCCATCTTCATCGCCTCGAGCACCCCGAGCACCTGGCCCTCCTCGACCGCGGCGCCCGCGGCCACGCGTACGTCGAGAACTGTGCCCGGCATCGGCGCGGTGAGCGCGCCGTCGGCGACCGCGGCCGCCTGGTCGCCCATCACGTCGGGACGCTCGAACACGAACCGTTGCCCTTGGTGCACCACCTCGACGCGATCGTGGCGGACGCTCGCCACCGGTGGCTCGGCAGGAGGGTCGCCGAGTGCGAGGCGTTCGTCGAGCTCGACCACCACCGGCGCCGGGTCGGAGCCGAGCCGGAAGCCGTCGCTGCAGAACGGGCCGGTCGCGGTCTCCTCGCGCCGGAACACCGCCCAGGCCGCGAGTTCGCGCGCCGGGGCGGGGTCGGGTGCCCCCACCTCGTGGCGGTCCAACCACGCGGTGTCGATCGTGGCGGCGCGGAACTCCTCGCTCGCGACCAGGATCCGCAGGAATCCGGCGTTGGTGGTGAGCCCGAGGATCGCGGTCTCGTCGAGTGCCGCGACCAGGGCCAGCCGCGCCTCCTCGCGCGTCGCGCCGTGCGCGATCACCTTCCCCAGCATCGGGTCGTACGCCGTGGACACGGTCTGGCCGGACGCCAGCGCGTGGTCCACACGGACGCTGGTCGGCCACTGGACGAACGTCGCGGTGCCGGCTTGTGGCAGGAAGCCGCCGAACGAGTCCTCGGCGTACACCCGGGCCTCGATGGCGTGCCCGATCGGAGTGAGATGCGGCAGGTCGAGCGGCTCACCGGACGCCACGCGCAGCTGGAGCTCGACGAGGTCAAGCCCGGTGATCGCTTCGGTGACCGGGTGTTCGACCTGGAGCCGGGTGTTCATCTCCAGGAAGTAGACCTCGCCGGTGTCGTCATCGAGCAGGAACTCGACGGTGCCCGCGTTGACGTAGCCGACGTGCGCGGCCAGAGCCACGGCCGCGTCGAGGACGCGCGTGCGCTGGGCGTCGGTGAGGGTCGGGGCAGGTGCCTCCTCGAGCACCTTCTGATGCCGCCGCTGGGTCGAGCAGTCCCGCTCGAACAGGTGCCGCACCGATCCGTGCGTATCGCCGATGACCTGGACCTCGATGTGGCGGCCGCGCTCGACGTACTTCTCAATCAGCATGGTGTCGTCGCCGAACGCTGACCTCGCTTCGCGCTTCGCGGCAGCGGTCGCGTCCTCGAGTTCGGCCTGCGAGCGGACCACGCGCATGCCCTTGCCGCCACCCCCCGCCGCGGCCTTGACCAGCACCGGGAAGGTCAGTTCTTGACCAGCGTCCTCGCCCCGCGGCACGACCGGAACGCCCGCCGCGACCGCGATCTCGCGCGCGGCGTCCTTGCGGCCCATCTGCTCCATGACCTCGGGGCTCGGCCCGATGAACACCAGCCCGGCCTCGGCCACCGCCCGCGCGAAGCCGGCGTTCTCGGACAGGAAGCCGTAGCCCGGGTGCACCGAGTCGGCCCCGGCCGCGAGCGCCTGGGCGACCTGCGCGGCCGGGTCGAGGTAGTCGCCGGTCGAGACCGTCGCGCGCACACCGAGTCGCGCGCACGTGCGAGCGACCCGCTCGGCGACCTCGCCACGGTTGGCGATGAAGACATGAGTCAGCATGGGTTGCCTTGAGTGCCTTCCTTGCGGTGGTTTCGACGCGCCCGTTGCGACCTCGTGCCTCGGTCGCAGGACTTGCTCAACCTGAGCTCGCCCACGTGCCGTACTCGTTCCTCGCACGTCACTGCTCGCTCACATCCTGAAGATGCCGTAGGAGGGATCGGGAATGGGCGCGTGAGCGGCGACGGCCAGCCCCATGCCGAGGACCCGGCGGGTGTCGACCGGGTCGATGATGCCGTCGTCCCAGAGCCGGGCGGTGGAGTAGTACGGCGAGCCCTGGGTCTCGTACTGGTCGCGGATCGGGGCCTTGAACCCCTCGTCGTCCGGGCGACCGGCCACGGTCGCGAGCACCGACGCGGCCTGCTCACCGCCCATCACCGAGATCCGGGCATTGGGCCACATCCACAGGAACCGGGGGTCGTACGCGCGGCCGCACATGCCGTAGTTGCCGGCCCCGAACGAACCACCGATGACCACCGTGAACTTCGGGACGACCGAGCAGGCGACCGCCGTGACCAGCTTGGCGCCGTCGCGGGCGATGCCCTTGTTCTCGTACTCGCGGCCGACCATGAACCCGCTGATGTTCTGCAGGAACACCAGCGGGATCTT
>DOWL01000203.1:0-153 GCA_003519585.1 Nocardioides sp. | reverse complement strand
CCGTTGTTGGCGACGATGCCGACCTCGTGGCCCCAGATCCGCGCGAACCCGCAGACCAGCGTCTCGGCGTACAGCCGCTTGAACTCGTGGAACCGGCTGCCGTCGACCACCCGCCGGATCACCTCGCGGACGTCGTACGGCGTGCGCGTGTCG
>DOWL01000242.1:41847-42562 GCA_003519585.1 Nocardioides sp. | reverse complement strand
GGGTCGCCCGCTCGGTGTGCAGCATCATGTTGACCCGCGCAGCCGTGCGCTGGACGTGGCTGCCGGTCGTCGTCTGTCTGGCATTGGTGGCCTGGGAGTAGTAGCGCTGCTTGCTGCCGACGACCTCGGTCACGTGCCGGAGCATCGTGACGTACGACGGCTGCGCATCGGTCCGGAGCGCGGCTGACTTCCAGAGCCCGAGGAACCACGCCAGCCGCGGGTCCTTGATCACCAGCTCGTCGATCGCGGGCTCCTCGCCCTGCGCGGTGACCTGGGCCTCCTTGAACTGCGGACCGAGCCACTCGGTCAGCCGGGCCCGGGTGATCCCGGACGCGCTGGCCTTGCCGGTCTCGTACCACGCGCCGGGCCGGGCGTCGGAGACCTGGACGTGCCAGCGCTGCAGCAGCTCGTGGTGGAGGTCGACGACCCACTTGGACTCGGCGAAGCCCTTGGGGTTGGTCTCGTCGGCGCGTACCTCAGGCTGCGGGACGTGCATGCCGAGCGCCTGTAGCGCACCCGCCATCGTCGAGGTCCCACTGCGCCCGGAGCCCACCACGAACACCACGCGGCGCTTGCTCTCGGACATGGGAGCGAGCCTAACGGTGGCCGCGCAGAAGCTCGGCTCGGACCGGGCCGACGCTCAACGAGCTTGTCGAGATGCCCGCTGGGTCGCCGGGTGGTCCAGCAGGTGCCCTCGCTGCGGAGGTTTCGACAC
>DOWL01000242.1:6452-41742 GCA_003519585.1 Nocardioides sp. | reverse complement strand
TTCGACACCGAACGCGCTAACGCGTCTTCGGGCTCAACCACCGTTCGGTGGTTCAGTCAGCGAGTTGCTTCTGGGTCTCGATGAACTGGCGGTACCACTCGAAGGATCGCTTGGGGATCCGCTTCTGGGTCTCGTAGTCGATGTAGACCAGGCCGAACCGCTGGGTGTACCCCTCGGCCCACTCGAAGTTGTCCATGAGCGACCAGGCGTAGTAGCCGCGGACGTCGACGCCGCGCGCGATGGCGACGGCAACCGCCTCGAGGTGCGCCTCGAGGTAGTCGATGCGGGCCCAGTCGTTGACCTCGCCGTTGTCGTCCGGGCCGGTGTTGTAGGCGCAACCGGACTCGGTGATCATCAGCGGGGGCAGCGCGGCGCGGAACCGCGCCCGCGTCATGACCAGCCACTCGCGCAGCGCGTCGGGTACGACGGGCCAGCCGAAGTCGGTGACCGGGTAGCCGAGCACCTCGCGGAACTCGAACGGCATCTCCGAGTCGGCCTCGGTCGCCGCGATCCGCATGGGGTTGTAGTAGTTGACGCCGTAGAAGTCGAGCGGCTGCCGGATCGTGGTCAGGTCGCCGTCGCGGATGACGTCCTCGACCAGCGGCAGGCAGTCCTCGGGGTAGCGGCCGAGCAGCATCGGCTCGATGAACAAGCCGTTCCAGAGCCCGTCGAACAGCTTGGTCGCGCCGATGTCGGCCTCGTCGTCGCTGGCCGGCCACATCGGGGCGTGGTTGTTGGCGCAGCCGATGCTCGGGATCCGGCCGCGGACGCTCTCGCGCAGCGCGATCGCGGCGCGACCGTGGGCGAGCAGCAGATGGTGGGCCACCGGCAGCGCCTCGAACAGCAGCGCGCGGCCGGGGGCGTGCATGCCGATCCCGTAGCCGAGGATCGTGACGACGTTGGGCTCATTGATCGGCACCCAGTGCTCGACCCGGTCGCCGAACCGCTCGCCCACGATCGCGGCGTACTCCGCGAAGTGGTCGATGGTGGCGCGGTTGAGCCAGCCGCCGTCGTCCTCGAGCGCCTGCGGCAGGTCCCAGTGGTAGAGGGTCACCATGGGGTGGACGCCGCGCTCGAGGCACTCGTCGATGAGCCGGTCGTAGAACGCCAGCCCCTTGGGGCTCGGCCGGCCCTTGCCGGAGGGCTGGATGCGTGGCCAGGAGATCGAGAAGCGGTAGCCGTTGGCGCCGAGCTCGCCCATGAGCGCGACGTCCTCGGCGTACCGGTGGTAGTGGTCGCAGGCCTGCGCGCCCGACGAGCCGTCGATGATCGCGCCCGGCTTCGCGGTGAAGGTGTCCCAGATGGAGGGGCCCTTGCCGTCGCTAGAGACGGCGCCCTCGATCTGGTAGGCCGCCGTGCTCGTGCCGAAGCGGAAGCCCGGTGGGAACCGGGGCATGCCGTCGGGCAGTGTGTCCCCCACGTGGACAATCTTTCACGTGCCTGTCGAGATCCGCCGAGGAACCGACCGATTTCTCGAACGAGAGCCCGGTCGACTGACCGCGCACGCCTTCTCGTTCGGGTCGACGTACGACCCGAACCACGTGCGGTTCGGGCCGATGATCTGCCACGACGACCATCTGCTGCGGTCCGGGGAGGGGTTCCCCGACCACGACCACGCCGACCTGGTGATCGTGACCTGGGTGCTCTCCGGCGCGCTGGCCCATACCGGACCAGACGGGCCGGCCCGGGTCGAGGCCGGTCAGGCGGCCGTGCTGCACACCGGCGCGGGCATCACGCACTCCGAGGTCGCAGCAGCGCCGCAGACCAGGTTCGTGCAGGTCTGGCTCACGCCCGCCGAGCCCGGCGGGGCGCCGTCGTACGCCGTGCTCACCCCCGACCTCACACCCGGGTCGTACGCGCGGGTGGCCGAGCCGGAGCCCGGCGCGGCCTTCTCGATGGCCCGGCTGGAGGCCAACCAGACCCTCATCGTCCCGGCCTCGCCGCGCACCCATGTCTTCGTCGGACGCGGTGCGCTGCTGCGCTCCTCGCTCGCCGAGCCGCTGCACGACGGCGATGCGTTCCTGTTCACCGACGAGCCCGCCCACGAGCTCACCGCCGGGGTGCCGAGCGAGCTGCTGATCTGGTCCTTCGACTGAGCTTCGCGGGCTTCCTAGCGCTGGACGCGGTAGACGTTGTGCGTTGCGAAGGGTGAGGTGAACACCCGATCGATCTCGAGCTCCAACTCCTGGTCGAACCCCTCGAAGAGCTGCTTGCCGCCGCCCAGCACGACCGGTGCGGTGGAGATCGCGAGCACGTCGACGACGCCGGCCCGGAGGGCCTGACGGATGGTGTCGGCGCCGCCGGAGATCCCGACGCCGCGGTCCCCGGCTGCCTCCCTGGCGGCCGCCAGCGCGGCCTCGAAGCCGTCGACGAAGACGAACCCGGTCGCCGGGTCCGGCGCGTCCTCGGTGTGGTGGGTGAGGACCACGAGCGTGCCGTCGAAGGGGTTGGTGCCGCCCCAGTGACCGGCCGCCTCGTACATGCCGCGGCCGCAGACCCCTGCGCCCAGGCCGTCGGTGATCGCGTCCATGTACTCCCGGTCGGCGCCGCTCATGCCGGCGCCGGGAGTGTGCTCGGAGTCGTAGGTCCAGGGCCCACCCATGACCCAGTAGTGCAGCCGCTCACCCCCGATGCCGAGTCCGCAGCCCGGTCCGTCGTCGGGTCCGGTGACGTAGCCGTCGAGCGAAGTGGTGATGGTGGCGAGTACGTGTCCCATGCCGTCTCGACCCTGGGCGACACGCGAACTCATCGCGAACTCATCGCGAGCTCGGGTCAGTCAGCTCAGCAGATCACCGCGAGCGCGCCGGGCCGCACCTCGACCACCGCGGGCTTCTCGCTCAACGGCGGAAGCGTGCCGAGCGGCTCGCCGTCGCCGCCGATCGGCACCGGCACCTTCGCGTCGGCGCGCAGCTCCACCCGGCGCCCGGCCAGCACCGTGACCTCGGACAGGTCGACGTGCCCGCCGTCGTACACCTTCGGCAGCGAGCGCATCAGGGCCACCCGGGAGGCGGCCTCGATGACGACCACGTCGAGGACGCCGTCAGAGACCGCGGCCGCGGGCGCGATCTTCATGCCCGAGCCGTAGTAGGCGGAGTTGGCGACCACGACGTTCGCGGCGTCGTACGCACGCTCGACGCCGTCGACCGAGACCACGAACCGCGCGGGTGAGTAGGTCGCGAGCGCGCGGAGCGCTGCCCATGGGTACTGCGCCCGGCGCGGCAGGAGGTGCGAGCGGTCGACGATCTCGCCGGCGCGGGCGTCCACGCCGGCGTAGACCGAGCCCGCGACGACCCGCGCGGGGGTGCCCGGCAGGGTGAGGGAGACGAGGTCGACCTCGCGCACCTCACCGGTCAGCAGCAGTGCGGCCACCTCGGCCGGTGCGGTCGGCAGACCGAGCATCCGGGCGAAGTCGTTGCCGCGTCCGGCGGGTACGACGCCGAGGGTGCCGCCGGCGGCCGAGACGAGACCGGCGAGCGACGAGAGCATCCCGTCGCCGCCGACGGAGACCACGACGTCGCCACGCCCCACTGCGTCGGTGACCAGCTCGGCCATAGCGAGGGGACCGGGCGAGTACGTCACGTCAACCGAGGCGCCCGCCTCCCGGAGCGCCCGAGCCACCGGGACTACAGCGGCGGGTGCGGCACCGCCACCGGAGGCGGGGTTGACCAGGAACGTGAACGATCTGCTCACGGGATGAGCACGCCGGGGTTGAGCACGCCCGTGGGGTCGAGGTCGGCCTTGACCGCGCGCAGCACCGACACACCGAGCTCGCCGATCTCGGGCTCCAGCCACGGCTTGTGGTCGGTGCCGACCGCGTGGTGGTGGGTGATCGTGGCACCGGCGGCGACGATCGCATCGCTCGCCGCGGCCTTGGCGTCCTGCCACTGGGCCAGCGGGTCGGCACCTTCCTTGGCCGCCACGGTGAAGTAGAGGGAGCAGCCGGTCTCGTAGACGTGCGAGATGTGGCAGAGGACCAGCGTCCCCTGACCCAGCGAGCTCTCCAGCGCGGACTTCACGCCGGCATACAGCGCCTCGCGGTTGGACCAGAACGTCGCCGTCTCGAGCGTCTCGACGAGGACGCCGACGTCGAGCAGCGCGTCGCGGAGGTACGGCGCAGCGAACCGGCCGTGCACCCACGCCTCGCCCGGGCCCTCGCCAGCCGGCGTACCCCCGAGTCCGGACAGCAGCGCGGTGACAGCAGACTGCTTGGCGGCCACGGTCTCCGGATCGCCCTCGTAGCCGACGATCATCAGGCAGCCCCCCGCGGCTTGCCCGCCGATCTCGTCGGGGCGGGCCAGGTTGATCGCCGTCTCGGCCTCGTCGGAGAGCCGGAGCACCGTGGGCAGCAGCCCCGACTGGGCCAGCGTGCGCATCGCGTCGGCGCCGGCGGCGAACGACTCCCAGCGCCAGCCTTCGTAGACCTTGCGCTCAGGGAGTCGGCGCACGCGGACCGTGACCTCGGTGAGCACACCGAAGACTCCCTCCGAGCCCAGGAACAACTGGCGCAGATCCGGCCCCGCGGCGTTCGCCGGTGCGGAGCCGAGCCGCAGCTCGCCGCGCGGGGTGGCCACCCGGAGGCCGACGACCAGCGAGTCGAATCGGCCGTAGCCGGCGCTGGACTGGCCTGAGGAGCGGGTGGCGGCGAAGCCGCCGATCGAGGCGAACTCGAAGGACTGGGGATAGTGGCCGAGCAGCACGCCCTCGGCCGCGAGCAGCGCCTCGGCCTCGGGACCCCGTAGCCCGGGCTCGAGGACGGCGGTCATGGACTCGTGGTCGACGGAGACCAGCCGCTTCATCCGCACCAGGTCGAGCGAGACCAGCCCGGCGAACCCGTCCCTCCGGGCCGCCAGCCCGCCAGTGACGCAGGTCCCGCCGCCGAACGGCACGACCGCGACGTGGTGCTCGACCGCCCAGGCCAACACGGCGACCACGTCGTCGTGTGAGCCGGGGCGGACGACGGCGTCGGGGGCGTCGGACAGGTCGCCGGCTCGGGCCCGGAGCAGGTCGGGGGTCGACTTGCCCCGGGTGCGCAGCCGGCGGGTCGCGTCGTCGACCAGCACGTGCTCGACCCCGAGCTTCGTCCGGAGTGGGTCGAGCAGCTCGTCGGTGAGTGCCGAAGGAGGCACCGACACCTCGTCGCGGGCCGGGGTCTCGTCGAGGCCGAAGGCCAGCTCGACGAGACCCCGGGCGGCGTCGGGAAGACCTGCGGCCGCGGCCGGGTCGCCCCAGCGCTGAGGATGCATCTCCACCTGCTCGGTCAGCTTGCTCTGCTCACTCACGTGTTACAGTGTTACATATGTCGTCACTTCGTCACAATGTGGTCGACCGGGAGCCGCGAGACGCCTACCTGGACGCCGCGCGCGACTGCATCCTCGACGTGGGCTGGCGCCGTACGACGCTCACCGAGGTCGCCCGCCGGGCCGGCGTCTCCCGGATGACCATCTACCGCACGTGGGCCGACATGCCGACGCTCCTCGGCGACCTGATGACCCGGGAGTGGGCGGCCGTCGTCACCGAGCACGTCACCGAGCACGCCACCGAGCACGTCACCGAGCACGCCACCGAGCACGTCGGCGGCGCGGACGGACTCGCGAGCGGCCGACAGGTCATCAAGCGATTGGCCGAGGGGATCGTCGGCACCGTGCGTCAGCTGCGCGCCAACGAGCTGTTCGTCCGCATCGTCGAGCTCGACCCCGAGCTGATCCTCCCCTACCTGTTCTCCCGCCGCGGCCGCTCGCAGGAGCTGATCCTCTCGATCACGACGCGGGCCATCGCGGAGGGACAGCGGTCGGGCGAGGTCCGAGAGGGCAACCCGGTCGCGATCGCCCGCGGCCTGCTCCTCGCTGCCCACGGCTTCGTGCTCTCGGTGCACACGATGGTCGACGACGATGCCTCCGAGGCCGAGCTCGACGGCGAGCTCACGCTGTTGATCGAGCGGACGCTCCGGGTATGAACGCCACCCGGATCACGCCCGGACTGGCCGGCGCGCCCACCAAGGTCGACCTGGTGGTCGTCGGTCTGGGCATCACCGGTGTGGGGGTCGCTCTCGACGCGGTCACCCGCGGGCTCACCGTCCTGGCCGTCGACGCCCACGACCTCGCCTTCGGCACATCACGATGGTCGTCCAAGCTGGTCCACGGCGGGCTCCGCTACCTGGCGGCCGGCCAGGTGGGCGTCGCCCACGAGAGCGCCGTCGAGCGCGGCATCCTCATGGAGGTCACCGCCCCGCACCTCACCCACGCCATTCCCACGCTGATGCCCTTCAGCTCCAACGTGCCCGGCCACCAGGCGGTGGCGGCGCGGGCGGCGACCTGGGCCGGCGACCTGCTCCGTCGCGGCGCGCGGACCAGCGTGCGCACGCTCCCCCGACCCCGGCACCTCTCGCCGACCGAGGCACTCCAGCTCGCCCCGTCCCTGCGCCGGCCGGGGCTGCGCGGCGCGATGCTCGGCTGGGACGGCCAGCTCGAGGACGACGCCCGGCTGGTGACCACGGTCGCGCGTACGGCGGCCGCTCACGGCGCGCACGTACGCACTCGCGCTCGGGTGCTCTCGGCGACCGGCACCTCGGTGGAGCTCCGCGACGAGCTCACCGGCGCGGCCCACACCGTCACCGCGCGCACCGTCGTCAACGCGACCGGGGTCTGGGCCGGCGACCTGGTCGACGAGGTCCGTCTGCGCCCGAGCCGCGGAACCCACCTGGTCCTGCGCGAAGAGACCGTGCCGGACCTGCGCGTCGTGGTCTACGCGCCGATCCCCGGCACCTTCAACCGGTTCGTGCTGGTCCTGCCCCAGCCCGATGGCACGGTGTACGTCGGCCTCACCGACGAGCCGGCCGAAGGCCCCGTGCCCGACGTACCCCAACCCACCGAGCCCGAGATCGGCTTCCTGCTCGACGTGGTCTCGGCGGCCTTCGAGCGCCCCATCCACCGCACCGACGTCGTCGGCGCGTTCGCCGGTCTCCGCCCGCTGCTCGACGTACCGGACGCCGCCCATGGTGCGCAGAGCACCGCCGACATCTCGCGGCGGCACGCGGTGCTGACCAGCCGCACCGGCGTCGTCACGGTCGTCGGTGGCAAGCTGACGACCTACCGGCGGATGGCCGAGGACGCTGTCGACGCCGCCGTCGCCCACGCCGGCCTCGACGCCGGGCCGTGCCGCACCCGCACGCTCCCGCTCGCCGGCGCCGCCGACCGGGTCACCCTCACCGGCCTCGAGCAGCCCGCGCGGCTGGTCCGGCGCTTCGGCACCGATGCCGGCCTGGTGCTCAACACCGCCCGCGAGGTCACCGGCCTCGGCGAGGACGAACTGCTCGCCCCGGGCGTGCAGGGGATCACCCTCGCCGAACTGGTCTTCGCCGTCACCCACGAGGCCGCAGCCGACGTCGACGACCTGCTCGATCGCCGTACCCGCGTCGGTCTCGTCCCCGCCGACCGCTCCCTCGCCGTGCCCCTGGCCGAGCGGGCGCTGGCCCTGGCCGCCCCCGCCCGCCGCTTGTAACTGAGTGTTACGACTTCTACTTGGGCGTTAGAACGCCTGGGTAGATGACGTAACACTCAGTTACAAGCGGCGCGAGTGACAGGTGGGGTCACCGCCACCGATGAGTTTCCGCCTCGACCGCTGTCGGTACCTCCAGGCAGACTGCGAGAGGACGGAGCAGGGAGTGACGACGGTTCAGGAGCGGCGCGTGACCACCCAGCAGGACGACCCGACCACAGAGCTCGGGGACTTCCCCACGCTGACGGAGAAATATCAGCGCGAGCTGCTCGCGCACTGCTACCGCATGAGCGGCTCGGTCCACGAGGCCGAAGACCTCGTCCAGGAGACGTTCCTGCGCGCGTGGAAGGCCTCGGCCAGCTTCCAGGGCCGCTCGTCGGTCCGCACCTGGCTCTACCGCATCGCCACCAACGTATGCCTCACCAACCTCGAGGGCCGTCCCCGACGGCCGCTGCCCGCGGGGCTCGGCACCCCGGATCAGATGGCCGGCGACGCGCTCGAGTGGGACCACGAGATCGCCTGGCTCGAGCCGGTGCCCGACGCCGCGGTCGTGGTCGCCGAGCGCGACTCCATCCGGCTGGCCTTCGTGGCTGCCCTCCAGCACCTGCCGGCTCGACAGCGTGCCGTGCTGATCCTGCGTGACGTGTTGCGCTGGTCCGCCGCCGAGGTCGCCGACGCCCTCGACACCACCGTCGCGGCGGTCAACTCCGCCCTCCAGCGGGCGCACGCCCAGATGAACGACCGGGACCTGACCGAGGACACCGTCGACGAGGCACTCGACGACGGGCAGCGGGTGCTCCTCGACCAGTACGTCGACGCGTTCTGGCGCAAGGACATCGACGCGATCGTGCGGCTGCTCAAGGCCGAGGCGACCTGGGAGATGCCGCCGTTCACGAGCTGGTACCTCGGCAACAAGAACATCGGCCAACTGATCGCCACCCAGTGCCCCGGCGGCACCAACGACATGCCGATGATCGAGACCCGCGCCAACGGGCAGCCGGCGTTCGGCCTCTACATGCGCACCAAGGAGGGCGACTTCGAGCCGTTCCACCTCCAAGTGCTCGACATCCGCGACGGTCAGGTCGCCCACGTCGGCGCGTTCTTCGAGCCGTCGCTGTTCGCCACGTTCGGCCTTCCCGCACGGCTGCGCGCCGACTTCCGGCCGGGTGACCCGGTGCCGAGCGACGTCGACGTTGCGCGCGGCGACCACGTGCCAACCGGTCACGAGGCGTTCACCGCGGCTCCGCCGACGAGCGGTCGGTGACCCGAGCGCCCAGCCCCGCGCTCTCCGGCGCCGTCGAGCTGCTCGAGCGATCGCTGGGCTACACGCGGGTGCTGCTCGTCGACGTGACACCCGACCAGCTCGACCGGTCCACACCCTGCGCCGGCTGGACCCTCGGTCAGCTGCTCGCGCACATGGAGGACGCGCTCGACGCGTTCACCGAGGCAGCGGTTGGGCGGGTCGAGGTCGACCCGGTCCCGCCCACCGAGACCCGGGTCGACGCGCTCCAGGAGAAGGCCTGCGCGCTGCTGGGCGCCTGGGCCGCGCCCCGGCCCGTCTCCCGCGACGTAGCGGTCGGCGACCTCGACCTCGACGGCCCGCTCCTCGTCGCCACCGCGGCGCTCGAGATCACGCTGCACGGCTGGGACGTCGGTCAGGCGACCGGCCGCCGGACCCGGATCCCCGACGACCTGGCCCGTGGGCTGCTCCCCCTGGCGCAGCACGTCATCGACGAGAGCGACCGGGGGCCACGGTTCGCCGACCCGCGGCCGACACCGCCGGTGGCTGCGGCCGACCAACGGCTGCTGGCTTGGACCGGCCGGGTTCCACCCCGGATGACTGAACCACTTGTGGGCAATCGAGCCGAACCGCCTACGCGCAGGGGCCTTGCTTCCTAACCTTTTCCCATGGCTGGGGTCCCGTCGCTGCAGAGCGCCATCGCGCGCGTCCGCGCCGGTGCTCTCGGCGAGGGCCTGGAGCAGCTGCTGGCCCTGCATGCGACCCACGGCCCGGACTCGCCCGAGCCGCTGCCTGACATCGAGTTGGCGACGCTGCTCAGCGCGCTGGTCGACTGCCGGCTGGCCCGCGGCGACCTCGCCAATGCGATGACCACCGGCGAAGAGTTGACCCCACTCCTGGCCGGACCCGGGCTCACCGGCGCCATCGCCCACCTGGCCAAGGGCGAGGTCGCGGCGGCCCTGGGCGACACCGAGGCCGCGGTCGGACACTTCGCGGCGGCCGGCCAACTGGCGCCCGACGCACCCCTCGACGCGCTCCCCTGGCGGGCGAGCGCGGCCCTGGCCCACCTGCGCAACGGCAACGCCCGGGCGGCCAGTGAGCTGGCCCACGAGCACGTCGAACTTGCTCGTCGCAGCGGCTCGCCGTACGCCATGGCGGGCGCCCTGCGGGCACTGGCCGCGGTCGACACCGGGCCGGATCGCATCCAGCACCTGCTCCGCGCCCGGGCCGTCCTCGCCGGCACCGAGGCCGACCGGCTCTCCGCCCAGATCGACACCGATCTGGCCGGCTTGCTGCTCCTGACCCACGCGCCCGAGGCCCAGGACCGCGCCTTGGCCCTGCTGCGCTCGGCCGAGGAGCACGCCGGGCGCCAGGAGCTGTGGCCGCTGCAGGGACGCGTACGCCGACTGCTCGACCGACTCGGTCAGCAGCCGCGCCGGGTCCAGACCGAGGCGATGGCCGCCCTCACCGCGTCCGAACGCCGGGTCGCGCGGATGGCGGCCGAGGGACTGACCAACCGGCAGATCGCCGCCGAACTCGTCGTCACCGTCAAGGCCGTCGAGTGGCACCTCTCGCACGTCTACCGCAAGCTCGGGATCTCCTCGCGCACCAACCTCTCCGCCACGCTGGGCGTCTCTGTCTGAGCACGGTCTGACCAGGGGGCCCATGGCTTCCTAGACTCTCCGGCATGCCGGAGCTCCTGCACACCGTGCGCCGGATGACCGGGCGCGACCCTGCGGAGTCGGGGCGCGCCTCGACGCCGCTCGAACTGCTCTTCGACCTGACCTTCGTCATCGCCTTCGGCGCCGCCGCCGACGCGCTCGCGCATGCCCTCGCCGAGGACCATGTCGGGGGCGGGGTGTTGGCGTTCTTGCTGGCGACGTTCGCGGTCAGCTGGGCCTGGATCAACTTCACCTGGTTCGCCTCGGCGTACGACACCGACGACTGGCCGTTCCGCCTCACGACCATGGTGCAGATGGTGGGCGTGTTGGTGCTCGCGCTCGGGATCCCGGACATGTTCGCGTCGGTGACCCACCACGAGGAGCACCTCGACATTCAGCTCATGGTCGTCGGCTACGTCATCATGCGGCTGCCGATGGTCTTCCAGTGGTTGCGTGCCGGTCGCGAGGACCCGGAACGGCGGGCGCTGTGCTCCCAGATGGTCGGCCCGCTCGTCGTTGCCCAGGTCGGTTGGGTGCTGATGATCTTCGCGAACCCGCCGATGGGGCTGGCCGTGGTCATCGTGCTCGTGCTGGCCGGGATCGAGCTGGCCGGCCCGCTCCTGGCCGAGAGACTGCACGGCGGTACGCCGTGGCACGGCCACCACATCGCCGAGCGGTACGGCCTGATGGTGATCATCGCGCTGGGCGAGGGGCTGCTCGGCACCACCGCCGCGCTCGGGGCACTGGTAGCCGAGGGCTGGTCGCTCGACATCGTGGTGCTCGGCCTGTCCGGAGTGGCGCTGACCTTCGGGGTCTGGTGGACCTACTTCGTGATCCCCCACGGGCACCTGCTCGCGGCGCACCGCGACCGGTCCTTCGCGTGGGGGTACGGCCAGATGTTCGTCTTCGGCGCCATCGTGGCGACGGGCGCCGGGCTGCACACCGCGGCGTACTACCTCGACGACAAGTCCGAACTGGACGCCACCGGCACCGTGCTGACCGTCGCCGTCCCCGTGGCGGCGTACATCGCCCTGCTCTACCTGCTCTACAGCCTGCTGACTCGCACCCTCGACCCGTTCCACACCGTGCTCATCGCCGGCTCCGCGGTGCTGCTGGTGCTCACGGTCGGCCTCGCCTGGGCAGGGCTGGACATGGTGTGGTGCCTGGCCGTGCTCGCGCTGGTGCCGTGGGTGACCGTGGTCGGGTACGAGACGGTCGGGCATCGGCACAATGCCGAGGTGCTAGGGCACGCCCTCACCGCTATCGAGGACTGAGGCAGGCTCAAGCTGCTCAGACCGACACTGTCTCGGCGGCCTCCGCGGCGTCGTCCTCGTCGCGCAGCGGGTGGGCGATCTCGTCCTGCGGCAGCCGGCCCCAAAGCACGGCGATGACGGCGAAGACGATCGGGGCGACCGCGGCGATCGCGAAGGTCGCCTGCAGCCCGATCGCTTCCGAGACCGGCCCGACGATGGCCATCGAGACCGGCATCAGGCTGATCGAGACGAAGAAGTCGAGCGAGGCGACCCGGCCGAGCATGTGCGCGGGGACCCGCCGCTGGAGCAACGTGCCCCAGATGACCATCGGAGCGTCGAACAGGACACCAATGACGAACGCCGCGATCACGACCTGCCACACCGAGGTCGCGAAGCCGATGACCAGCAGCGGGAGGCAGGCGATACCCCACGTGAGGTTCATGAACGTCAGGTAGCGGCGCGGCATCCGCATCGACGCCATCGCGAGAGAGCCCGCGGCGGCCCCCAGCCCGAACGCCGCGAGGACGACGGCGTGGTCACTGGGCCCGCCGTCGAGCCGGTCCTTGATCAGGAACGGGATCAGCACCTCGAACGGGCCCATGATCACCAGGATCATCAGCGAGGCGAAGAGCAGCGTGGAGAGCAGCCACGGCGTCCGCACCATGAACCGGAAGCCCTCGCGCATGTCGATGAGAGCCGAGACGACCGGGTGCTTGGGCTCCCCCTCGGCTGCAAAGTCGCGGCGGACCGGAGTGAGCGGGACGGTGGCCAAGGCGATCAGCCCCAGCAGCGACGCGGACGCCGCAACGGTCACCGCGGCTCCAGCGGAGAAGGCACCGACCATGGCGCCCGCGACGGCCGGCCCGATGGCCTGACCGACGGTCGGCCGGACCATTCCCTCGAAGCCGTTGACCGCGAGGAGGTCGGACTCCGGCACCAGGGCGGGCAGCCACGCGGAGTAGGCGGGGTAGTAGAACGCCATACCCATGCCGGTCACGAACGAGACCGCCGCCAGCTGCCACAGGGTGGTCGAGTCGGTCAGCGAGAGCACGGCGACGAGCGCCATGCCGGTCAGTTCGACCCCCGCGACCACGAGCAGGATGAGCTTCTGCGGAATCCGGTCTGCGACGACGCCGCCGAGCAGGGCGGGGAGCAGCACGCCGACCGAGGACGCCGTGGCGACCAGCGACAGCTGGGCCGGGCCGCCACCGAGCCGGATGACCTCCCAGACCAGGGCCACCACCCAGACACCCGAGGCGAAGGTCGAGAGGGTGAGCGCGATCGCGAGCCGGCGGTACGCCGGGTGCCGGAAGGGAGTCAGCGCGCGCGGCAACCGACGACCTGTCATCGACGTCGTCCCGCTCATCACTCAGCTCCTCTCCTGCATGCCTGATCGCGAGTGCCCGATCCCGACTGCCCGATCCCGACTGGCCGATTCTGCCAATGCGGACCGACATCCTCGACCGAATTCATCGGAGGTTCTGTCGGTGCCTCACTGCCGGTCCGACACCAGCACGACCTTGCCGAGCGCGTTGCGGCCCTCGAGCTCGGCATGCGCCCGACCCGCCTCCGCGAGGGGGAACGTCGAGACGAGAGGCCGCCATTCCCCGGTCGCGACCCGATCCAGAGCCCGTCCCGCGAGACCGGGGATCCCACCCGGCAGCGCCGCCATCCGGGGGCCGAGCGACCAACCCGCGCTGATGCCGCGACGTACGAGATCGTCGGTGGTCACTGGCGTCGGCGTACCGGCAGAGAAGCCGAACATCACGAGCCGCCCGCCAGGGCGCAGCAATTCGAGCGCGGCCCGGCCGATGTCGCCTCCCACACCGTCGTAAGCCAGCGTGACGCCGCCGAGCTCCTGCTCGACCTGGGTCGCCCAACCAGGGTCGGCGTAGTCGGCGATCGTCATCGCGGCAGCCTCGGCGGCCAGGTCGGCGAGGGCTCCGGTGCGTGACCCGCCCGCGGCGGCCACCACTCGCGCGCCCGCAGCCAGCGCGGACTGCACGAGTAACCAGCCCAGGCCACCAGCCGCCGAGAGCACCAGGACCACGTCACCGGATGTGGCCGGCTCCAGCTCGACCACCCCGAGTGCGGTCCGGCCCGTGCCGACCGCGGCGACGGCCTCCGGGAAGGTCACGTGGTCCGGCACCCGGAAGAGGTTCTGCTCCGCGGTGACCGCCTGATCGGCGTACCCACCCGGCACCGGGCCGAGGTGGGCCACGACGCGCCCGCCCAGCCAGGCGGGATCGGTGTCGGGGCCGAGTCGGTCAACCACCCCCGCGACCTCACGGCCGGGCACGGTCGGCAGCTCCGGTGGCGGCAACGGCCCCGGCTCGCCTCGGCGGATCGTGGTGTCCAGCAGGTGTACGCCGCTCGCCTCGACCGCGATCCGCACCTGCCCGGGAGCGGGCGTGAGGTCGGGGAGCTCCTCGAGACGGAGGTTCTCGGGTGGGCCGAAGGAGTGGAGTCTGATCGCATGCACCCGACCAGGGGACAACTTCAAGCTAACTTGAAGTCAACCACCTCAGGTCGTGGCCGTGACCGTGGGTGTGCGCCACCACCCGTCCGTCGAGGGCGAGTTCGAACCGCCGTGGACTCGGTGCGGGAGCCCCGTCGCTGATCGGGGGGAAGATGCCCGGCGCCTCGTTGCTGATCCAGTGGCACCGATCCGCGTCGACCAGCTCCGTCAGCATCGCGTGCATCCGCTCGCGGGCCGGCACCGGCAGGTACGCCGCCACGGCGCTGTGGAAGACGATCACCGAGCCGTACGCCGCCGCCTCGCCGACCAGGGCAGGCAACTCCTCGAGCAGGTCGCCGGCCACGATCCGCGGCGGCTCGGCGCGCGCGACTGCGACCGCCTGGGCCAGCCGCTCCCGGCGCTCGTCCTGCTCGGGCCAGACCAGCGTCTCCAGCCAGGCCATCGCGTCGGCGTCGGTGACGTCGAGCGGGTGCAGGTCGATGCCGGCCCGCCAGGCAACCTCCGGCAGCGCGGTCGGGAGCGGCGCCGGGCCGGTCACCCGGCAGCCGAGGTACGGCGGCCCGCCCAGCTCACTCACGTCCGTGGGCCTGGTCCAGGCATAACCCCACCGGTCGGGGTAGAGGTTGAGCCCGGCGCTGGCCCCGACCTCGATCAATGCCACCGGTCCCGACGGGACCGCGAGGCCGAACGCCGGCACCAGGGTGGCCAGCCGCCCGACCTCATTGGTCTGGGTGGACCGGGCCAGGATCGTCGCGCGGATCGGCCCGTCGTCGGCCAGCAGCGCGCGCCGGAGGCCGGCGTACGGCCCGGGCGCGGGTACGCCGTGCCACCGGGCGGCAGCGAAGACCAGGTTGGGCTGCTTCTTCAGCCCGGGGAGCGCATCGATCCAGGTGAGCACGTCGGCGTCGTCGGCCACGCCGTTCGCCCACTCCACAAACGTCGGCGAGTCCTCCAGCGCCTCGTCGGCGAAGCGGAGGTATTGGTCACGGACGCCGGCGTACGGCTCCACAGCGGCGCCATCCTTCCTCAGGGCCGGTGGCGGTAGTGCCGAGTTTCGTCGGTCGACCGACGAAACCCGGGCCTGGACGACGAAACTGCGTCGTCCAAGGTCGAGTTTTGTCGGCCAGCCGACGAAACCCGGGACCAGCGCATCAGAGCGCGAGCGCGACGTACGTCGTGTCGAGGTATTCCTCGATGCCCTCGAAGCCACCCTCGCGGCCGAACCCGCTGGCCTTGACGCCACCGAACGGCGCGGCGGGGTTGGACACCAGACCGGTGTTCATCCCGATCATGCCGAAGTCGAGCGCCTCGGCCAGCCGGATCGCCCGCTGCAGGTCGCGGGTGAAGACGTAGGAGGAGAGGCCGTACTCGGTGTCGTTGGCCTTGCGGACCGCCTCGTCCTCTGTCTCGAACGTCGTGATCGGGGCGACGGGACCGAAGATCTCCTCGCGGTTGATCTCGGCGTCGTGGGGGACGTCGACCAGGACGGTGGGCGGGTAGAAGAAGCCGGGGCCGCCGTGGGCCTGGCCACCGACCACGACGGACGCGCCGGCGTCGACCGCGGAGTCGACCAGCTTGCTCACCGAGGCCACCGCCTTCTCGTCGATCAGCGGCCCCACGTCGGTGGCGTCGTCCTGACCGCGGCCGAGCGTGAGGGCGCCCATCCGGTCGGCCAGCTTCTTGGCGAACTCGTCGGCCACCGAGGCATGCACGAGGAACCGGTTGGCGGCCGTGCAGGCCTCCCCCATGTTGCGCATCTTGGCGAGCATCGCGCCGTCCACCGCGGCGTCGACGTCGGCGTCCTCGAAGACGAGGAAGGGCGCATTGCCGCCGAGCTCCATGCTGACCCGCTGGAGTTGGTCGGCGGCCTGCTTGACCAGGATCTTCCCGATGCCGGTGGAGCCGGTGAAGCTGACCTTGCGCAACCGCGGGTCGGCCATGATCGCGGCGCTGACCTCGCCCGCATTCGTCGTCGGGACGATGTTGAGTACGCCGTCGGGGAGTCCCGCCTCTGCGAAGGTCGCCGCCAGCGCCAGCATCGTCAGCGGGGTCTGCTGCGCTGGCTTGACCACGATCGTGCAACCGGCGGCGACGGCCGGGCCGATCTTGCGGGTGCCCATGGCGAGAGGGAAGTTCCACGGCGTGACGAACAGGCACGGGCCGACGGGCTTCTTGAGGGTCAGCAGCCGGCTGCCGCCCGCGGGCGCCTGCATGTAGCGCCCGTGGATCCGCACCGCCTCCTCGGAGAACCAGCGCAGGAACTCGTTGCCGTAGGTGACCTCGCCGGCCGCCTCCTTGGTCGTCTTGCCCATCTCGAGGCTCATCAGGGCGGCGAAGTCGCCGCTGCGCGCTGCCACGAGCTCGAAGGCGCGTCGCAGGATCTCGCCGCGATCACGCGGGTTGCTGCGCGCCCAGTCGTCCTGCGCCGCCACCGCCGCCTCGAGCGCGCGCTGGCCGTCGGCGACCGTCGCGTCGGCCACCTGGCAGAGCACCGATCCGTCGGCCGGGTCGACGACGTCGAAGGTCCCGCCGCCCTCGGCATCGGTCCACGAGCCGCCGATGAAGAGGCGCCGCTGGTCGTCCTGCAGGAAGTCGAGACCGCTCATAAGGGCCACCTTCTCACTGGCCCGAAACAGATGACAGGCGGGCTGCCGTTGTGCTTCTCTTTGATCGTCGACTTCGGAGGGAGCACTGCGAAATCGGCAAGGGCCCCTCGTCGACCCCATGCGACGGGGGGTCCGTTTACGTCTCGACGGTGGAGACGGGATTCACGCCTTCGCGGCCCGCAAGAATGCCTCGACGATCGGGCCGGCGGTCTGGCTGCCGGAGGTGCCGATGTCGACGTATACGCACACCGCGAGGTCGCCTTGGGCGGCGATCATCCAGGCATGCGTCTGTACGTCGGAGCCGGAGCCGAACTCTGCGGTGCCGGTCTTGGCGATCACCGGCGGACCAGGTACGTCGGCCAGCCCGCGGCCGCTGCCGTCGGTGACCACGCCCCGCAACATCTGGCGCAGCGCGGTGGCCTCGGCCTCGGTGAGTGGCGCGGCGCCGTCGGGTGCGCTGACCTCGACGCCCTCGACCATCCGGGGCACAACGAGCGCGCCTTGCTGCACCGAGGCGATCACGGTGGCCATGACCATCGGCGAGGCGAGGATCGTGCCCTGACCGATCAGCTGGGCCGCGGCTCCGGTCTCGCTGTCCGGGTCGGGTTCGGTGTTGCCGAAGTAGGCCGGGAAGCCGAGGTCGTGGTCGAGGCCGATGCCCAACGAGACGCCCGCGTCGAACAGGTTCGTGCCGGACAGCTTCCCAGCTTGCGAGATGAAGGCCGTGTTGCACGAGTTGGCGACGGCGGTGCGGAGCGGGATGTCGCCGAAGGCACTGCTGGGGTAGTCGGAGTAGTTCTTGAACTCCTTGCCGTCCACGGTGATCGTGCGCGTGCACGGCACGGTGGTGTCGGGCGTCAGCCCGGCACGCAGGAGGGCGAGGCTGCTCACGGTCTTGAACGTCGAGCCGGGTGCGGCCTGGCCGTACGTCGCGAGGTTCTGACCCCCGGTGCCCGGACCGTTGGCGGCGGCCAGGATCTCGCCGGTCGAGGGGCGGATCGCCACCAGCGCGCTGGCCGGGCCGACGCCGGCGAGCAGCTCCTCGGCCTTGGTCTCCAGACCGACGTCGAGGGACAGGACCAGCGGGTCACCGGGGGTCGCCTCGGTGCGGAACAGGTCGCGGGCCGGCCCGTCCTCCGGCACCGCCTGCACCAGCACGCCGGGGGTGCCGCGCAGCCGCTCGTCGTAGCGTTCCTGAAGGCCCGAGAGGCCGGCCATGTCGCCGGGGTGGTACTCCGGGTGCTCCGCGATCACCTCCGCGGTGACAGGTCCGACCCGGCCGAGCAGCGGTGCGGCGAAGTCTCGGGTCGGGGCGAGCGGCAGGGTGTCGGCGACGATCCGCGCACCGGCGATCCCGGCTACGCCGTTGCTCACCTCCGCGGGGAGCTCCTCGCGGCGGTAGACGATCGCCTCGACGAACGCCTGGGCACCGGCGGCCCTGACCGCCTTCACGAACGGCCCGACATCGACGCCGACCAGCCGGGCGAGCGCGCGAGCCGACGCGACCGGGTCGGCGCCGTCCAGCTGGGTCTTGTCGATGCCGACCCGCGAGACCTGGCGTTCGGTCACGATCGTCTCGCCGCCGGCGCCGATGATGTCGCCTCGGTCGGCCAGCACCGACGAGACGCCCAGCGCGTCACCCTCCGCGAGCGACGGCTCGACGACCGTGGGCGCCCAGACCACCTGCCACTCCTCGGCGTCGGCGGGCAGCGTGAGGTCGACCGGCGCGTCGTACTCCCAGGTGGCGCCGCCGAGGTCCCAGGTCCAGTGCAGCGTGCCCGTGGCGGCTTCGCCCGCCTCGCTGACGCGGACGCCGGCCGTCTCGACCGTGTGGTCGAGGTCGGCGAGCTGCGCCGTCACGTCGTCGTACGACGCCTGCGCGGTGGTGGCGGTCGCGTCGTCGAACGGCACCTTCGACAGGTCCTGGGCGGTCAACCCCGACCCGAGGGCGGTGAGGCTGTCTTGAGGATCGGGCGCGGTCGGCCCGTCGTCGCCCGAGTCGCCGGTGCAGGCGGCCAACCCGACCACGAGCACGCCGGTCAGCACGGAGGGGAGCACCCGCGAGAACATGCGCTCCTTTGTACCCGAGCGATCCGAACCCGCCGAGTCGGCGCTACTGCACATCAGTAGCGCCGACTCGGCGTCGATCGGGTCCTTCAGTGGACGAACGGGAAGGTCGAGGACTCGCCGGTGAGCAGGTCGTCGAGGTTCTCGCGGAATCGCGGGCAGGTCGCGATGTCGTGAGCCCGGCAGCGCAACGCGTGCTCGGTCATGGCGCGGGATCGAATCATCTCCTCCATCCGACGGTCGAGTTCGGCGAGGTGCGCCTCGAGCACCTGGTGCCGCCCGGCGGCCTCGCCGTCGAGCAACACCTGGATCTGTTCGAGGCTCATGCCGGCGGCCTTGCTGCGGATCACGGTGGCGACCCGAACGACGTCGTCGCGGCCGTATCGCCTCCGCCCCGCCGCGTCGCGATCCGGCGTGAGGAGCCGCATGTCCTCCCAGTGCCGGAGCACGTGTGTCTCCAGGCCGAAGCGGGTAGCGACCTCCCCGATCGACCAGTCGACGTGCTGGTCGTCGTCGCGACTTGACTTCATGTCGACATGAAGCCACATCCTCGTAGCTGACACAAGTTCAAGACCTCAGGGAGCACAGATGAACGAGCAGTACGACGCGGTCGTGATCGGCGGCGGGCCGGCAGGACTCCAGGCGACCCTCACGCTGGCCCGGGTGCACCGACGGGTGCTGATGGTCGACTCCGGCAGCTACCGCAACGACCCGGCCGGGCACATGCACAACGTCGTCACCCACGACGGCACGCCGCCGGCGGAGTTCCGTGCAGCGGCCCGCAAGGAGCTCGCGGCGTACGACACCGCGACCGTGCGCGACGCAGCGGTCAGCTCTATCGCCGTCCAGGGCGCCGGCTTCCGGGTAGCGCTCGGTGACGAGACGGTCGAGGCGCGCGGGGTGGTCCTCGCCACCGGCGTCGCCGACGTGCTCCCCGACAAGCCCGGGCTGGCCGAGCTGTTCGGCTCGGTGGTCGCGCACTGTCCGTTCTGCCACGGCCACGAGTTCGCGGGCGGGCATGTGGGCGTCCTCGGGGTGGCGGGCGCCGGGCACCTACCGGGGCTGGTCGGCCCCATCGCCTCGCGGGTCACCGTGTTCACGGACGGGGAGGAGCTGAGTGTGGAGCTCCCGAGCGCGGTGGCGGTGCGGCGGGAGCCGGTCACCGGCATCTGCCCGAGCCCGGTGGGCGCGACCGTCAGCTTCGCCGACGGTCCGTCCGAAGAGGTGGCCGGGCTGTTCGTCTCGACGACGCTGCGGCAGCGGGCGCCGTTCGCCGAGCAGCTCGGACTGGCCCTCAACCCGTCGGGCTGCGTCGAGATCGACGTCATGGGCCGGACGAGCGTGCCTGGCGTGCACGCGGCCGGCGACATGGCCCATGTCGCCGCCCTGCCGATGCCGATGGCCTCGGTGGTGACCGCCGCGGCTTCAGGTCAGCTCGCCGCGGCCTCACTCGTCGCGCTGCTCTGATACCCCGGCGAGTCTCGGCCCGAGTCCGCGGCGACGCTCGCCGACGCTCGCCGGGCGCGCGGCTCCGCCGCAAAAGACCGGGTCGCTCCGCTCCCTCCAGAGATGTGGGATCTCAATTACGCGGTTCGATGGGTTTCGAGGCGGCTGTGCCGGCGGCCGTAGGCGAAGTAGACGACCAGGCCCAGCGCCATCCAGATCAGGAAGCGCACCCAGGTATCGCCCTTGAGGTTGAGCATCAGGTAGAGGCACATCAGGGTCGCCAGCGTCGCCACGACCGGAGCGAACGGCACCCGGAAGGCGCGCGGGAGGTCGGGCCGGGTCCGGCGCAGGATGACCACACCGATGCTGACCAGGATGAAGGCGAACAGGGTGCCGATGTTGACCAGGTCGGCCAGGGTCGTGAGGTCGACGAAGCCGGCGATCACGGCCACCACCACGCCGGTGATGAGCGTGATGCGGTACGGCGTGCCGTACGTCGGGTGCACCTTGGACAGCCAGCGGGGCAGCAGTCCGTCGCGGCCCATCGCGAACGCGACTCGGGTCTGGCCGAGCATCAGGATCATGGCGACCACGACCAGGCCGATGCACGCACCGACGGAGATCAGGTCACCCATCCAGTCGACGCCCACGGCCTTGAACGCCGTGGCGAGCGGGGCGGCATCCTCCGGGTCGATCTCGGTGTAGTTCTGCAGCCCCGTGACGACGAGGCTGACCGCGGCGTACAGCACGGTGACGATCACGAGCGAGCCCAGGATGCCGATCGGGACGTCGCGCTGCGGCGAGTGCGCCTCCTCGGCGGTGGTGGCGACGACGTCGAAGCCGATGAAGGCGAAGAACACGATCGCCGCACCGGCGATGACACCCGCCAGACCGTAGACCGCCGGCTCGATGCCGAGCAGCGTCGTGATCAACGGCGTCTGTGCGAAGCCGCCGCCGCCCTCCGGGACGGGTTGCGACTCGGGGATGAACGGCTTCCAGTTGGACGGCGAGACATGGGCGAAGCCGACCACGATGACGGCGGCCACGACCGCGAGCTTGATCGCCACGACGATCTGATTGACCCGGCTGGAGAACTTGGTGCCGCGCACCAGCATCACCATCACCAGCAGCGCGATCACGACGGCGGGCAGGTCGATGGCGCCGCCCGAGGCCGAGCCGATCGACTCGGGGATCTCGAGCGCGGTGCCGTCCAGCAGCGACTGGAGGTAGCCGGAGAATCCGACCGAGAGCGCGGCCGCGCCGATGGTGAACTCGAGCACGAGGTCCCACCCGATGATCCAGGCGACCAGTTCGCCGAGAGTGGCGTAGGAGAACGTGTAGGCGCTGCCGGCGACCGGCACCGTCGAGGCGAACTCGGCGTAGCAGAGAGCGGCCAACGCACACGCGATCGCCGCGATCAGGAAGCTCAATGCCAGAGCCGGTCCGGAGTTGGTGGCAGCCACCGTGCCGGTGAGCACGAAGATCCCCGCGCCGATCGTGACGCCGACACCGAAGACCACGAGATCGAGCGCCCCGAGATCCTTGCGCAGCTTGTGCTCCGGCTCCTCGGTGTCCTCGATCGACTGCTCGATCGACTTGGTGCGCAGCAGGCTCATGAAGCCACGGTTCCCCAAACCGGCGTCGGCGTCACCCCGGCACGTTCTGACGCAGGAACGCCGCCTGCTCGGCCGGGATCGTCGGCGTGGCCGGCCAGACGTCGGGGCCGCGCCGGACCCAGTCCTCCGGGCTTCCGCTGAGGAGGAAGTCGGACAGCGACCGCGAGACCGCCTGGTGCGGGCTGATCCAGCGCACCCCACCGAAGGCGTTGACCTCGATCTCGCCCTGGAACTCGACGTATCCGTTGCCCAGCGGGTCGTAGGTGCCCTGGTAGCGGAAGGTGATCGGCCACTCGCGCGGGTCCTTGCTCACCGGGATCCGGCTCAGTGCGTTGACGGTGATGTGCAGGTCCGACTTCGACCACTCGCTCGACTCGGTGAGCACCCGCTCGAAGACCACGGACGTGATCTCGCCGTACGCGTTGCCGCTCCACACCAGGTCGATCGTCGCGTGCGCGGTGCCGGCACGGAACTGCGGGACGGTGAGGAAGCGACGCCGATAGGACTGCGTGGCGGCGGCGACCCCCGGCATCCCGAGCCGACCCTGGGGGGTGAGCAGTCGGTGCGCGTCGTCGTAGGTGAGGCTGAACGAGCCGGCGGCGTCCTGCACCCCGGACTGCACGATCGCACCGGCGGCGAGTCCCCATTCGACGACCTCGGCCAGTCCGATCGCGGCGGCCGCCGGGTTCTGCTGGTAGGAGTACTCGCGCACTTCACGTGAGGCCGGTACGGCGACGAGGGATAGCGGACCGCCACCGAACAGCTCGGCCTCGGCACGGCGCCGTTCGAGCAGCCGCTCGTCCTCGACGACCTTGCCGTCGCGGCGGATCTTGGTCCACTTGCGCATCTCGCCCGGGATCGAGGTCAGGTCGCCCGCGTCGAGCATCTTCAGCAACGTCGAGCGCAGCAGCGCCGGAGCGCCGATCCCGACGCCGAAGCTCGCCAGCGCGTCGATCTGCGGCTGAGTCAGCGGGGTGGCGACGCGGTCGCTCAGGAACGCCTCGACCGCGAGGATCCGCTGGTCGAGTTGCGGCCCGGCAAGCTCCCAGCGCTGGATGAAGGTGCGTCCACTGGGCGACACGGTCCGCGGCACCGACATCGTGCGCACCAGCGCACGCGTCCGGGTCGGTACGACGGTCGTGACCAGGCTCTGCCCCGTGGAGGTGCCGCTCGTGGCGGGCGGCAGTGCGTCGGTCGAGATCGTCACCGAGCCGGTCCCCACCACTTCGGGCCGGCTGGCGACCACGAAGGAGAGTGTACTGACGTCGATCTGGCCGGCCAGCGCCGCACCGGCCAAGGGCACCAGGCCGATCACGAGGCCGCGCAGCGCCGCGTTCATGTCGTCGACGGTGCGTCGGTAGGCACCGGTGACCGCGGACTCGAAGGTCTGCCCGTCCTTCCAAGCCGAGAAGAAGAAGTACGTCGTCGGCTCGGGGAGGTAGTTGTTCTCGTGGCTGCCCGCGCTGGTGCGGGCGCCGATGTCGAGCCAGGCCTGGTTCAGGCTCGAGCCGACGCAGTTCATCATGTAGACCGAGCGGATGTTCAGCGGGCCGCCGTACTCGCGGGCCAGGGCGCGGATCCGGGCGCCGTCGATGCCGTTGTCGGCCGAGATGTAGTCGCTGCGGCCATGGGTCAGGATCACCAGGTCGATCACCTTGCCGGCCCGGCTGGCCGTGAACAGGGCGTTCTTCAGCTCGCCGAACGTCGCCGTCGAGTCGCGCAGGACGACGACGTCGCCGTAGGTGTCGGGCTTGGTCGCCGAATACCGGTTCAGCGCCAGCTCGGCCGACTCGATCAGGTGGTCGGTGGTCTTGAGCAGCCAATCCTTCAGTCCCGAGACCAGCTGGGCCTTCATGCTGTCGCTGATGACCGACGAGGCGCCGGGGATCTCGCTGATCAGCTTGTCCACGAGGTCCGGCAGTCCCAGGTCGATGCCGCCGTTCTCGATGAGCACGACCAGGACCCGGTCGGCGGCCGAAGCCGGGACCGCCCAGGCGTGGCCGCGGCGGGGGCGGGCCAGCACGTCGTGCCGGCCACCGTAGTAGCGGCGGGTCTCGAGGAACCTGTTCGTGCTGGTGCCGGTCATGGATGTCATGTCTGGTCTCCTAGGCCGTGTCTCTCAAGTAGCGGTGGATGCAGGCGTCGTCCAGGCGCGCGGTGGCAAGGCGCCGGAGCGAAGCTCTACTTGTACGTCCAGCGAGTGACGGCAACGCCGCCAGCGCGTGATCTGGGCGGCGGCTGCGCCGCCGGGACTTGGGAGACATGGCCTAACGGCGCTTCTGCCAAGCGCTGCCGTTCCACTCGTAGTCGGGACCGTCCTCGTGCCGCACGATCTTGCGGTCGATCAGCTCCTGGGCGATGAACGGTGCCTGCTTCTCGATCACCTCGGCCGCCGCGTTGAGCAGCACGGGGGAGGCGAGGTCGGTGTACGTCGTGAGTGCGGCGACCGCCTGCGCGCGGCCGGCCGCGGTCGGGTAGGGCACGTGCTGCCACACCCGGGCCAGCAGGGCCGGATGGGACGAGATCGACAACGGTCCACGGTCCGCCTCGCTCACCAGGATCTCCGGCGAGAGGATGTTGTCGATCGACTGCTGGACCGCGCGCTTCATGATCGGCAACGTGGTGGTCTCGGCCAGATGGCCGTCGCCCTTCAGGTGCCACGGCGCGTCGCCCGCGTCGTTCGTGACCTCGACGCCCACCTCGTTGAGGTGGTCGTGGAGTGCCTTCAGCGGCAGGTTGACGACCTTGGCCGGCGCCTGCTCGGCGATGCCCTCGAGGAGCTTCTGGAACATGCCCACGGTGTCGAAGTTGAAGTGCTTGATGCCCAGCACCCCGTCGTACTGCTCGAGTGGGCTGAAGACGTTGCGCACCGGGGTGCGGGCCCAGCACGCCGCCGCCAAGCGCTTGAGGAAGTCCGCGCCGGCCGAGGTCGTCGTCGTACCACTGGAGTAGAACGCCGCCCGCACGCGGCTCATCACCACCTCCTTGTTGACCAGGTGGCCAGCGGCGAACGCGTCGGTGAGGAAGTGGTCGCCGAACGCGTTGGTGGTCAGCGGCCCGAACGGCGCCACGCTGGCGTTGGGGCTCGCGGCCACCAGCGTCCTCATCTCCTCGATGGCCTGCTCGTGGTACCTCTCCCATTCCGATCGGTTGGTCGGCCGCGACGTCGAATCCGTCATGCCCAGCACGGTCGGCGGTGAGAAGTGCGCGTAGTTCTCCTCGGCCAGCTCGAGGTAGCGCTTGGAGGTCGCGTCGTTCCAGCGCTTGTTGGAGACCCCGGAGCCACCGCCGCCGGTGTAGTGCTTGGTGTCTTCGGCGATCAATGCCTTGAGGGCGTTCAGCTCCGACGCCGACGCGCTCCGCAGGTCGTTGACGTCGTTGTAGAGATCGCCCATCGCCACGATCTGGCCGTAGGAGAAGAGCACCCCGTTGACGTTGAGCTGGTCGGGATAGAGATCGCCGCCCGCTTGAACGTGCTCCCCCGTGTCGTACATCGGGACGCTCCGCTCCGGACCGGGCGTGAGCGCGCCGATGCCGGTGACACAACCACCGGTCAGCGGCACGCTCGACAGTGATCCAAACGGCACCGAACGCCGGAACAGCGCAGCCTCGTCGACCGCCGGAGCGGCGACCGACTGGGCGGCGCTCATCGGTGCCGTCGTCGTCGGGGACCGACGGGCGTCGTCCTGCCGGTCGAACTGATCGAACCGGCGACGCAGGTCGACGTTGCCGAGATCGAAGCTGTTGGCGTACTCCATGCTCTGCGCGATCTTGTCGAAGATCGCCTGCTCGTTGGGCTTGTCGGGCATCGGCCGGCCGGGGTCCGGCACCGCCGGCTCGGACTCGGGCGCCGCGGCCGACGTACCGGGCGTGGACGCAGCTCCGGACAGGATGTTGCGCAGGTCGGCGGCGAGGTCGTCGGAGGTGAGCGGCGAGGCCGCCAGCGAGGCCGGGAGCGCGACCGGGTCTGCGGCCGCTGGCGCCGGTGCCCCGGCCGCCGCGGGCGGCGCTGGCGGCGGTGCCGTCGCGGCTGCGGGCGCGGGAGTCGTCGTCGCCGGAGCAGGAGTGGCGACCGGTGCGGCTGCTGCCGGACCTGTGACCGGGGTGGCAGGCACGGCCGGGACGGGTGCCGGGCTCGGCTCGAGCGGGAGGGTCGGCGCGGGCGCGGGTGGCAGGTCACCTGCGGGCGGCGCTGGCAGGACCGGCGCCGGGAGCGGCGCGGGAGGGGGCTCCGTCGGCTGGGGTACGTCGACCGGCTCGCGGTCGACGACGTACTCCAGCAGCTCGGTGGCCTCCTCGGGTGGGACCGGCGGGAGGCCCGGCTGCGGAACAACTTCGACCCCGGTGTCGGCGGTCATGGTCACCGATCGACCACGCGGACGGCCGCGCCGCCCCGCCGGGGGGAGGCCATAGGTGGTCTTCAGCAGCTGGTCGAAGTCCTGGTCGCGGCTTGCTGGTCGCGCGTACATCGCCTCACGCCCTCACGTTCACCTTGACGACCGCGTAGGGGTCGAAGGTCACGACGACCTCGTTGTCCTCGCGGAGCGGATGATCCGGATCCAGCCGGAGCGCCACGTGGCCGGGGCCGCTGGAGAGGACCTCGACCAGGTGGTCGTTGACGACGGCCACCGGCGGGAAGGTCGGGTCCACGCCGAGGTTGCGGCCCTCCACCAGCAGGCAGGGTTCGCCGTCGGTCTGCGAGAGGCTCACCCCGTCGATCGACGGGGCGGCCTTGGCCCGGCGGGACTGGCCGATCTTGCGGGCCAGGCTGCTGTAGTCGATGTCGGTGCCGGTCGCCTCCTTGAGGTCGACCTTGCGGGCCTCGAGATCCTTCAGGTCGTCCACGGAGCTGACGCCGATCTTGCGCAGCTTGGACTTGGTCTTCTCGTCCACGTCGAGCTCACCCAGGCTCTCCCGGGGCGCGCCGGGCTCGGCGACCTTCGCCGTCGCGCGCACCTGCTGGTCGGTGATGGAGCCGAGCTGGATGGTCAGCTTCGACGCACCCTCCTGACCCGGTTGGGCGGTGACGAAGCGAACCGCGTCGCCGTCGTAGGTCAAGAACGCGTGGACGTCGAGGGCGACCTCCTTGACCGAGTAGCTCAGCTTCTTGTTGATCGCCTTGACAGCCAGCGTCTCGCGACTGCGGTCGAGCTCGACGGCCATGGAGTCGACGAGGTCGTTGAGCCGCCACGAGACATTGGCCGAGGCGGGCCCGACCTCGTCCTGGAGCGCCGAGGACATCAGGGCACCTCCTCGCGGACCGCGACCACCCGGATCGAGTGGAAGACCGGCAGCTGGGCGGTGGCCACGTGGTAGATCGGCGGGCTGGCCCCCAGCTCGACCGTGCCGTCGGGGCGTACGCCGATGGCCAGCTCGACCGGGGTGTCCACCTCGTAGCCGGTCACCCAGGTGCGCACGCCGGCGTCCTCGTCGTACAGGTCGGGTACGGCGGGCAACAGCTCGGGCACCAGCTCGGCCAGCGGCACGAACGCCTCGTCCATGGTCCTCAGCTCCCGCTCCGCGGCAGTGGTACGGCGGGCTCGAGGCCGACCAGGGACTGGAGGACCACGTCGTAGCCGTCGAAGCGGTACGACGCCGGTGCGCCCGCGGCGTCCTGGGCACCGTCGACCTCGGCGGCGTCGCCGGGGTCGGCGGCCTCCCGCAGCGAGGCGAGGCCGAGCACCCGGACGCTCTCGACCACGGGGAAGTGCACCGGCCGGTCCTGGGTGCCGATCACCTGCCCATAGGGATCGACGTCCGAGACCGTGGCCAGGGTGAACTCGCGCAGCCGCAGGACCGGCACCACCCATAGCACGCCCCGAGTGCCGCGCTTGCCCTCCATCCGCACCTGCGTGACTGCGTCTCCGCCCTGACCGGCGAGCCAGCCGCGCGCGGTGAACGCCGTGAGGTCGGCGTCGGTGAGCGGCTGCTCGCCGGCCCACAGCGGCAGCAGCTTGTTGAGCTCGTGGACGCTCACCTCGAGACCGCTCTTGAGCCGGCCCTTCGTCGAGACCCGCAGCCCGTCGGCGCCAGAGTCGTCCGGGTCGGCCGGCGGAGGCTGCAGCTTCGCCTCCATCAGGCCGTTGCCACGCTCTCCGGGCACCGCGACCACCGAGTAGCGCAGCGCCACATCCACGCCCCAGAGCGGCGAGATCTCGCCGCCCGGACCGGTGCCGGACGAGGCCCACACCTGGTTCCAGAAGCCGCGGAAGCGGCTCATGTCGGTCAGCTCGACCGGCGTACCGACCACGGCACCGCGGTCACGCACCTGCACCCGCGTCATCACGACCACGCGGTGGCAGCAGGTGGACTGGTAGCTCCCGCGGGCGCCCTTCCACCGCAGCGACGCGAGCACCTCGAGATCGGTGTCGGCCGGCAGCGCCGCGCACTCCTCGGGGGTCAGGACCACCTTGAGCTCCTGGCCCGGAGCCACGTCGGTCAGCCGTTCGGTGCGCGTGCAGAGGTCGGCGGCCCCGCCCGGCTCGCGGATACAGAGGGTCAGGATCGCCCGTGGCAATGCGGCCGTCGGGCCGTCAGCACCGACCTCGAGGCGGTAGCGCAGCGTGGTCGCCTGCCCCTGGGCGAAGGCGATCTTCGGTGCGCCCAGCAGGGTCACCTCCGGCCCGGTGACCGAGGTGAGCGTGGCGCGGCTCGCGATCGGCTGGTCGCGGGGATCATCGACGGTGGCAGGGCGGGCGAGGCCGCCGACGAGGGAGCCGACGACGGTGCCGGCCAGCGCGCCGGCGGGGGTCCCCGCGGGCGCCGGTGTCGTGGCGACCTGCTGCAGCAGCGAGCCGATCGCGGCGAGGTCGGAGGAGGTGACGCCGGGGTTGACCGGCTGGTTCTGGGCCGAGATCAACTGCTGCATGAGCATCGACCGGTTCACCTCGGAGAGCAGGTCGGTGACCTGCTTGTCGGTCTCCTTCTGGCGGGCGAGCTTCTGCGCGTTCGCGGCATTGAGCAGTTGCGGCAACGCCTGGACCAGCGGGCCCACGACGCTCGACAGCGCCGGCCCGGCCACCGCCGCGATGAGGGCGTCGTCGACCCCGAAGATCATCGGCCGCGCGTACGACGAGGGCAGGAACCGATTCGCCTCGCGCACCTGGAGCGAGGCCGGCTTGGCCACGTTCGTCGCCGGTGCGGGAGCGGTCGTCGTGGCGGCGGGCACAGGCGCTGCGGTGGGGACTGGAGCAGTGGCGACCGGCGCCGGTGCGGTGACGGCCGCCGCCGGAGCCGTCGGGGAGGGCGGGTGGGCCAGCGAGCCCAGCACCGTGCGCAGCAGGTCCGCGAGCAGTCCGGCCGTCGGGTCCGCGGTCGCCTTGGCGCCGCCCGCCGCAGCCGCGCCGGGCGCCGCAGCGGGCACCGCCTTGTTGAGCACGTCGAGGACGACCGGCGCGGCCGCCTGCACGATGGTCCCGATCAGATCGGCGATGCTGGCCGGCCTGCTGAACGTCTCCTGAGCACTGCGTACGGCGACGGTCCGCGGCCGCACCAGCGGGTGGGCCAACGGGCGTGCAGTCACGGGAGCTCCGGACATCGACATGCTCATCACCCGCCGCTGAGCCCGAGCGCGCGGACCGTCGTCCAGCGGGGTGAGCACCGAACGCAAGGGCACCGCGACGGGCAGCCGGACGGGGCGGGACCAGGCCGGCCCCCGGCCGTCCGGGCCGCGACAGGACTCCACCTGAGCGAGGGTGCCCCGCTCGGTGACCAAAGAGAGCGGCAGCTGGTAGGTGGTCCGGGTGTCGATGTGCCGGCCCGCGGCCGGGTTGGCCTGCAGGGGTGAGGACCAGTACGGACCGTCGAGGATATCGATGCCGTCCTCACGTCGGACCTCCTGACCGAGGTGGAGCCGGAAGTGGCTGCTGGTCCCCGTGTCGACGGTGAACGAGACCTCGGTCTCGGTGCTGTCGTCGAGCCGGAGCAGGGCCAGGGCCATGGCGGGTCATGGGCCTAGCGGCCGGGGGGCGGGGGGGGGCCGGCAGCCGCGCCGGGCGCCGGCTTGAGAGCGGCGACGCCACCGTCGGCGTACATGTTGGCGAAGTTGTCGAGCTTGAAGTAGTCGGTCTTGAACTGGATGTTGACCTTGCCGGTGAGCTTGGCCGACAGCGTGTCCGTGGCCTCCTTCTGAGAGGTGTTGACCTGGATGTTGGTGTTGGTCATCGACATCGACCCGCTGGGACCACCGAAGAGCCCGAACAGCGGCGGGTCGTAGTCCATCTGGATCGACGTGGTGTTGATGTTCTGGTCCTGGTGCATGGCCGTGCTCTTGCGGTTCGCGGTGATCATGAACTCCACGCCGGCCTCGACCACGCCCTTGTCGACCACGAGCCGGGTCACGCCCATCAGCAGCACCTCACGCAGGGCGGCCCGGTGCTCCTTGGCCATGTTGAGCTTGGTCTCGAGGATCGCCTTCTTGACCTCGGAGTCCTCCGGGTCGACCTTGTCGCCCTGCGGGTTGGTGAGGTTGAGCTTCATCGAGCCGTCGGGCTGCTGCTCGGTCGAGACGTTGTACTGATCGCTCTTGCTCTCGGCGAGCTTGGCGAAGGTGTCGTCATCGTTGATCTTCTTGATGAAGTCCGCGGTCGACTTCGTGCACTCCTTCATCAGCTTGATGTAGGAGTCGGTCTGCTCCTTCATCACCTTGAGGTTGGCGTTGAACACGGCCTTGAGCAGGTCGGCCACGAACGCCGGGAAGTCCACCGAGTCGACGAGCTCGTTGAAGGCCTGGGTCGAGCCCTGGAACCCAGGGTCGTAGCCCTTGAAGCCCATCTCCTTGCCCGAATCGGTGGCCTGGGGCCGCGAGAACTGGTCGGGCAGACCCTGTGCCGTCGACAGCCGGTTGGCCTCGCGATGGACCGTGTCGAGGTAGACCTTCTGCTGCTCGTCCCAGGGCAGGTTGGCGAACGCCTGACTGGTGGACAGCCAGCCTTGGGCGATGCTGCGTGCCTGCCCGAGGATCTGTCCGTCGGGGGTCACGATGTCGTTCATCCGGGCCTCCGTGCTCATCCGCTCGTGTCTGACCTGTCCGTGGCTCGCCTAGAAGTCCCACTCGTCCCCGGAGCCACCGGGCGTGGGCGACGGGGCGCCCATGCCGGAGCCTCCGGTGCCGTTGGACCCGCCGCCCGAGCCCGGCCACGGCGCGCTGACGCCAGGGATGCTGGGCATGCCCGGGAGCTTCGAGAGGTCGGGCATGCCTGGCAGGGCGCCGCTGCCGTAGCCGTTCTGGCCGTTCTCCTGGCTCCCGTAGCCGCTGTCGTGGCCGTTGCTGCCGTACCCACTGCCGTACCCACTGCCGTAACCGCTGTCGTAGCCCTCGTCGTCGTAGGACGAGCCCTCGGTGTCGTGATCGCCAGCACCGGTGGCCTCCTCCTGGAGGATCGACTGGGTGGTGATGAACGCATCCACGTTGCTGATGAACGCCGCGAACGGGTCGTCCTGCTCGAACCGCGAGGGCGTGTACTCCGCGATCGCGCGGATCAGCGTGTAGCCCAGGCGTGCCTTGTTGAACAGCACCGAGGCTCGCGCCCGCCGGCCCTGGCCGGCCTGCAGCTTCTCGACGACCTTCCACCACGAGCCGCCCGAAGGCACCAGGTGCTTGCGGACCTCGGGGTGGCCGAGGATCCGCTCGACGACGAAGTCGAGCTCGGCGTACATCAGCGGGGTCATCACGGTCGACATGCCGACGCAGGTGACCGACAGGTTGTACTGCAGGTCCTCGACGGCCTGCATCACGTTCTGTCGCGACACGTAGTTGTCCGGGTGCGGGCTGGACTGGGCCCGCTCGAGGTAGCGCGCCGACTCCAGCATCAGGATCTTCCAGAGCCGGGCGAAGTCGGAGTTGGGGATCCCGTCGCCGGGGACCGGCTCGGAGCCGTGGTTGAACACCTGCCGGTAGAACGAGCGCCGCTCGCCGTCGCGGGTGCACCGCATCGTGCGGGTCTCGCCGGTCTCGCGGTCGAGGCCTGGGAACTGCTCGGAGAAGACGTAGTTCTCCAGGTCGCGCCGCAGCTTCGGATCCTCCACGGCGAAGCCGTCGCGGAACAGGTAGCGGTGGGTGAAGAACCGGACGGCGTCGAAGACCCCGAGCTCGTCGCCGAGCACCATCACGTAGAACAGCTGCGCCGCCCACTTCACGGCGGCCGTGGAGACCTGCAGGGTGTCGGCGTCGTCGACGAAGAAGCTCACCGCGAACGGGTCGTCGCCGGCCACGCCGCTCGACGTGGTGGTCGTGGTGGCGGCCCGGGCGAGGTAGAGCGGCACCAGGAACGGCGCGTTCTCCTCGGTGACCTCGACGGTGGACTCGCGGATGTACTGCACCAAGCGGGGCCGGAGGTCGACAGGGATCGGCTTGTCGGTCCCGAGCTTGATCAGCTTGTCGTACTTCGACTCCTCGATGAAGCCGGTCGCCACCTTGATGGCGCCCGGCGCGAGCGCGTCCTCGGAGAGGCTCAGGTTCGCGCTCTGGAGTGCGGTCACCGACGCACTGCCGAGGGTGTTGAGGTCGCGGACGTTGAGCCCGCGGGCCTTGATGTGGTCACGGGCCGCGCTGATCACCGCGTAGGTGACCAGCTCTTTGGCGCCGCGTGCGTTGGCGAACGCGAAGTTGACCAGTGCGGGCTGTTGGGTGATGCCCAACGTGCGGGCCGCGCGCAGCACGATCAGGTCGCGCACACTCGAGAGCGCCAGCACCGAGCGGGTGTTGAAGTCGAGTGAGCTCCAACGGTCCTCGACGCTCTCGTCGAACCGGTAGCGCATCTTGGCCAGCGCCGGGTCGCGGTCGATGACCTCGCGGAACGTCGCCTCGGCACCCGCCTCGCGCTCGCTGTGGAGCCGGGCCGCCAGCGTGTCGTCGTCCCAGTTGTCGTCGACCGTCGCCCGCCGTGGCGTGAGCGGCAGCTTCAGCCACTCGAGCAAGGTGTCGTCGGCGCCCTCACCGACGGGTACGACGCGCTTGCGCAGCAGGGCGTCGAGCTCGACCAGCCGCTTCGCCGCGAGCTCGTCGACCGTTGGGGCGATGCCGCTGATCGTGGCGTCGGCGCGCCTGATCCGGAATCCATGCGGGATGGTGAACCCGTCAAGTGTGGTCATGAGAGCTCCTGCGTGCCGAGTGCGTGCCTGGTCGAATGCGGCGGTCAGTGGTTCGGTGATCAGTTGAGAGAGGCCATCAGCCACTTGAAGGCGTCGGTCATGTTGAGGACCCCGTATCCGGCGTGCGTGCTGCGCAGCCGGCGGTCCGGTCGGTCGGACGTCTCGCGGAGGATCCGGAGCACGTCGTCGGGCCCGAGCCGGACCCCGTTGTCGCGGGCGAAGGACTTGAGCAGCGCCACCGCACCGGCGACGCACGGCGAGGCCTGGGAGGTCCCCGACGCGACGGCGTACCGGCCGTGGGCGAAGCTGGAGAGGATGTTGACGCCGGGCGCGACGACCGTGATCTGCGCGCCGTACGACGTGAAGGAGGCGACCCGGCCCTCGCCGTCGACGGCGCCGACCGCCACCACACCGGGAAGGGCACCGGGGTAGTACTTGGTGTCCGTGCCGTCGTTGCCGCTCGCCGCGACCACGGTCACGCCACGGGCGAGCGCGTAGCGGATCACGTCCTCGTGCGGTAGCCCGCCCCCGACGTGCCGGATCCCGAGGCTCATGTTGATCACATCGGCGTCGTTGTCGGCGGCGAACTTGATCCCAGGGTTGATGTTGTCGACCACGCCCGCGCCCTGGTCGCGGCCTCCCGAGCGGAGGGTGGCCAGGACCCGGACCGCCATCAGGCTGCAGCCAGGGGCGATCCCCGGGTCCATCCCCACACCCTCGGCGGCGATGATGCCGGCGACGTGCGTGCCGTGACCCAGCTCGTCCTCGGGGTCGTCATCGGCGCCCAGGAAGTCGCCCACGAACGACGAGGTGTCGAGGCCCTGCAGATCGACGAAGTCGGCCTTCGCGACGATCTTCCCGCGCAGCTCGGGGTGGTCGAGGTTGATGCCGGTGTCGAGCACGGCCACCCGGACGTCGCGCCGACCCCGCGACAGGGCCCGCGCGAAGTCGAGCCCGATCAGCCCGCGGCCGCCGTCGTCGACGCCCCGCGCGGTCGCGACTGCGACCGGCAGGTTGTCGGGCAGGTCGGCGCCCCCCACCTCCAACTGGTGTGCGCTCTCGACGCTCGGCTGTGCAGCGAGCTTGAGGAGCACCTCGTCGGGGAGCCGGTCCTCGCCCTGCTGCAGGACCAGACGGTAGGTCCGGTCCAGCCCGTGGTGCACCTCGAGCGCGGCCCAGCCGTCCAGTGCGGGGGCGTACTCGTGGGTGACCCAGAACAGCCGGCCGGCCGCGCGAAGCACCGCATCCACCTGGGCGTCCACCGACGTCACCACCGACGACTTGTCGGTGATGAAGGTGATCCAGTCGGGGATGCGCGGCGGCTCCGGGAGCCGACGACGCATCTTCACCACGAGGTGGTGCTTCACGTCTGCGAGTGTCCGGCGGCGGCCGCGGGGCGGCTATGCGTAGAACTACCACCCCGTCGCGACCGACTCGCGCTCCTGGGTCGCAGAGATCAGGCCGAGCGACTCGCCGCGGCGTACGGCGAGCAGCCGGTCGTGGGCGTCGAGCTTGCGGTAGATGCTGCCGAGATGCTTGTGCACGGTGCGCTCGGAGACCTCGAGCCTGGTGGCTATCGAGCGGGCCAGGAGCCCCTGGCCGAGCAGTTCCAGCACCTCCCGCTCGCGTGCGGTCAGGGCCGCGCCCTCGTCGTTGGTGTCGGCCGGCGAGCGGTCCGTGGTGTCGCGCGGCGGCGCCGGCAGGAGCACGTCCACCAGCCGCTCGATCAATATCAGGGAGTCGCGAGCCGTGGCCAACCGGTCGCTGTCGGCTTCGTCGAAGGGATCGGTGCGAGCCAGGACCAGCAGGCTCGGCGTCGCGTCGTGGGTCGAGAGCGGGAGCTCGGCCAGGTGGTCGCAGTCGAGCAGGTCGTAGAGCCGCGGTCGGCTGGGGCTGTGCGCCCACCAGTCCCGTGGCCCGGGATCCTCCGGGCTCTCGGCGCGCTCCTCCCAGTGGGTGTGCTCGGGGCTGCTCCCCCGCCAGACACACAGCTGGCTGGCCCGCCCTGGCCGGTCGCAACGGACGTGCCCGACGGCGGCCGCGTCGACCAGTTCGGCGCCGAACCGGCAGACGATCGAGAGCCCGTCTGCCCGATCGGCGGTCGCGGCCCGGAGGTCCAGGACCCGGCCCACGCACTCGAGGGCGCGCCCCGCTGCCCCACCCTCCCCCCATCGCTGGTCCGTTGCCATGAGAAGCCCGACGAATCGATGGACGAAATTTCACCTTGGCACGCGCCCGGAGGGCGGTTAATAGCCCGTCCTAGTGATTGACGGTGGTTAAGCAGGTGCCGTCGCTGCGGAGGTTTCGACGCCGTCGGCGCTGGCGCGCCTCCGGGCT
>DOWL01000242.1:549-6252 GCA_003519585.1 Nocardioides sp. | reverse complement strand
CGCGAGCGCAGCGAGCGTGTCGAAACCGCCGCAACGATGGCACCCGTCCTAGCGGTTCTTGTGCCGCGGCTTCCGGGTCGGCCGGCTGGCCGGCGGGCCGTCGTCCTTCTTGAGGCCGATCAGCTTGCCGGAGATGCGGGTGGAGCGCAGGGCGTCCCAGGTCTGCGCCGACAGGTCGGCGGGAAGCTCGACGAGCGAGAAGTCCGGCCGGATGGTGATCGCTCCGAAGTCCTGACGGCGCAGCCCACCCTCGTTGGCGATCGCACCCACGATCTGGCGCGGCTCGACCTTGTGCCGCTTGCCGACAGCGATGCGGTACGTCGCGAGTGCGGTGCCGTCGCGGGTGGCGCGTGGCCCCTGGTCGCCACGCCCTCGGACGGGCCGCTCCCCACGGGGAGGGCGGGCCGGCGGCTCCGGCTCGGGGTCGAGGAGCAACGGCTCGTCACCCTGCGCGACGACGGCGAGCGCGGCGGCGACGTCGACCTCGGGGACGTCGTGCTCCCGGACGTAGTGGGCGATGATGTCGCGGAACCGCTCGATCCGGGACGTGGCCTCGAGGGCCTGGGTGATCTGCTCGTCCCAGCGGGCCAGCCGCGTCGTGTTGACGTCGTCCACGCTGGGCAGGCTCATCTGCTCGAGCGCGACGCCGTTCGCCTTCTCCAAGTGGCGCAACAGGTAGCGCTCACGAGGCGTCACGAACGAGATCGCATCGCCGCTGCGACCGGCCCGGCCGGTGCGGCCGATGCGGTGCACGTAGGACTCGGTGTCGGTCGGGATGTCGTAGTTGACGACGTGGCTGATCCGCTGGACATCGAGGCCGCGGGCCGCGACGTCGGTCGCCACCAGCACGTCGAGCTCGGCGTTCTTGAGCTGGTTGACGGTGCGCTCGCGGACCGGCTGCGGCACGTCGCCGTTGATGGCCATCGCGCTGAAGCCACGGGCGCGGAGCTTCTCGGCCAGCGTCTCGGTCTCGTGCTTGGTGCGGACGAAGACGATCATCCCCTCGAAGTTCTCGACCTCGAGGATGCGGGTCAGCGCGTCGACCTTCTGCGGGTAGGAGACCGTGAGGTAGCGCTGGCGGATGTTGGCGGCGGTCGCGGTCTTCGACTCGACCTTGATCTCGATCGGATCGTGGAGATACTGCTCCGACAGCCGCCGGATCTGCTTCGGCATGGTCGCCGAGAAGAGCGCCACCTGCTTGTCGTCCGGGGTGTCGGCCAGGATCGTCTCGACGTCGTCGGCGAAGCCCATGTTGAGCATCTCGTCGGCCTCGTCGAGGACGAGGAACCGCAGGCTGCCCAGGTCGAGGGTGCCCTTCTCGAGGTGGTCCATGATCCGCCCGGGCGTGCCCACGACGATGTGGACGCCACGGCGCAGGGCCGAGAGCTGGACGCCGTACCCCTGGCCGCCGTAGATCGGCAGCACGTGCACGCCGGGCAACTCTTCGGCGTACCGCTCGAAGGCCTCGGCCACCTGGACCGCCAGCTCGCGGGTCGGCGCCAGCATCAGCGCCTGCGGTTCGCGTTCGCCGAGATCGAGGCGGGAGAGGATCGGCAACGCGAACGCCGCCGTCTTTCCGGTCCCGGTCTGCGCGAGGCCCATCACGTCGCGGCCGGCGAGCAGCGGCGGGATGGTCGCGGCCTGGATCGGGGAAGGGACCTCGTAGCCCACGCCGGCGACCGCGCGGAGCACGGGCCCGGCGAGCCCGAGGTCCGCGAAAGTGTCATCGGCGGTGCTGCTCACCCGTCAACGGTAGGGGTCCTGTCCACCGGGCGGTGATTCCGCGTCGCGGTGGGCTCGGTCACCAGGACTCATCCATGGAGCCTGTGCGAGGCTGGAGCGATGGCGGTACGCCACGTTCGGGATGCCCTGCTGGCCGCGCTCGGGCCGGACGCCCAGGTCGAGCATCACCCCAACCACACCGGCGTCGGCAAGCTGTCCTTCGCCGTACGTGTGGGCGGGAGGTCGCTGTGGGCCGAGGTCGCCGCCAACGAGGACGAGGACCACGAGCTCGCGACCTGGTCCCGGGTCGCGTCGCTGCTGGCCGAACGGCACGCGGCCCCTCCGGTCGTCGACGAGCTGACGATCTCGGGGCGCACCGCCTTGCTCTTCGAGTACGTCGACGCGCCACCAGCGACGCGGAGCACCCTGCATGCGCGGTACGACGAGGCCCGAGCGGTGCTGGCCGGGCTCCATGCCGACACCGAGCTGACCACCCGGCTCGGCGGCCCGACGACTACGGCGGCATGCTTCCGCAAGGTCTGGATCGAGCGGTTCGAGGCCGACCTGGATGTGGTCGAGGGCTACGTCGCCAAGGACGAGCACTCCTACCTCACCGACGAGGTCGCCGCGCTCGGCAGCCTGGTCGACGAGCTGGCCGATTCGGTGCACGCGCCGATGCACGGCGACCCGTGGCACGAGAACTGGCTGGTCGCCCCCGACCGGCTCTGGCTGCTCGACTGGGAGGACCTCGCCATCGGCGACCCGGTCGTCGACGACGCGATCCTGCGCCACGACGCACTCGGCATCGACCCGCACCACTGGCCGGACTCTCCGGCGTACGCCGTCGCGCGGCGGGCGCTGATGCTCGACGCTGCCGTCGACGTCGCCGCCGACTGGGTCGAGAACACCGACCCCCGGATCCGTCGCGCCAAGGAGGCGGCGTACACCGCAGGGCTGGAGGTCTATCGCGACGAGTTCGGCTGACGGCTACTCGACCGTGACCGACTTGGCCAGGTTGCGTGGCTTGTCGATGTCGTGGCCGAGCGACTTGGCCGCGTGGTAGCTGAGCAGTTGGAGGGCCACGACCATCAGTGCCGGGTCGAGCTCACGCTCGTTGCGGGGTAGGTCGACCCGGTGGACCGAGGCCTGGCCGGGCAGGTCGCCGAGGTCGACCGTGGCGTGGGTGACGACGACGAGCGGTCCGCCTCGGGCGGCGACCTCGTGCAGTGCGGCGACGTTGCGCTCGGTCAGCTCGTCATCGGGGACCACGCTCACAGTCGGCACCGACTCGTCGATCAGCGCGAGCGGACCGTGCTTGAGCTCGGAGGTCTGATAGGCCTCGGCGTGCCGGTAGCTGATCTCCTTGAACTTCTGTGCGCCCTCGCGCGCGACCGGATAGCCGCGCACCCGACCCACGAAGAAGAGGCTCTGCGCCTCGGCCAGCCGGCCGGCGAGCTCGGCGAGCTCCGGCTCGCGGTCGAGCACCTCGGCGATCTGATCGGGTAGCCGCTGCAGTCCCGCGACCAGCCGCCGGCCGTCAGCGATCGAGAGATCGCGGACCCGGCCCAGCTGGAGTGCGAGGAGGGCGAAGCCGAGGAACATGTTGGTCAGGGCCTTGGTGGAGGCCACCGCAACCTCAGGTCCTGCGTGCAGGTAGATGCCGCCGTCGCACTCGCGGGCGATCGCCGAGCCCACGACGTTGACCAGGCCGACGACGCGGCCGCCCTTCCGCTTGATCTCCTGCACCGCGAGCAGCGTGTCGACGGTCTCGCCCGACTGACTCACCGCGACGTACAAGGTGTCCGGCTCGACGATCGGGTTGCGGTAGCGGAACTCGCTCGCCGCCTCGGCGCTCGCCGGGATGCGCGCCAGCTCCTCGATCAGGGCGGCGCCCATCTCGCCGACGTAGTACGCCGACCCGCAGCCCAGCACCTTGACCCGCCGGATCGCGCGCAGCTCGCGGGCGTCCAGGTCGAGACCGCCGAGGTGGGAGGTGCCGAACCGCTGGTCGAGCCGACCGCGCAGCACCCGGGCCGCCGCCTCGGGCTGCTCGAGCATCTCCTTGTGCATGTAGGAGTCGTGCTCGCCCGCGTCGTACGCCGCCGGATCGACGTCGACCTCGGTCGCCGCGCGGGCCACGGTGGAGAGGTCGTGCCGATACGTCGTGAAGCCGTCGGCCGTGAGCGTCGCCAGCTCGCCGTCGTCGAGGTGGGCCACCGTGGTCGTGTAGCGGACCAGCGCCGCGAGGTCGGAGGCGACGTGCATCTCGTGGTCACCGACGCCGATGATCAACGGGCTGCCGTTGCGGGCCACCACGATCCGATCGGGGTACGCCGCGTGCACGACGGCCAGCCCGTAGGTGCCTTCGACCTGGGCGAGGGCCTCGGAGACCTTCTCCTCGAGCGTGTCGGCCTCCGAGCGGCCGATGAGGTGCGCGAGCACCTCGGTGTCAGTGTCGGAGACGAGGTCGACGCCGTCCTCGGTCAGCCTGGCCCGCAGCCGCGCGGCGTTGTCGATGATGCCGTTGTGGACGACGGCGACGTCACCCTTCGAGTCCGTGTGCGGGTGGGCGTTGACGTCGTTGGCCGGTCCGTGGGTCGCCCACCGGGTGTGCCCGATGCCGACGTGGCCGGCGACCGGCTCCTGGGTCAGCATCTGCGCCAGACCACTGAGTTTGCCCACCTCGCGTCGCACCTGGATCTGGCCGTCTTTGAGGACGGCCACGCCGGACGAGTCATAGCCGCGATATTCCAAACGGCGCAGGCCTTCCACAATCAGCGGGGCGGCTTCACGCGCGCCCAAATAACCGACGATGCCGCACATGGCAGTGTCTCCTAGTGAGTGGAGCGATTACTTTGGATTGGCAGGTCGCAGGTGAAGACAACGCCCGCCGCCTGGGCCGGCCGCTGTCTTCCAATCTGAAACCTGGGCGCCACCGCCCGCCCTTTATCCCGCCGTCGCCGACGGGCTTATGGGGCAGACTTGTTGGGACGAGGACGTCCGTTGGGGGAAAAGATAGGGGTCGTGGCTGGACCCCGGCGGCTTCCGCTGAACCCTCGCTTTTCGGCCGAAGCGCTGCACGCTCCGCCTTAACCCTGCCCTGCGGCAGGAACCGCCACCTCGTTATCCCAGCGATGAGCAACGCTCACCGGCAGCCTGCGGATGCCACCGACGCGCCAAAAGAGCGCGTCGGCGCTGGGACCATGCGCTCATCTTCCCCGTGCGTGATTTACCCGATAGTCACCTCCGCTGTGCCTGACCAAAACGGCCGGCTCTTGGCTTACTTATACCGCATCCAGGGCGGCGCGTGCAATTGGGAAACCTGACCTACCCGGGCGCGGCCCGGCCAGAGGCCGCCTGCCCGGCCGAGGCTGGGCCGCCCGTGACGCGCAGCGCCGTCGCCCAGGCCGCCAGCGCCGCCAGCGCCGCCGCCGCCAGCCAGACCGCCACCTGGCGCGGGTCGGCGGCCGGCCGGTCCAGCAGCAGGCTGTTGGACCAGACTCCGAGCGACGCGACCAGCGTGAAAAACGCCAGGTCCAGCGCATACACGCGGCCGAGCACATGGTTGGGCACTTTCAACTGCAGGAGCACATCGCTGTACGTCCAGTTGATCGAGCCGCCCATGCCGCGCAGCACCCAGCCGGCCAGCGCCACCGGCAGCGACGGCGCCAGCCCCACCAGCAGCCAGCCGGAGGCCGACAGGGCATAGCCGCCCGCGATCCAGCGCTGCAGGCTGCGCGCGCTGCCGTCGTGCAGACGGTCGCCCAGGAGCGGGCCGAGCACGGTGCCCACCCCCATGAAGGCCAGCATCAGGCCGAGCGCCGCGCCGCCGTCCGCGTCCAGCGGGAAGACGCGCCGCGCATAGACGGCGGCCAGCACGTCTACGCTGCCGAGCTGCCCCAGCCCTTTCACCAGCGCGGTCACGCCGATGTGAACGTGCGTGCGGACGTAGCGCCAGCCGGCCAGCAGGTCGGTCCAGCC
>DOWL01000242.1:0-422 GCA_003519585.1 Nocardioides sp. | reverse complement strand
CCGGCCAGCAGGTCGGTCCAGCCGCCGGCGTGCGTGTGCAGCGTGGGCCGCGGCGGGGCCGCGAGGCGGCTGATCAGGACAGCCGAGATCACGAAGCTCAACGCGTCGATCACCAGGGCGGCCGGCGCGCCGAGCAGCGCCGCCACCAGGCCGCCCACGGCTGCGCCGAGGGACAGCATCGCGGACCAGGTGACGCTGGACAGGACGTTGGCGGTGAGCAGATCGTCGGCGGGCACGACGCTGGGCACCAGCGCGGCGCGGGCCGGCTCGAAAAAGGCCGAGACCATGAACTGCGCGGCGGTGAGCGCGTAGAGCAGCCAGGCCCGGTCGGGGCCATCCACCAAAAGGAAGCCAAGGACGATGACGGCGCGCAGCAGGTCGGCGGTCACCAGGATCGTGCGCCGGCTGAAGCGGTCCGCGGC
>DOWL01000083.1:22522-22740 GCA_003519585.1 Nocardioides sp. | reverse complement strand
CGCTCCTTCCCGGCGCTCACGGCGGCCCGCGGGGTGGCCGCGATCATGGTCGTGCTCACCCACGCGGCGTTCAACACCGGCCGGATCAACGACGGCTGGATCGGCGCGATGCTGGCCCGGTTCGACTTCGGCGTCACCATCTTCTTCATCCTCTCCGGCTTCCTCCTGAGCCGGCCGTGGTTCCTCGCCAAGGCGCTGGGGGTCGCGTCGCCATCGAC
>DOWL01000083.1:20750-22417 GCA_003519585.1 Nocardioides sp. | reverse complement strand
CCCTCCCCGGCTCCCTCCGGACCCGCCCGTGTTCCCCCGCAAGGGGCCTGGGGGTCGCGTCGCCATCGCCCCGCCACTATCTCTGGAAGCGCGCGCTGCGCATCCTGCCGCTCTACTGGGTGGTCGTCGTGGTGGCGCTCGCCTTCGACCCCGCCAACCAGGGCGCCGACTGGCAGGTCTGGCTGTCCAACCTCACCCTGACCCAGCTCTACCTTCCTGACCTGCTGCCCAGCTCGCTCACCCAGATGTGGAGCCTCTGCACGGAGGTGGCTTTCTACCTCGTGCTGCCGCTGCTGTGCCTGGTGTTCATCGGTCGCGCGCCCGGATTGCGGTTGCCCCGGATCATGGCCTGGCTCGGCGCGATGTCGGTGGCCGGTGTCGTGTGGCAGGTGATCGTGGCGCAGATCCCGGGCCGCGAGGGGCACTACGCCCAGTGGCTGCCCGGCTACCTGCCCTGGTTCGCGGTCGGCATGGCCTTCGCGGCCCTCTCCGCGGACCTCGCCGTCCGCCCTCGTCCGCACCTGGTCGACCGCTGGGGCCGCGACGTGACGGGCTGCTGGATCTTCGCCACCGCGGTCTTCGCGATCGCCTGCTCGCCGCTGGCCGGGCCCCGCCTGCTGCTGGTGCCCGGGGGGTGGGAGGCGGGTTCGAAGGTGGTGCTGTACGCCGTCGCGGGCGCCTTCTTCCTGCTCCCGCTGGTCTTCGGTCCCGAACGCGAGGGGTGGGCACGCGAACAGCTGAGCGGCCCCGTGCCGGTGTGGCTGGGCGAGATCTCCTACGGCATCTTCGCCATCCACATGCTGGTGCTGAACGCCGTCTTCGGCGTGCTCGACCTGCAGGTCTTCACGGGCCGCTTCCTCACCGTCAGCGCGCTGACCCTCGGCATCACGATCGCGCTCGCATCCGCGTCCTACTACCTGTTCGAGCGTCAGCTCCTCAAGGCCAAGGACGCCCGGTTCGTCACCCGCACCGAACGCGCACCCCGCGCGGCCAGGGGCGTCACGTCGAGTTGATGGTGGCAACGCAGGTCGGGCGCGACCCGAGGGATGGCGCGGAGGAACCGACGGGCGGTGCGGACGCGCCGGCCGGCGTACGCGCGCACCGCCCGCGTGGCGTCCTGGTCGCGGGGCTGGTCGTGATCGCGGCCGCCATCTGTTTCCGGGTGTGGGTGATCTGGCCCGCGTGGTTCTTCTACGACGACCTCTACTTCATCGAGCAGGCTCGGGAGAAGGGGCTGAGCGCCGACTACCTCTTCCAGTCCTACAACGGCCACCTCTTCCCGGCCAGCTGGTTCCTGACGTGGGTCAACACCGAGGCCGGCGCGTTCGACTTCCGCTTCCCTGCCGCCGAGCTGGTCGTGATGTTCGCGGTGTTCGGGCTCGGTCTGCTGCGGCTGCTGCTCAACCTGTTCGGGCCACGGCCGGCAGTGTTGTTCCCGCTGGCGCTGGCGCTGTTCTCGCCGCTGCTGCTGCCCGCGACGACGTGGTGGGCCGCCGGCGTGAACCAGCTGCCGATGCTGGTCGCGCTCACCTTCGGGCTCGACGCCTTCGTGCGCCACCTGCGCGACCGCCGTACCTCCCACCTGGTCTGGAGCCTGGCCTGGCTGGTCTTCGGGCTGGCCTTCGTCGAGCGCACCCTGGTCGTGGCGGTGATGATGTGGCTGGTCG
>DOWL01000083.1:10015-20687 GCA_003519585.1 Nocardioides sp. | reverse complement strand
CGCGCTGCTGTACTTCGCCTCCGGCCCGGTCCCCCATCGGGTGGCCCACCTCTGGCGCACCTATCGGGCGGCGATCCTCAGCCAGGCGGTGCTGCTGGGCGCCTACGTCGTGGTCTACGTGCTCTACGGCATCAACTTCGAGGCGCGCACCGTGGCGAGCCGGCCGTTCTTCGGAGTGCTGAAGTACCTCGCGGGCATCGCCTTCCCCTCCGCGGTGACCGGTGGTCCGCTGCGGTGGCGGCTCGCCGACATCACCCAGAACGAGCCGGACCCGTCCCAGCTGGTGCTGATCGGGTCCTGGCTGGTGCTGGCGGTCGTGGTCTTCGCGTCCGTGCGCACTCGACGGCGCGGAGCGCGTGCCTGGCTGCTCCCCCTGTCGGCGCTGGTGGTCAACGCTCTCCTCACCGCCATCAGCCGGGCCATCTACTTCGGACCGGAGATCGCGCTCGACCCGCGGTTCCAGACGGAGGTCGCGGTGCTGATGCCGCTCGCGGTGGGGCTGGCGTTCCTCCCGGTGGTCGGCGCCGTCGAGTCCTCCGAGCCGCGGCCGTCGGGCTGGCGGTTGGACACGCCGGCAACCGTCGTACCGGCCGCCGCGGTGTTCCTCGTGGCGTCTGTCGTGTCGGCCTCGACGTTCCCGCTGCGCAACCTCGGCGCGATCAGCCCCGAGCGGTACGTCGACCGGTTCGAGGCATCGGCTCGCGAGCAGCGCGGGTCCCAGGTCCTCGACCGACCGGTGCCCACCTACATCTGGTCGCCCCTGGCGTTCCCGACCAACCTGACCAGCCGGATCCTCGCGCCGCTGGGCGACCTGGTCGACTTCCGTACGGCGACCACCGACGACGCCTGGCGGGTCGACGACAGCGGCCAGTTGGTGCCGTTGGAGCTGACCGTCAGCCGAAGCCAGCGAGCCCCGGTGCGGGACTCCGGCTGTTTCGCCACCCTGACCGGCGGCCCCTCGACCTGGTCGCTGGACGGTCCCGTCCTCGGCGTGGACTGGTACCTCCGCACGTCGTACGAGACCACCGAGCCGGTCGAACTCACGATCGGCATCGGCGACACCGAGCGCACCGAGCAGCTCGAACCCGGGCGCCACGCGCTCCTCGTGCCCGCGGGCGGGCAGTACGACGCAGTCACGCTTTCGACGCCCGCCGGCTCAGCCCCCGTCTGCCTGCGCGGGCTCGACGTGGTCTCGATCGACGGCACGTGAGCTCGGCCGCTTCGCCCGACCCGCGAGCAGCGCGCCGACCACGCAGGCGATCGCCACCAGGCTCCACCCTTGTCGCCAGTCGCCGGCCCAGTCCGCGTCGTTGATGACCGACCAGGACAGTCCCAGGCCGACCAGCACCATGGCGAGCCCGCTGAGCAGGCCCCAGCCGCCGAACCGGCGCCCCAGCAACCAGCCCGCGGCACCCGCCACTCCGAACGCCACCAGTCCCCAGGTCCCGGCGAGCAACGCGCCCACCGCGAGCAGGAACACCACGTCGAGGACGCCCGTGCGGCCGGCCACCAGCGCGGGCAGATCTCGGCTGCGGCGCGCGGGGACCAGCGCGCCGGCCAGGCAGAGCAGCACGCCCAGGCCGCCCGCGATCAGCCCCGCGGTGAACAGCGGCGCCGGTGCGTAGTCGAACCGCACGACACCGGCCGCCCCGGGCGGGAGCGTCCAGCCCTGCTTCCAGCCGTCGATGCGCTGGGGGTCGAGCACGTGGCCGTCGAGGGTCGCCTCCCAACCGGCGTTGATGTTCTGGGGCAGGGTGAGCACGCTGGCTCCGGTCCGGTCGGGTACGGCGGCCCAGATCGGCAGCCCGTCACCGTCGCGGCGCACCTCGATCGGCGCCGCGGTGGCCGCGGGCGGAGGTGTGTCGGCGACCCGGGTCAGGGTCAGCGAGTCGGTGCGGAACAGCTCGGACGGCGTCCCGACCACGTCGGTGGCGCCGGCGCCCAACTCCAGCGGGTCGCGGGTGCACGGCTCGAACGGCACCGACGCGCCGCGCACGAGGTCGCGCACGGATGCTCGCACCGCGGTCTGGGTGACGGTGGCCCCCACCCGGACCGTCGGTCCGCTGCCGCAGGGGTAGGTCACGGCCACTTCCGGTGTGGGCACCAGCCGCTGCCGGTTGACGGTGAGCTCGGTGATGCCGGGCGGCGCGGTGACGAAGTCGTTGCCCTCGATCCGGAATGCCTGATCGGTCTCGAGGACGCGGACCGTCAACTCGGAGACCTGCCAGTCGGGGAGGTCGGCGCGGCCCAGTGCGTCGAGCTCGACCTCGGCCCGCTGGTCACCCGAGCTGACCTCCAGCACCGTGGGGCGCGCGACCGGTGCGTTGGGGTCGACGTACGCCCGGATCCGGTCCACGGTCGCGGGCTCCGGCAGGACCACGGTCAACACGTCGTCGTCATCCTCGGCCACCCAGGTCGTGCCGCGGTCGCCGTCGACGGCGGCCGACGGGCTGCGCGCCACGTCGAAGGACGCGTCGGCCCCTGGATCGACCACCGCGCTCGGTCCGTTCGGCACCAGGGGGACGTCGGTCAGGTGACGGCGGAGCGAGACGGTCCCGGTGAGCCGGTAGGTGTCGTCGTTCTCAAGGCGGATCCGGCGGAACAGGCTGTCGCCGTCCTCGCCGGGCGCTGCGAGGGCGTCGTTGCAGGCGACCGTACGACCCAGCGGGAGGCAGGACGCACGATCGGGATCGCGCTCCAGGCTGATCAGGTCGACCGGACGCGTGTCGTCGGGGGCGGGAAGCTCCAGGAGCCGGGCCGAGTCGATGCCGGGCAGCTGGACCTCGCTGATGCCGAAGCTGCCGGGGACGACCAGATCCGGTCCGGCCGCGGTGATCCGGAGGAACTCGGTCGGAGCGAGCCCGTCGAGCTGGTAGGTGAGCTGCGCTCCCGGGGCGGGAGCGTCGACCACGATGGGGTCCCCGGTGCTGCCGGCCAGCGAGAGCTGCGGCACCGGCGCGGAGTCCGCGGAGAGCCGGACGGTCACCGAGGTGAGCGGTCGGGCCTGGTCGAAGGTGACCTGCCACCGCTCGCCGGTCGGGTCCAGCGCCGCCGACGACCGCCATGCCGTGTGCGGGTCGCCGTCGAGCGCGGCGCCAGGATGCGAGCCGACCTGGAGCGGCACCCGTCCGTCGGCGAACGCCTGGCTCGAGCTGGCGGTCACGTCGACCACATCACCGGCCCACACCTCGGTGGTCTGCCAGCGCTCCGGGTCGTCGAGGAACCGGTGGGTGTGCTCGGGGCCGGGCAAGCGGTACGGACGGATCGCCGGCATGGTCGCCGATTCGTTCCAGCGCACCGCCGCGAAGTTGCTCTCCCGCCGCCGGGTGCCGTCGGTGAGCACTTGGCTGGTCTCGTCTCCGGCGGAGTCCTCGGCCAGCACTCCGGTGCCGGCGCCTACGCTCCGCGCGTCGCTGCGCAACCCGGTCGTCGGGTCGCCCACGACCAGTGCCGGGTCGGTCAGGAGCTCGCCCGTCGATGCCCCGGGGGTCACGCTGTAGACGTCGATCGAGCCGGTCTCGAGCGATAGCCCGCCGCCGTTGATGACCCTGGCGTTGCCCTGGTCGGTCTTGGTGACCTCGACAGCGGGCGCACCCAGGGTGGGGCCGAACGACCGCTCCAGGACCAGGCCCGGCGACTGCTGGAGTACGGCGCGCACGTACGACGGGTCCGGTGCGCCGGTCTGGAACCGGTCGAGATCGTTGCGGACCACCAGACTCCCGACGCCGTTCTGGGCGAGGTAGGGAGCCAGCGTGCGGCTCGGCCGGCCAGACTCGACGGTGCGAGTCACCGCGTCGAGGAACTCGACGTTGCCCGGCTGGGCGAGAGGGATCACGTTGCGCACGGCCCACGAGCTCTGTGCGAGCCCCTGGAGCACGTCGTCGTGGGTGTTGCCCCACGTGTAGACGCCGAACGCCGAGGCGGGTAGCTCGAGCGCGGTGGTGCCGTCGTCGGTCTCGCGCAGGTAGTCGGCCGCGGCCTGCCAGTAGTTCGGAACCGCGTCGACGCCCTGCCGGGGGGCGATCCGGTCCTGCGCCCACGGCAACGCCAGCGCTACCAGGGCGAGCACGGCCATGGCCCGGACCGAGAAGGCAGCGGCCCGGCTCGCGCCGGGAGACTCCGGCGTGCGGAGCAGTTCGGGCAGGACGGCGAGCGCGTGCGCCAGCCCGAGCACGAGCGGGATCCGCAGCACGACGTCGAACTTGTGCAGGTTGCGCAACGGCGCCAGGACGCCGTCGAGCAGCGCGGTCCGGTCGGCGGCGAAGTATCCGGACAGGTCTCCGGAGTAGCCGAAGCCGACCAGCGCCAACCCGGTGAGCAACCCCAGGGTGAGGAAGCGGCGGTGCGGGTTGTCGCGCAGCGCGATGCCGATCAGTCCCAGGACGACGATCGCGGCGGCGTCGAGCAGCAAGAACGGTGTCGTCGCCAGGAACTGGCCCGCCTGGTAGTCGATGCCCGCGAAGTAGGCGACCCAGTCGGACTCCCCCACCAGCGTGTGCGCCAGGTCGGTCGGGACGGTGGTGATGGTCGCGTTCTCGATGTAGTCGAGGAACGGCACGCTGTAGCGGCCGAGCAGCAGCAGCGGGATCCACCACCACGCGGTGGCGAGCATGGTGAACAACGTCCACCACGCCAGCAGCCGGCCACGGCGTGGACCACGCGCGCGAGTGAGGATGAAGAGCACCCCCAGCGGCAGCACCGCGGCGACCGCGACCGCGTTGACCCCACCGCAGGTCGCGACGACCAAGGCGCTCAGGGCCGCGGCCCGCCGTACCGACCCCCGCTCGCTCGCCCGGACCAGCGGGAGGAGCACCCAGGGGGCGAGGGCCATCGGCCAGATCTCGACCGAGGTGCCGCCCAGGAGGGTCGTGATCCGAGGGGTGAGCACGAAGGCGAACGCCGCCAGCACCTGGGTCGTCGGGGTCCCGAGGCGCAGTGCCTGGGCCAGCTTGAGCAGACCGAAGAAGGCCAGGCAGAGGAGCATCGCCCACCACAGCCGCTGGACGACCCACGGCGGCAGCCGGACCAGCTCGCCGACCACGAAGAACGGTCCCATCGGCCAGGCGTAGCCATAGCCCTGGTTCTGGAGCTGGCCGAACGCCGCCGTGGGATCCCACAGCTGCAGGGCACTGGCCAGGAACCGGCGGGGCGCGGTGACCAGGTCGAACTTGGTGTCGGCGACCATCTGTCCGGCCGACTGGGAGAAGGCGAAGGCGACCAGGATCGCGGCGTACCCGGCCTGGCGGAGCCCGGCGGTCGGGAGGACCCGTGGGGGCCTGGTCGCGAGCGGCGGGTCGGCCGGTGGCGCGGTTTCTTCTCGCGGCCGTGGCTGCCCGGTCTCGAGATGCTCGGCCTGACGGGTCACCATGCGCGCACCACCACGACCAGGTTCCAGGTCACCAACTCGCGCAGCCCGGGCACCCGGGAGAGCGGATAGCTCCAGCGCGGGTTGTAGCGCGGGATCACGTCGAGCACCTCGCCCAGCCGCTGCCCTCGCGCCCAGTCGACGCCGGCCCGCACGGTGACGGGGAACAGCGACTCGCCGTACTTGTTCTTCGGCTCGTGGCCGTGCTTGGCGGCGTACCGGCGGCGGGCCCGCGCCCCGCCGAGGTAGTGCCACGGCGCGGTCTCGTGGCCGCCCCACGGGCCGTACCAGCTGGTGTAGGAGATGAAGGCGATGCCGCCGGGTCGGGTCACCCGCAGCATCTCCTCGGCCATCCGCCAGGGCTCGGCAACGTGCTCGAGCACGTTCGAGGAGTAGCAGAGGTCGACCGCGTCGTCACGGAACGGCAGCCGCATGCCGTCGCCGATGACGGTGCCGGAGGCGATGGTGCCCTGGCCCGAGAGCTCGCCGACGTCGGCATCCAGGGCCCAGTACGTCGCGCCGGCAGCCTCGAACGCCTCCCGGAAGTAGCCGGGGCCGCCGCCGACGTCGAGCATCGTGGCTCCGGCCAGGTCGAGGTAGCCCGACAACTGGCCGACCGAGTCCTGCGCCAGCGCCCGGTAGAAGCGGGCCGGGTCGGTCTGCTCGACCCGGAAGTCGGCGAACAGCTGCCGTGACCTGCGCAGGTCGGCCGACCACGGCGCACGCGGGCGCAGCGGGGCCGGCAGACCTGACATGGGAGGAGACCTTAGATGAAGTTACTGGGGAGTTCAGATCGGCAGACGACGGAAGAGCGGCCTCGGAACGTGGCGCAGTCCGGACATGACGAACCGCATCGCGGTCGGCACCCAGACCAGCTCCTTGCGGGCCGCGACACCCGCCACCACGGCGTCCGCGACCTCCTCAGCACTCACCGCGAGCGGTGCCGGCTCGCGGCCCTCGGTCATCTTGGTGTGCACGAACCCCGGCCGGACGACCAGCACCTGCCCGCCGTGCTCGCGGAGCGCCTCCCCCAGCCCGAGGTAGTAGCCGTCGGCGCCCGCCTTGCTCGCGCCGTACGCGAAGTTGGAGCGCCTGACCCGTTCGCCCGCGACCGAGGACAGGAACACGATCGCACCGTGCCCCTGGGCGCGGACCTGACCCGCCAGCGCGGTGCCGACGCTGATCGGGCCGACGTAGTTGACCTGGGCCAGTCGCACCGCCGCGTCGTGGTCCTGCCAGGCCTCCTCCTCGTCGCCCAGGACACCGAAGGCGACCACGCTGACGTCGATGTCGCCGGCCCGGGCGGCCTGCTCTACCAGCGCGGGATGGCTGGCGGTGTCGGTCGCGTCGAAGTCGAGCGCCTCGACCGTGTGGCCCAGCGCGCCGAGTCGGGCGGCGGCCGCGTCGCGGCGCGGGCCGGGTCGCGCGGCGAGCACCACCCGGATGCCGCCGGTGGCGGCGTACCGCTCGGCTACCGCGAGGGCGATGTCGCTGGTGCCACCGAGCAGCAGCAGGGACTGGGGCTCGCCGAGGGCGTTGAGCATGTGAGTGCTTTCTTGGATCAGGGTCAGAGGTGGAGCCGGCGGGCCAGGTCGGACCTGAGCACGCCGTCGGGGTCGAGTTCGTGGCGCACCTTGCGGAACTCCTCGGCCCGGTCATACATCTGGTCGAACATGTCCGGACCGAGTCGGGAGTCCTTCGCGAGGTAGAGCCGGCCGCCCGCGTCGGCCACCAGTGTGTCCAACGACCGGAAAAGTGAGGCGAGCTCGGGCGAGGCCGGAAGGTCCAACGCGAGCGTCCACCCGGCTATCGGGAACGACAGCAGCCCGGGGTTGCCGGCCCCGAACCGCTTCAGCACGGCCAGGAACGACGGCTGGCCGGCATCGGAGAGCAGTCGCAGCGCCTCACCCACGGCTGCCTCCGCGTCGTCTGGGACGACCAGCTGGTACTGCACCAGTCCGCCGCGTCCGTAGAGCCGGTTCCAGCCGGCGACCAGGTCGAGCGGGTGGAAGAACGAGGCGATGGACTGCACGTCGACGCGGTCGCGCGGCGCCTTGCGGAACCACAGCTCGTTGAACGCCCGGACCGACGGGCCGCTCACCAGGCCGGCTGGCGGGGTGAGAGGTACGGCGAGCCGCGGGTCGCGCGGGGACGACCAGGGGTGGCGGCCGGCGGCTCCGGTGAGCTCGTCGAGCCGCGCATGGTCGCCTCGGGTCAGGACCGACCTACCCAGCGCGCGACCCCGGGCCAGGGTGTCGATCCAGGCCACCGAGTAGCGGTACTCGTGGTCGCTGGCCCGCATCGTGCGCATCAGCGAGTCGAGGTCGGGGACCCGCTCGGTGTGGACCCGCACGTAGGCCGACTCGACCGGCAGGGCACGCAGGGTGACCTCGGTGATGACGCCGGTCAGCCCCATCCCACCGGCCGTCGCCCAGAACAGCGCGGGGTCGGACTCCGGACCGATCGTGTGCACGGCCCCGTCGGCGGTGACCAGCTCAAGCGCGACCACCTGGTCGGCGAACGAGCCGTCGCGGTGATGGTTCTTCCCGTGGATGTCGGCCGCCATCGCGCCGCCCAGGGTGACGTAGCGGGTGCCGGGGGTGACCGGGACGAACAGCCGATGGTCGAGCAGGGTGCGCATCAACTCATGCAGGCTGGTGCCGGCCGCGGCCGTCACCAGCGTGGAGTCGTCGGTCGCGTGGAGCTGGGTCGGACCGGTGATCGGCGCGAGCACGGTGCCGCCGGCGTTCTGGGCGGCATCGCCGTAGGACCGGCCCAGGCCGCGAGCCACGACCCCGCGCCGCGGACGACCGCGCAGCAGGCTCGGAACCTCGTCCGCGGCGATCTCCACGACTCGGGCCGCCGTCGGCGCGGTGCGGCCCCAGCCGGTGAGCAACCGGATGCTGGGTTGGGTCATCGGTCCGGTCATGACGAGAGCACGCCGAGGCAGACGGTGACCAGCCAGGCCAGGCCGATCAGCTGCAGGACCCGGTCGCGGAAGACGATGTCCTCGGGTTCGGCCGCGGTGCCGGCGTCCACGTCCACGGCGTACCGCAGCAACCCCATCAGGAACGGCGCGATCGAGATCGTCGCCCAGGGAATGTCACCGGTGGACTGTTCGAAGGCCCAGAGGCTGTAGGAGATCACCGTGGCGCCGGCCGCGGTGCTCCAGACGAACCGCAGATAGGTGTCGGTGTAGCGCACCAGGCTGCGGCGGGTCCCGGCCTCGCTGCCCAGCGTGTGCAGCTCGGAGTAGCGCTTGCCGGCCACGATGAACAGCGAGCCGAAGCCCGAGACCAGCAGGAACCACTGCGACAGCAGCAGGTCGGCGGCGATGCCGCCGGCCACCGCCCGCATCAAGAAGCCCGCCGCGACGATCGAGATGTCCAGCACCGGCTCGTGCTTGAGCCACACGGCGTACAGCAGCTGGAGGACGAGATAGGCCCCGATCAACAGCGCCAGCTCCGGGTCGGCCGCCCAGCCGACCGCGACAGCGGCCACCGCGAGAACCGCCGCGGCGGTCAGCGCGACCGGCACCGACAGCGCACCCGATGCGATCGGGCGCAGCCGTTTGGTCGGGTGCAGCCGGTCGACGTCGCGATCGGCGGTGTCGTTGACCAGGTAGACCGCGCCGGAGGCCAGGCAGAAGCCGACCAGGGCGAGCAGCGTCGCCGCCAGGACATCGGGATCGCCGAGCTCCCCCGCCGCTAGGGGGGCAGCGACCACGAGCAGGTTCTTGACCCATTGGCGCGGTCGCACGGCGCGCACCAGCGCCCTGGCCACGCCGCGGTCCGGGGCGGCCGACGCACCCACCGTGCCCTCACTCACCATCGCCGGGGATCCTCCCACGTGGCATCGCTCATAGCCGGTCACCTTCTATTGTTCGTCGGGTGTCCGAGGACGATCTGCTGCGCGGCAAGGAGGTCGTCTTCCTGAGCTGGCGCGACACCCGCAACCCGGAGGGCGGCGGGGCGGAGAGGTACCTCGAGACGATCGCCGCCGGGCTGGTCCAACGTGGCGCGCGGGTCACCGTGCTGTGCGCCGCCCACGCCGCGGCCCCGCCCGAGGAGGTCGTCGACGGCATCCGCTTCGTCCGCCGCGGCACCAAGCTCTCGGTCTACCTCGAGGGCATGCGGGCGCTCCGCCGCGGCGATCTCGGGCGGCCCGACGTCGTGGTCGACGTCCAGAACGGCCTGCCGTTCTTCTCGCGGCTGGTCACCCGCGCCCCGGTGGTGGTGCTGGTCCACCACGTGCACCGCGAGCAGTGGCCGGTGGTCTACCCCGGCGTGACCGGCCGGGTGGGCTGGTTCATCGAGCGGCGGCTGGCACCGCTGCTGTATCGGCGTTGTCAGTACGTCGCGGTATCCCAGGCGACGCGCACGGAGCTCACCGAACTCGGCGTCCGCGGCCCCCGCGTGGCGGTCGTGCACAACGGCACCGACCCGCCGCTGCCCGTCGAGCCCGGCCGGTCGCCGACGCCGACCGTGGCCGTCGTCGGTCGGCTGGTCCCCCACAAACAGGTGGAGCACGCCATCGACGCGGTGCTGGCCCTACGCGAGCGCTGGCCCGACCTGGTCCTGCAGATCGTCGGCAGCGGCTGGTGGGAGGCGCGGCTACACGACTACGCCCGCGAGCGAGGCGCCGGCGAGGCCGTGACCTTCCTCGGCCATGTCGACGAGACCGTCAAGCACCAGGTGCTCGAGCGGGCCTGGGTGCTGGCCCTCCCCTCGCTCAAGGAAGGGTGGGGGCTGGTCGTCGGCGAGGCCGGGATGCACCAGACCCCGACCGTGGCCTATCGCGATGCCGGAGGCACCCAGGAGTCGGTGGTGGACGGCTTCTCCGGCGTCCTGGTCGAGGACCGCGAGGGGTTCGTGGCCGCCCTGGACACGCTGCTCGGGGACGCGGAGCTACGGGCGCGGCTGGGCCGTGGAGCGGAGGTCACCAGCCATGCCTTTACCTGGGAGCACGCCCAGGAGTCGTTCGCGACCGTGATCCGGGCGGCCCTGCGCGGTGCCCGGGTCGACGCGCTGGACCCGGTGGGCGAATGAGAGGCAGGGTCAGACTGATCAACCCTCGTGAGTCTCGAGCCCGAGCCCATGGCGACGCTCGCTCCGCTCGCGAACCACCTCACAACGGCGTATCCCGTCAGTCATCGTCCTAGACGCCGTCGCCGCCAGGACGTTCGGGATACGGCTTCGGTGTTAGGGCGTGTCCCGTAAATCGTGGTGGATGCCGGCGTCGTCCAGGCGCGCGGTGGCAAGGCGCCGGCGCGAACGCAGACTGGGTGTCTTCGAAGCGTCGGCAACG
>DOWL01000083.1:4589-9975 GCA_003519585.1 Nocardioides sp. | reverse complement strand
AGGGCGTGTCCCGTAAATCGTGGTGGATGCCGGCGTCGTCCAGGCGCGCGGTGGCAAGGCGCCGGCGCGAACGCAGACTGGGTGTCTTCGAAGCGTCGGCAACGCCGCCAGCGCGTGATCTGGGCGGCGTCCGGCGCCGCCAGGATTTGCGGGACACGCCCTAGTTGTTGGACCCGTAGTCGAAGACGACCTCGTCGACGTTCGCCGGCGAGTCTGTTGGCGCGGCGGTCTGCGATGCCACAAGGCCGTAGACCGAGCCAGCAGCGATAGCGCCGCCAACGAACATGGCTGCGACTGTCGTCAAGATCCTCACGCGGTGCTCCTCCTCGATCCGCCGCAAAGATAGCCGATGGCGTGTGACGAATGCTACTCACCAGTTACCGGCGCGGCACGGTCCTTCGACGCCGACCCGCGAGCCGACGCAGACCGCTCGAAGTGGCCCAGACCAGGGGCAGGACGAAGGCGGCCCACGCGGCCGCCATGGCGACGTACCACCACCGATCCACCTCGCGCTCGACCACGCCCTCGAGGCGCAGGACGCGGAGGTCTGGGGTGTCGAGGAGCACGTCGCCGGCCAGCTCGGGCGGTGCCGGGCCCGGTGCCCTCGGATCGACCGCCACGGCGCCGATGCCCATCGCTGCCAGCGCCGCCGAGCGCTCGGCCGGGGTCGGCAACTCCAGCGCAGCGGCGGCGTCGGCAACCCGCGGGTCCTCGCCCGACAGCGGCGTCCCGTCGACGACGAGGACGTCGCTGGCGACGTAGTCGGGTGTCAGGTAGCGACCGATCGGGTCGAGGACCAGTTGCCCGTGGTTCCACGCGGGAGCCCGGTACGTCGACAGCGGCAGCACCAGGACGTCGCCCGGACCGCCCTCGAGGAGCGTCCGTGCCTCGGCGTACGCCGCCGGATAGTGCGCGGGCCGCAGCTGCCGCGAGACCCCGAAGGCGAGGTCGGGCAGCAGGGCGATCGGCAGCAGCACCGCACCCACCGCCAGCGCGATCCGAGCGGCGGTGACCGCGGGGGCACGGCGCGCCACGACGCGAACCCCCTCCCCCACGAGCACGACGAGCAGCGGAGCGCACAGGACCAGGGTGCGGGCGCCGTCACGGACCACTCCGACCCCGGGGACGTGCGCGGAGACCAACCCCACGCCCCCCGGGGCGAGCCAGGTGAGCACCGCGATCCCCCATCCGATGCCCCAGCAGATCAGCAGCGTGGCCCGGTCGCGAGCCGGCGTACGGCGCCACCACGAGCTCCAGCCGACCGCGGCCAGCCCGAGGAGCGCGAACAGGGCCGCCCAGCCCAGCAGCCCGGTGCGCGCGTCGGGCTGCACGCTGGTGTTCCAGATGCCACCCAGGGTGAGTGCGGCCAGCGGACCCGGCACCGACCCCTCGCCACGGAGAGCGAAGACCTCGGCGGCCGCGGCGTCGGAGGTGGCCGAGCCGGCGTGCAGCAACCCGGCGACCCACCACGGCGCGTTGGCCGCAGCGACCAGGAGGGTGGCCCGCAGGGTCCGGCCGCGTCCGGCGGTGGCGGCCAGCACGGCGACCGCGGTCGCGAGGCCGGCACTGGCACTCAGGCAACCGACGGGCACCAGCGCCAGCAGGACGAGCGGGAACCGCCCTTCCACCCGCCACCGCCGGCCGGCGACCAGTAGCCACGGGAGGACGGCGTACCCGACCAGGACCGGCCAGGCGCCCATGAGCAGCCGCTCGGCCACGAGCGCGTTCCAGCCGTAGACGGTGGCCACGACCAGCCGCGTGACGAGCTGGTGTCGGTCCGGCTCACCGGGCAGGAGCCGGGTCGCGCCCAGGCCGCCGCCCGCCAGTGCCGCGAGCAGCACCAGCTTCTGGAGGAGCATCCTCGGCGCGAGTTCGTCGAGGACGGCGATCGCGGCGTCGGAGGGAACCGCGCGAGGTAGCCCTGACCCGAGCCCGAGGAAGTCCGACCGGAGCGCCAGATCAGGGACCCAGACCATGTCGCGGACCAAGAGGTAGCCCGGGCCCAGCCCGGGACCGAGGATCAGCAGGGCCAGGAGCAACGACCAGAGCAGGATCGGCGCATCCCGTGCCCACGCGCGCCGCATGGCGACGATCCAACCACCCGACGGCGCGGAGATGTGGGCCGCCTGTCGCGGGCCCGTAGGCTTCGCCACCGTGAGCAAGATGGCTACCGAGACCAGCCGCAGGCTGCGTAGCGGAGCCGTCATCGCGGTCGCGATGGGCATCATGAACCTCTCGACCTACGGCTACACGGTGCTCGCCGCGCACACGATCGGCAAGGAAGCCTACGGCGCGTTCTCGGCGCTGATGGGTGCGCTACTCGTGATCAGCGTGCTCTCACTGGGGTTGCAGGCCACCGGCGCCCGGCGGATCTCCGCGGCACCCGACCAGGTGGTCGCCATCGAGCGGGTGGTGCTCGGCGTCGGCCTCCGGAGCGCACTCGTCCTAGGCGCGCTCTGCCTGCTGCTCGCCCCCGTCCTCAACACCATGCTCCACCTCGACAGCCTCCCGACGGCGCTGCTCGTCGGCGTCGCGACCTTCCCGCTCACCTACATGGGTGGGCAGGCAGGCGTCCTGCAGGGCGAACGGCGCTGGGCGCCACTGGCCGGGGTCTACCTCGCCCAGGGGCTCGGCCGCATCGGCTTCGGCACGGTGCTGATCCTGATCAGCCCGACCGAGTTCTCCGCGATGCTCGGCGTGGCCCTCGGCTGCTGGGTGCCGGTGGTCGTGGGCTGGTTCGCCCTGCGCCGCCCGCGCGTCGACGTACCTCACTCCGAGGGGCACCCTGGGCTCGATCTACTCCGCGAGGTGGGACACAGCAGCCAGGCGCTGCTGGCCTTCTTTGCGCTCTCCAACGCCGACATCCTGGTGGCCCGCGCGACGATGTCCGACTCGCAGGCCGGCCTGTACGCCGCGGGGCTGATCATGGCCAAGGCCGTGCTGTTCCTGCCGCAGTTCGTGGTCGTCTACGCCTTCCCGTCGCTGTCGAAGGAAGAGACCACCCGGCGCACCCTGCTGCTGGCGCTGACCCTGTCTGCCGGGCTGGGCATGGTCGCCGTGATCGGCACGCTGCTCTTCCCCAACCTCGCGCTGCTGTTCGTGGGCGGCGACGACTTCGCGGGCATCCAGGACGACCTGTGGAAGTTCGCGGTCGTCGGCACCCTGCTGGCGATGATCCAGTTGCTCGTGTACTCCGCGCTCGCCCGGCGACAGGGTCGCGCCGTGATCCTGATCTGGACCGCGTTGGTCTGGCTGGTGGCCGGCGCGCTGCTGGTGAGCACTGCCCAGTCGCTGGTCCTGGTCGTCATGTGCATCGACGGCGCCCTGTTCTTCGCGTTGCTCGGAGTTGCGCTGCTGATGGGTCGGCCAGCGGCCAAGCCCGCGGTGCCGGACGAGGTGCGCGCCAATCCGTAACCCGTCGACGGGTCACATGGTGCTGCCGACCGGGGCGTTCGGATTTCGGTCGACTGTCTACGGATTTCCGAGCTCCACCCCGACTGCCGAGCGTGGTCGGCAGCCGGTGCCGAGGATGCTCGGCAGATGCCCGCGACTCGCAGGGGGACCTCGGAAATCGGAGGACAGTCGAGCAAATTCCGAGGCGGACGGCTTCTAGTGCGCCGCCTCGTGCCAACTGCGACCGGTGCCGACCGAGACATCCAGGGGCACCAGCAGATCGGCGGCCGAGCCCATCTGGGTGCGGACCAGCGCGTCGAGAGCGTCCTTCTCCCCGGGCGCCACCTCGAAGACGAGCTCGTCGTGGACCTGGAGCAGCATCCGGGAGCCGAGTCCCTCGGCCCTGATCGCCTGCTCGACGTTGAGCATCGCGATCTTGATCAGGTCGGCTGCCGAACCCTGGATGGGCGCGTTGAGTGCCATCCGCTCGGCCATCTCGCGACGCTGCCGGTTGTCGGAGGTCAGGTCGGGCAAGTAGCGACGCCGACCCATGATCGTCTCGGTGTAGCCACTGCGGCGCGCCTCGTCGACCACGCCTCCGAGGAAGTCGCGGATGCCGCCGAAGGTCTCGAAGTACTCGTCCATCAAGCCGCGAGCCTCGCCGGAGTCGATCCCGAGCTGGGCCCCCAGCCCGAACGCGGACAGGCCGTAGGCGAGGCCGTAGTTCATCGCCTTGATCTTGGCGCGCATCTCGACGGTGACGTCGTCGGCAGGCACGTCGAAGACCCGCGAGGCGGTGATCGAGTGGAAGTCGCGCCCGGACTTGAACGCCTCGATGAGCAGGGCGTCCTCGGACAGGTGCGCCATGATCCGCATCTCGATCTGGCTGTAGTCGGCGGTGAGCAGGCACTCATAGCCCGAGCCGACGACGAACCCCTCACGGATCCGGCGGCCCTCCTCGGTGCGGATCGGGATGTTCTGGAGGTTGGGGTCGGTGCTGGAGAGTCGACCGGTGGCCGCGATCAGCTGGTTGAACGTCGTCCGGATCCGGCCATCCGGTGAGACCGTCTTGAGCAACCCCTCGATGGTCGAGCGCAGCCGCGTGACGTCGCGGTGCCGCAGCAGGTGCAGCAGGAACGGGTGCTCGGTCTTGACGTAGAGCGCCTGCAGCGCGTCGGCGTCGGTGGTGTAGCCGGTCTTGGTGCGCTTGGTCTTCGGCATCTCGAGCTCGTCGAAGAGCACCACCTGCAACTGCTTGGGCGAACCGAGGTTGATCTCCTTCCCGATGACCGCGAACGCCTCCTCGGCGGCCAGCTTGACCTCAGCGGCGAAGTGATCCTCGAGCGCCCCGAGATGCTCACCATCGACGGCGATGCCGGTGCGCTCCATCTGGGCGAGCAGGTCGACCAGCGGCAGTTCGATCTCGGTGAGGAGGCGGGTCCCGCCGCGCTCCTCGAGCTCGTCGTCCAGCGCGGCCGCGAGGTCGAGCACGGCTCGGGCGCGCAGCATCTCGGTCTCGCCCGGGCCGGCACCACCGGCGCCGTCGCCGTCGAGGCCCTCGAGGCTGAGCTGGCCATCGTCGGCCGGACCCTGCCGAAGCTCCCGCTTGAGGTAGCGGACGGTCAGGTCGGCCAGGTCATAGGAGCGCTGGTCGGGACGCGCGAGGTACGCCGAGAGGGCGGTGTCGCGCTCGAGCCCCATCAGCGGCATCCCGCGTGCGGCGAAGGCGAGCATCGGGCCCTTGGCGTCGTGGAGCACCTTGCGCTTGGACTCGTCCTTGAGCCAGTCGGCCAGCGCCTCCTCGTCGTCGACGTCGAGCTGGTCGGTGGAGACGTAGGCGGCACCGGCCTCGGTCGCGAAGGCGAGCCCGGTCAGGTCGCCGGTGCCCGCCCGCCAGTGGCCCACGGGGTGGATGCCCACGCGGCCGGTCCCCGCGGCGTTGTCGGCCAGCCAGCCGGCGAGCTCGCCGGTGCCGAGCACCCGCATCGAGACG
>DOWL01000083.1:1961-4489 GCA_003519585.1 Nocardioides sp. | reverse complement strand
AACCCCGCATCGAGACGTCGAACCCCGAGTCGTCGATCGCCGCCTCTTCCTCGGTGGGCAGCGCCTCGAGCAGACGAGTGCGGAGCACCGTGAACTCGAGCCCGTCGAAGAGGGTGTGCACGGCCTGCCGGTCATAGGACGGCCACTCGAGGTCAGTGGGGTGCTTCTCGAGGTCGAGGTCGGTGACCAGGGCGTTGAGTCGGCGGTTGCGGATCACGTCGGCGAGGTGCTCGCGCAGCGCCTCGCCCTTCTTGCCGGTGATCTCGTCGGCGTGCGTGATCACATTGTCGAGGCCGTCGTACTGGTTGATCCACTTCGCCGCGAATCCCTGGCCCACGCCGGGCACGCCGGGAAGGTTGTCGGAGGTCTCGCCCACCAGCGCCGCCAGCTCGGGGTAGCGCGCCGGGGGCACGCCGTACCGGTCTTCGACGTAGGGCGGCGTCATCCGGGCCAGGTCGGAGACACCCCGCATCGGGTAGAGCACCGTCGACCGCTCGGTCACCAGTTGGATGGAGTCGCGGTCGCCGGTCAGGATCAGGACCTGGTCGATCCCGGACCCGTCGGCCAGCGCCTCGGTGACCAGCGTGGCGATGATGTCGTCCGCTTCGTACCCCTCCTTCTTGAGGAAGGGAATGCGCATCGCATCCAGCACCTCCTCGATGAGGGGCAGTTGGCTCGAGAACTCGCCAGGCGTCTTGTTGCGACCCGCCTTGTATTCGGCGTACTCCTCCATGCGGAACGTCTGCCGCGACACGTCGAAGGCGACCCCGATGTGGGTGGGGCGCTCGTCGCGGAGCACGTTGATCAGCATCGAGGTGAAGCCGAAGACCGCGTTGGTGGGCTGGCCCGTGGTGGTCGAGAAGTTCTCCAGCGGCAGCGCGAAGAAGGCGCGATAGGCCAGCGAATGGCCGTCGAGCAGGAGCAGCGTGGTGGGGCCCTCGGTCACGCTCTCACCCTAGTCACGGCCGCCGACACTGGTGACGGAGCGGAGGTGCCGGTCAGGAAGTGCCGGTGTCCTCGCTGGTCCGCCGGCTCAGCTGTCGGCGGACGGCAAGGACGTGGTGGCGGCGTGGGGCCATCCGATTGCTTCGCGCGCCAGCCGGTTGCAGGGATGCCAGCTTGGCGCGGACCAACTGGGTCGACGATGCGCGGAGGACCGCCTGCGGCCCGAGCGAGAGCCGGGCCATGAAGCGGTTCCCGCTGCGCGAGGAGGATGCCGCCGCGGTGGTGATATGCCCGATGCCGAGGTCTTCAGCCCACAGCACGGCAGCCTCCATCAGCGCGCTGCCGATGCCCTTGCCGCGGAAGCTGGGCGTCACGTGCGGCGCCAGCGCCATCACGGTGGGCTCGAGGTTGAGCGGGGTCATCGGCGTGACGCGGAGCAGGACGGCGCCGGCCGGTTCGCCGTCGTACTCCGCGACCAGCAACCGCTGCTCCGGCGACTCGGCGGCCTCCTTGACGATCAGCTCCAGATCATGGACCTGATCCTGCCGATCGGCTTTGCGGAGCATCGGGCTCCACACTTCGATGAGGAACGGCACATCGTCGATGGTCGCCTGACGCATCGAGACCGGCTGGCGGCTCATCGGCACCCCTCTATCCCTCGGGCGCAGTGCAGAAGTCCGAGTGCGCGAGACTGTGCCCGCCCTCCCTCACCACAGGAGCCTCTCTTGTTACCGGGTCTCGCCTCGCTCGTCAACGTCAGCACTGTCCTGCTGGGCGCCACGATCGGTGTCCTGCTCGGAAACCGGCTGCCGGTACGGACCAGGGATCTGGTCACCGACGCCCTCGGGTTGGTCACGCTGCTGATCGCGACAACCTCGGCGATGGAGGTGCTCTCCCCCGACCTGGCCGACGAGGTGGGCGACAGTGCTCCGATGCTCATCGTGCTCGGGGCGCTGCTCCTGGGCGGCATCGCCGGCTCCTTGTTGCGGCTCGAGCAACGGGTGGAGGGCTTCGGCGGCTGGCTGCAGCACCGACTGGCCGGCGGAGCGGACTCTGCCGAGCGGGCCCGCTTCATCGAGGGGTTCGTGGTCTCTTCACTGGTCTTCTGCACCGGGCCGCTCACGATCCTCGGGTCGCTCAACGACGGCCTCGGCAACGGTGCTGAACAGATCCTGCTCAAGTCGGTGCTCGACGGGTTCGCCGCCATCGCGTTCGCCGCGTCGTTCGGGTGGGGTGTCGCGGCCAGCGCACTCACGGTCCTAGTGGTCCAGGGCGGCCTGACGCTGGCCGGCATCGCGCTCGGCGACGTGATGCCGCCGGCACACCTCGCAGCGATCACCGCCACCGGCGGACTACTCCTGGTCGGGGTGGCCCTACGGCTGCTCCGAATCCGCGAGATCCCCGTCGCCGACCTGCTGCCAGCCCTCCTGGTGGCACCTCTCTTGGTCGAACTGGCTGCCGGGCTGCATTAACAGGGTTTCCCCAGCCCGCTCGCGGCGATCGCGCCGAGACGCCGGAGGGAGCGCAGCGACCCGGTCCTTCGCGGCGAAGCCGCGCGCCCCAAACGGGCGAAGCCCGCGCCC
>DOWL01000083.1:0-1681 GCA_003519585.1 Nocardioides sp. | reverse complement strand
GCGAGCGTCGCCGCGGACTCGGGCCGAAACTCGCCGGGGTAAATGGCGGGGCGGATTGACGTAACGGTTCGCTAACGAGAGTGTTCGCGGAGGCGCGGCTACCTCTGGTGACATTACGGTTGCCGTGCTGTGCCCGGCTTCCGGGGGCTGGGACGCGGTGAAGTGCACTCACTAGAAGAAAGGTTCACGACGTGAATCGATCCACCATCGCCACCAGGCGGTTCAGGCGGCTGACGGCCACGGTCGCCCTGGGCGCGGCTCTGGGGCTCAGCCTGGTCGCCTGCGGCGACGACGCCAGCTCCGGCGGAGACGCCAGCGAGGACACCTCGAGCTCGGCGCCCACCGAAGAGACGTCGGAGTCGGAGTCCGCCGCTCCCGCCTTCACCAACGACAAGTGCGCAGGTGGGGAGACCAGCGCCGACACGTTCAAGGTGGGTGGCATCCTGCCGCTGACCGGAAACCTGGCCTTCCTCGGGCCGCCGGCTGTCGCCGGCGTGGGTCTGGCCGTCTCCGACATCAACGCCGCGGGCGGGGTCAACGACGCCAAGGCCTGCCACGACATCCTCGACTCCGGTGACTCCACCGACATGTCGATCTCGACCGCGTCCGCCGGCACCATGGTCGCCGGCGCGCCCTCGGTCGTCATCGGCGCCGAGTCCTCCAGCGTGTCGCTGAACTTCGTCGACACCCTGACCGACGCCAAGATCATGCAGATCTCGCCGGCCAACACCGCGATCGACCTGTCCGGCAAGTCGCCGTTCTACGCTCGCACCGCCCCGCCGGACACCGTCCAGGGCAACGCTCTCGGCACGCTGATCAGCCAGGACGGCTACACCAACGTCGGCTTCCTGGTCTTCAACGACACCTACGGCACCGGCCTGCGCAACGCCACTCAGTCCACCATCGAGGCCGCCGGCGGCAAGTGCGTCTACGGCTGCCAGGGTGACGGCGACGAGTTCCCCGCCGGCCAGACGACGTTCTCCGCCGAGGTCCAGGCGGTCAACGCCGCCAAGCCCGACGCGATCGTCATCATCGCCTTCGACGAGACCAAGTCGATCGTGCCCGAGCTGGCTGCGTCCGGTTGGGACATGTCGAAGACCTACTTCGTCGACGGCAACCTCTCCGACTACGGCGAGGACTTCGAGGCCGGCACCCTTGAGGGTGCCCAGGGCACCCTGCCCGGTCAGGACCCCGACCAGGGGTTCAAGGACCAGCTCGTGGCCTGGTACCAGCAGGCCAACGGCGAGGAGCTCAAGGACTTCTCCTACGGCGCCGAGTCCTACGACGCCACCATCCTGGCTGCGCTCGCTGCGGCCAAGGGCGGCTCGAACGACTCGGTCACCGTGCAGAAGAACCTCGCGGCCGTCTCCGGCGCCACCGACGGCACCGAGTGTGGCACCTACGCCGACTGCCTCGCGCTGCTCGAGGGCGGCTCGGAGATCGCGTACTCCGGTCCTTCGGGCATCGGCCCACTCGACGACGAGGGCGACCCGTCCTCGGCGTTCATCGGGATCTACCAGTACGACGCACAGAACAAGAACATCCTGAGCGGCACGGTCGAGGGCTCCAAGCCCTGACCTGACCCCCACAGGGTTCTAAGCGAGAGCCCCCGGACCACAAGGTCCGGGGGCTCTCCCCTTGCGTGGCGTTGGGGTTGAGTCTGGGTCTGCGCTCGTGGCAC
>DOWL01000089.1:13548-14493 GCA_003519585.1 Nocardioides sp. | reverse complement strand
AGCAGGGACGCAGCGACGACGCCGCTGGCGAAAGCCACTCGACGGCGGCGCCTCGGCGCGGGCCCGGGGGTGGGCGGTGCCGGAGGCGCGGCCGGAGCGGCGCCGTACGGGCGCCAGCTCGGCGGCGCCGCGGGGGGCGGCGTCGCGGGCTGCGCCGCGGACGGGGTCTCGTAGGGGTTCCCGAACGGCTGGTTCGCGGGCTGCGGGTTCACGGGCTGCGGGTTCACGGGCGGGAGCGGAGTGGTGTCGCCTGAGTCGGTCACGAGGACTACCGTGCCGAGCGGATCTGTGACCATGCTGAGACAGCGCTGGGTGTCCTAGAAGAACCCATGTCGCGGGGGCGCCATCCGGAGGCGGGTTGTCCGCGGGTGTGAGCGCCGACACAATGCGGGTGCATGACCGCCCCCACCCCGACGTTCGTGGACGACCGGCTCGCGTACTGGGCGGAGCACCTGCCCGACGGGTTGGCCTTCACCTACGCGCCAGCCGGTGGGGAGCAGCGGCGCTGGACCTGGCGGGAGTGGGAGGACCGGGTACGCCGCTGCGCGGGCGGGCTGCAGGCCCTCGGCATCGGTCGTGGTGACGTGGTCGCCTTCCTCGACAAGAACCATCCGGCGTGCGTCGAGCTGTCGATGGCCGCCGCCTCGCTCGGCGCCGCCAACGCGATCGTCAACTGGCGCTCGGCCGGCGACGAGGTCGACTACGCCGTCAACGACTCGGGGGCGAAGGTCCTGGTGGTCGGAACGGAGCTGATGCCGACGATCGAGAAGATCCGCGACAACCTCACGACCGTCGAGCGGATCATCGAGGTCAGTCCCGACGGCGCCGAGGGTGATGAGTACGAGGCGTTCCTGCAGGCCGCGGAGCGGGTCGGTCGGCAGCACGACGTCAGCCCGGACGACGTCTGCCTGGTGATGTACTCCTCCGGCACGACCGGCCGGCCCA
>DOWL01000089.1:1757-13444 GCA_003519585.1 Nocardioides sp. | reverse complement strand
CCTCCGGCACGACCGGCCGGCCCAAGGGTGTGATGCTCACCCAGGCCAACATGGTGGCCCACACTCGCAACGCCCACGACGGTTGGGCTTTCGAGCCGGGAGACCAGTGCATGGTGTCGATGCCGCTGTTCCACGTGGGCGGTTCGTCGTACGTGCTGTTCCCGATCAACGACGGCGTGCCCAGCTATATGACCCGTGATCCCGATGGTGCGTCGCTGGCCGGAGCGATCCTGGGCGGGGCCAACCGGACCTTCCTGGTGCCCGCCGTACTTGCCCAGGTGCTCCAAGCCGGACCCGACGCCGTGAAGCTGTTCGGGGCGCTCAAGACCTTCACCTACGGTGCGGCGCCGATGCCGCCACCGTTGCTGCGGGCTGCCATGGAGGCCTGGCCGGACACCGACTTCATCCAGGTCTACGGCCTCACCGAGGTCGCCGGCGTCGCCACTCAGCTCTCGCCCGACGACCACCGCGACGCTGTCGCGTCCGGCCACCCGGAGCGGCTGGTCTCCGCCGGCCGCCCGATCCCCGAGGTGACCGTCAAGATCGTCGATCCGGCCACGCTGGAGGAGCTCCCGACCGGTGAGCACGGTGAGATCTGGATGCGCACCCCGCAGCTGTTCCGGGGCTACCTCGGCAAGCCCGAGGAGACCGCGGCCGTGATCACCGAGGACGGGTGGTTCCGGACCGGCGACATGGGCAAGGTCGACGCCGACGGCTTCGTCTTCGTCCAGGACCGGCTCAAGGACATGATCATCACCGGCGGCGAGAACGTGTACTCGCCGGAAGTCGAGCGAGTGCTGGCCGAGCACCCCTCGGTGATGGAGGTCGCGATCATCGGCGTACCCGACGACAGCTGGGGCGAGTCGGTCAAGGCGGTGGTCTCGCTCAAGCCCGACACCACCGCGACCGAGGAGGAGCTGATCGCCTTCTGCCAGGAGTCGCTGGCGCGGTTCAAGTGCCCGCGGTCGGTCGACATCATCGAACTGCTGCCACGCAACCCCACCGGCAAGATCCTCAAGCGCGAGCTGCGGCGGCCCTACTGGGACGGACGCGAGCGGAACGTCAACTAGGCCATCGCTCAAGGGACGGGCCACCAATGAGGGCTACAACGGCTTCCGCCGCTAGCCTTCGCGCTCTGCCCCGAGAGGATTCTTCATATGGCGACCGACTACGACGCATCCCGCAAGACCGAAGAGGAACAGAGAGAAGAGAGCCTGGAGGCACATCGCCTCACCTCGGGCGAGCAGGACAAGACCTCGGGGAAGGTGGACGAGGACGAGACCGAGCTGGCCGAGACCTACGAACTCCCTGGCGCGGATCTTTCGCACGAGAGCCTCGACATCGAGGTGACGCCGCGGCAGGCCGACGAGTTCACCTGCACAGGATGCTTCCTCGTGCAGCACGTATCCCGGCGGACCGCCCCGGGCGTAGACCTCTGCGTCGACTGTGCCTGAACGCGGCCACGTTTTCGCAACAGAACGGCCGATCCCTCGCTTGGCGACCAGTCCTCAAGGATGCTTGAGACGATGACCACTCCAGCAGATCGTCGACGCCACCTGGCGACAAGCCCCTTCAAGCCTGATCCTGAGCCGACCATCGAGCAGTTCTCGATCGACGATCTCGTGTCTCACGACTCGTACGGGATGGGCCGCGTCGTGCATGTCGAAGCGGGCGCCGTGACCGTCGACTTCCGGCCCAAGATGGTTCGCGTCACGAGCCCCTTCCGCAAGATGACGCGGATCTAGCGAGGCGTGGGATGCGAGGGATGTCGCGTCACGCCGCCGCCTGTTGCGCGGCGGCTCCAGTCTCACTCGTGCCGAGGAGCGGCCGCGACGCTCGGTCCGCCGCCACCCCTAGTTCGGGAGTCCGGCCGCGGTAGCCCGGTCAGAGGTAGGTGTTCGGCACGGGACCGATGACCTCCATGTGATGGTGACCCGAGATAGCTCCCAAGTCTTCTGGCGAGACCGTCCCCGCTGCCTCGGCGGCCGCCAGCTCCTCGAAGAAGCCTTGCATGGCGGCGGGCGTGAAAAGGTTCAACTTCTTGCCGGGACTTCGAGAGATCACCTTGAACGTGTGTGCCACGCCGCGCGGAACGTAGACGAATGTGCCCGGGGGACACTCGGTGTGCCGGTCTTCGAGATACATGAGGTAGCTGCCCTCGAGAACGAAAAAGGCCTCCGCTGCGTCGTGGTGGATGTGCATGGGCGGTCCGAACTCGGGCGGCTCGTTCTGCGTCTGAAGCAGGCTGAATGCCCCGGATGTGTCGGTTGCGCTCGCCAGGATCACCGCTTCGAAGTTCCCGAGGTCGAGCAGCTCTCCCTCTCCGGGTTGCAGGATGAAGGGCCCGGTCATGGGTTCAGTGTCAGGCCTCGACAAATCCTCTGACAAGGCTCCGACTTCAGACTGGCAGGCCGCGCTCCCGCAGGGCGACGCGGAGGTCGGCTGCGCCGGTGAACAGCACACCGTCGAGGCCCGACTCGATCGCGCCGACGACGTTGGCCTGCTTGTCGTCGACGAAGACCAGGTCGGACGCCGGCAGCCCGGCGCGGGCCACGGCGATCTCATAGATCGCCGGGTCGGGTTTCGCCACCCTCTCGGTGCCAGAGACCACGACGTCGTCGAGCAGGCCGAGGAACTCGAACCGCTCCGGCGCGTGCGGCCAGAACTCGTCGGGCCAGTTGGTCAGCCCCCACATGGGGATGCCGGCCGCGCTCAGCTCGCGCACGATGTCGACGGTGCCGGGCACCTCGCCGACCAGCGAAGCCGGGAAGTTCGCGCGATAGGCCGCGGCGTGCTCCACCCAGTGTGGGTGGGAACGCCGCAACTCGGCCTCACCCTCGGCCCAGGTGCTGCCGCCGTCCAGGGTGTGGTTGAAGGCCATGAAGTCGAAGTCGTCGGCGGCGAGGAACCGGGTCGCCTCCGCCTCTCCCAGACCGGCCGCCACCGCGGCGTGGGGCTGCCAATCGATGAGGACGTTGCCGAGATCCCAGATGACGCCCTTCACCACGAGAGTCCCTGCCTTCGTTACGGTCGTTTCGACTCGCCGCGAGGTCGGAGCAAGCTCCGCCCTCGCGCTCGCTCAACGGGGATAGCCTCGCCCGGGAGCTCCTTCGTCGCTCCCGGCCGGCCTAACCCCACCGCTCACTCGCCGCGACGAAGTCGAGCGTGCGGTCGCCGGTGTAGATCTGCTTGGGCCGGGCGATCTTCTGCTCCTTGTCCTGCACCAGCTCGAGCCACTGCGCCAGCCAGCCGGGGGTGCGGCCGATGGCGAAGAGGACGGTGAACATCTCGGGCGGGAACTGGAAGGCTTCGTAGATCAGCCCGGAGTAGAAGTCGACGTTGGGGTAGAGCTTGCGCTTGACGAAGTACTCGTCCTCGAGTGCGATCTTCTCCAGCTCCTGCGCGATCTCGAGCAGCGGGTTGACGCCGGTGACCTCGAAGACGTCGTCGCAGGCCTTCTTGATGATGGTGGCGCGTGGGTCGTAGTTCTTGTAGACCCGGTGGCCGAAGCCCATCAGCCGCTCGTTGCCGTCCTTCACGCCCCTGATGAAGTCGGGGATGTTGCTCTTGGACCCGATCCGCCGCAGCATCCGCAGCACCGCCTCGTTGGCGCCGCCGTGCAACGGGCCGTAGAGCGCGCCGATGCCCCCGGCGACCGCGGAGTAGGGGTCGACCTGGGAGGAGCCGATCGAGCGGACGGCGTTGGTCGAGCAGTTCTGCTCGTGGTCGGCGTGCAGGATGAACAGCACGTCGAGAGCCTTGACCAGGCGCTCGTCGGCGTCGAACTTCTGCTCGCTCATCTTGAACAGCATCGAGAGGAAGTTGGCGGTGTAGCTCAGCTCGTTGTCGGGGTAGACGAACGGCTTGCCCTGCGCGTGCCGGAACGACCAGGCACCCAGGGTCGGCATCTTCGCGATCATCCGCACGATCTGCATGTGCCGGTTGTCGGCGTCGCTGATGTTGCGCGCGTCGGGATAGAACGTCGACAGGGCCCCCACCGACGCCATCAGCATCCCCATCGGGTGCGCGTCGTAGCGGAAGCCCTGCATGAACTCCTTGACGTTCTCGTGCACGAACGTGTGGTACGTGATCTCGTGCACCCAGGCGTCGTACTCCTGCTTGGTCGGCGGGCTGCCGTGCACCAGGAGATAGGCGACCTCGAGGAAGTTCGACTTCTCGGCCAACTGCTCGATGGGGTAGCCGCGGTATTCGAGGATCCCCTTCTCGCCATCGATGTAGGTCACCGCACTGCGACACGACGCGGTGTTGACGAAGCCGGGGTCGTAGACCGCGAGCCCTGGGGCGTCCTCGCCGGCCTTGATCTGCCCGATGTCCGCGGCCTTGATGGTGCCGTCGGTAATGGGTACGTCGTACTCCTGCCCGGTGCGGTTGTCGCGGACAGTCAGCGACTCAGTCTTCTCATGGGTCACCCCGCCAACCTAGTCCGCGGTCGTGAACGTTCCGCAACCGGTCCGTACGGTGGCTGAGGCGCGAGGCCGTCCACGGCCGAGCCTCGAAGCCCCGCACGTCGTGGCAATTGGACCGTCAGGGCGCGACGCCGTACATTTGACGGTCGCGCCTCCTGCCGCGTGAGCCGTCGCACGACAGCCCATGCAGACCCGGACGACAGCACTCGATTTTGAGAGCGCCGGGCAGTGTTCGTCAGAAGGCGTGGTAACACCCGCCGCGCCGGACCCCCGATGCGGTTCCGACGAACGAGAGAGACACTTTCGTGCGCACCTACAGCCCCAAGCCCGGCGACATCCAGCGCGCCTGGCACGTCATCGACGCCGAGGACATCGTGCTCGGCCGCCTCGCGGTCCAGGCCGCGAACCTGCTGCGCGGCAAGCACAAGCCGATCTTCGCCCCGCACGTCGACACCGGTGACTTCGTCATCATCGTCAACGCCGAGAAGGTCGCGCTGAGCGGAGACAAGAAGACCTCCAAGCTCTCCTACCGGCACTCCGGCTACCCGGGTGGCCTCACCGCCACCCCGGTCGGGCAGCTCCTCGACAAGGACGCTCGCAAGGTCGTCGAGAAGGCCGTCTGGGGCATGCTCCCCAAGAACAAGCTGGGTCGGCAGATGATCAAGAAGCTGAAGGTCTACTCGGGCCCGACGCACCCCCACCAGGCCCAGAAGGCCGTCCCCTTCGAGATCACTCAGATCTCCCAGTAGTCGTCCCCGACCAGCCAGCAGAGGAACAACAGTGACTTCCCAGACTTCTGAGGACCAGGGCACCGAGGTCGAGGAGACCTACACCGCCGACGAGAGCGGCATCGCCTACAGCTCCGAGAGCGCGCCTTCGGCCGACACCCCGGCCCGTCCCGCCACCATCGCCCCCGCCGCGGCCACCGGTCGTCGCAAGGAGGCCGTGGCCCGGGTGCGCATCGTCCCCGGCACCGGCGTGTGGACCATCAACGGCCGCACCCTCGACTCCTACTTCCCCAACAAGCTCCACCAGCAGGTGGTCAACGAGCCGTTCGCCGAGCTGCAGCTCGAGGGCCGCTTCGACGTGATCGCTCGCATCCACGGCGGCGGCATCACCGGCCAGGCCGGCGCGCTGCGCCTGGGCGTGGCCCGTTGCCTCAACGCGATCGACGTCGAGGCCAACCGTCCCTCGCTCAAGAAGGCCGGGCTGCTCACCCGCGACGCCCGCGTCATCGAGCGCAAGAAGGCCGGTCTCAAGAAGGCCCGCAAGGCTCCGCAGTACAGCAAGCGCTGATCGCAGGCTCGAGACAACCCGGGATGCCGCGCGTCTTCGGCACCGACGGGGTCCGTGGCCTCGCCAACCGCGAGGTCACGGCCGAGCTCGCCCTCGACCTGTCGGTCGCCGCGGCGCGGGTCATCATCGACCGCGGCGACTACGACCGGACCCGCGAGCGACCCCTCGCGGTGGTCGGGCGCGACCCGCGCATCTCGGGGCAGATCCTCGAGCACGCGGTCGTGGCCGGGCTGGCCTCGGCCGGCGTCGACGTACTCCGGCTCCGGGTCGTCCCGACCCCGGGCGTCGCCTTCCTGACCGACGCCCTCGACGCCGACCTGGGCGTGGTCATCAGTGCGTCGCACAACCCGATGCCCGACAACGGCATCAAGTTCCTCGCCCGCGGCGGGCACAAGCTGGACGACGCGATCGAGGCCCAGATCGAGGAGCTGCTGGGCAGCGCCTGGGATGCACCCGTCGGTGCGTCGGTCGGCCGGGTGCGCCCGTACGAGCGGCCGATCGAGGAGTACGTCGACCACCTGGTCGCCACCTTGGACCGCCCGCTGACCGGGCTCAAGGTCGTCGTCGACTGCGCCAACGGCGCCGGTAGCGTCGCCGCGCCGATGGCGCTGCGGGCCGCGGGCGCCGAGGTGATCGTGATCGGCTCCGAGCCCGACGGCCTCAACATCAACGAGGGCTGCGGCTCCACCCACCTCGGGCCACTGCAGGCCGCCGTCCTCGAGCACCGCGCGGACGTCGGGATCGCCCTCGACGGCGACGCCGACCGGTGTCTCGCCGTCGACCACGAGGGTCGCGACGTCGATGGTGACCAACTGCTCGCCATCTTGGCCCTGGGCCTCGCGGAGGCAGGCGAGCTGGTCGACCGCACCGTGGTCGCAACCGTGATGAGCAACCTCGGCTTCGTGCAGGCGATGGAGTCGGCCGGCCTGCGGGTGGTGCAGACCCGGGTGGGTGACCGCTACGTGCTCGAGGAGATGCGCGCCGGGGGCTACGTCCTCGGTGGCGAGCAGTCGGGCCACGTGATCATGAGCCGATACGCCACCACCGGCGACGGCATCCTCACGGCGCTGCACCTCCTCCAGCGGATGGTGGCCACCGGTCAGGGGCTCCAGGAGCTCGCGTCGGTGGTCACCCGACTGCCACAGGTACTCGTCAACGTCACCGACGTCGACAAGGACCGCACCGACGACGACCCGGTGCTCGCCGCGGCCGTCGCCGCCGAGGAGGCCGGCCTCGCCGGCCGCGGCCGGGTGCTGCTCCGCCCCTCCGGCACCGAGCCGATGGTGCGGGTCATGGTCGAGGCCCCGACCGACGACGGCGCCCGCGGCGTCGCCGACCGGCTCGCCGCCGTCGTGCGCGAGCGGCTCGCGTTGCGCTGACGGTCGCCCGAGCGCGCCTGACGTCATACGTCGCGGCGCCACCCGCAGCCCTCCCGTATGACTTCCCGGGAGACGTCATCCGTCTCGGTAGCCAGGGCTACGGAGGCGTATGACGTCGTGCGGCCACCGGCTCGGCCTGGCCGTCAAGGTCGCCAACCAGGAGGCGCTCGCCGGACGCTTCCCCGACCTCGCCTGGATCATCACCGGCAATGCCGACGTCAACCACCACATGAACGCCATCAACGACCGGCTCGGCTTCCGGGTGGTCGAGCGCTGTCTCGAAGCCGAGAAGGCAATCTGACGCGTCGGCATGCGCTGAGCGGCTAGCCGACTTACCGTAGTGGGGTGTCCCCCCTCTCTCGGCGTACAGGCCTGCCCGGAGTCGTCCTGGCGCTCCTCGGCCTCGTTGCGCTCCTCGCACCCGTCCTAGTGGCGAGCCCCGCGCAGGCCGCGACCGGGCGCGTGCGCGGCACCGTCAGCGCCCACGGCGACCAGAGCCCCAAGGTGAAGGTGACCTGGTTCGCCGCCGACTGGTCCTACATCGCCTCGCGAAAGGTGCGCGGCGGTGGCTACTCGCTGTCGCTGGAGCCCGGGACCTACCACCTGCAGTTCACCGACCAGCGCCCGTCGTACGACGTGGAGAAGTACTACCCGGCCGACGTGGTGGTCACGGTCACCGCCGGCGCCACCACGGTCAAGAACGTCAAGATGCGCACCGGCGCCGCCATCGGCGGCGTGGTCAAGGCCAACGGCAAGCCCGCGGGCGGCGCCCGGATCGTGGCCGCCAACACCGACCGCAACTCCTTCGAGGTCACGGCCAACAGCGCGGGCGAGTTCGCCCTGGGCGGGCTCCCGCCAGGCAGCTACTCGGTCTTCACCTACGACAAGCGCAAGGCCTGGGTCGGCAAGAGCGCGTGGTTCCCGAAGCTCAAGTCCGGCAAGTTCAAGAAGGCCCACATCAACCTGACCAAGAAGGCCGGACGCTTCGTGGTCGATCTGTACGCCGGCGACCAGCCCTACCCCGGCGTCGCCTACGTCACCGCCGTGAGCCGCGGCAACGGCCAGTTCTGGACCCAGAAGGCGGCGCACGGGACGGTCACCTTCCAGGGGCTCTACCCCGGGAAGTACGACGTGGTCCTCCCCGGCGCCGGTGGCTACCTCGGCGGCACGATCCGGGTCCAGGGCAAGGTCAAGTCCGGGAAGACGTCGTTCGGCACGGTGCGGCTCACCCAGCCCGGCGCGACCGTCGCCGGCACGATCGTCGACGCCAACCGACCGGCGAACCCGCTCGAAGGCGCCTCGGTCACGCTGATGACGACCGCCGGCGCGACCCTGGGCACGACCACCTCGGCCGCGGACGGCAGCTTCGTGCTCGGTGGCCAACTCAGCACTCGAACCGACCTCGTGGTCGTAGCCGGGCCCGGGCCCTACTCGCCGTACCTCGGCAAGGGCACCAGCTACTGCAAGTACGCCGCCACCTCGGTTCCCGTCGCCGTGACCACCGGGCAGACGACGGGGCTCGGCTCGGTGTTGCTACCGCACCAGCCGGACGCCCAACAGGACGGGGATCAGTGCTGGACGCCGCCCCCTGGCTGACCTGGGTGACTCAGGGTGAGCAGCGTCACCTTGACGCAATTTGCCCGTTTGCCTGCACGGGGCGCGAGATCGAAGGAGACTAGACCAGTGAGCAACGAAGGGTCCGGGTCCCTCCGCGTCGACCCCTCGACGGTGCCGACACCCGTCGCGGGCAACGAGTACGTGCTCCGTCGTGACCAGGGGTTGAGCGACTACGAGGAGACCTTCCTCGAGGAGGTCGCCGCGATCCCCGAGCAGCGCCCGACCGTGGGCTGCATCATCCCCGCCTACAACGAGGCCGAGACGATCGCCGGTGTCCTCGACTCGCTGCTGATGCAGACGCGGATGCCCGACGTGATCCACGTGATCATCAACAACACCACCGACGACTCGCTCGAGGTGGCCAGCCACTACGCCGGGCCGCACACGCGCAAGACGCCCAGCGGCGACCAGACGACGGTCATCTACATCCACGACATCGGCAAGAACCCCGACAAGAAGGTCGGAGCGCTCAACTACGGCTACTCGCTGGTCGAGTCGATGGACTTCCTGCTCGGTGTCGACGGCGACACCACGCCCGAGCCCAACGCGCTCGAGTGCCTGGTCGACGAGATCTCCAGCGACGACCGGATCGGCGGCATCTCCGCGATCTACTCCATCGACGACAGCGCCCTCGACGGCTGGATGGCCAAGTTCCTGATCGCTGGCCAACGGGCCCAGTTCTCGGCGTTCAACATGCAGAACCTGCTCAAGGGCCGCAACATGGCGGTGCTGGGCGGCCAGTTCTCGATCTTCTCCACGCGGGCCCTCAAGCAGGTGCTCAAGGACAGTCACCAGCGGACGCCGTGGGTCAACGACAGCGAGGTCGAGGACTCCCTGCTCTCGCTGCAGATCAAGAGCGCCGGCTTCCTCACCAAGATCAGCGCGACGGCGTACGCCCACGTGGGCGGCATGACCACGCTGCGCAGCCTCGACGGCCAGCAGGTGAAGTGGAACTACGGCGCCATCGACCTGATGTGGCCCGGCCAGCGCGGCGACACCCGCGGGCAACCGTTCCACCCCAACCTGCGGCTGCGTTGGTTCGAGCACCTCTCGATGGTGCTCAACATCTTCACCCGGCTCGGCTTCCTGATGCTGCTCACCGCGTCGCTCTCGATCTCGGCGTTCGTCTTCGAGTGGTGGTGGGTGCTGCCGCCGCTGGCCGCGGAGGTCCTCAACTTCCGGGTGGCGAGGTCGATGGCGTTCGCGAACCGGCGCGACTACGTCTTCGCGCTGGCGTTCTGGCCGGCCGAGTTCTACATGTGGATCCGGATGGGTCACTTCGTGCGCGCGTGGGTGAAGTTCTTCAGCCGCACCCAGACCGACAACTGGGCCGCGCAGGCGAAGGCCGAGCGCGGCAAGGGCTCGTCGTACCTCTACCCGTTCGTCTCGCTGGTGATCTTCCTGCTGGCGGCCGCGGCGATCTGGCTCCAACTCCCGATCAGCCTCCAGTCCGACATCCTCTCGGTGTGCTGGCCGATCCTCGGTGTCATCACGGTCCTCCAGACCGCATGGATGTTGATGAAGGCGCTGCGCCGCTACCGGGGATACAAGGCATGACCCGCAGCTTCGTACGCCGGGGGCTGGTCGCTGCCCTCGCCGTCTCGCTCTCGATCGCGGCCGGGGGCTGCGATGCCTTCGGCCGTGACGACGGCGACCCGACTCCGGCGGCGTCCGGTACGCCGTCCGCGGCCGCGCCGGCGTTCGACTCGCAGTTCACCCGCGATGGCACCTTCCAGTCGCACATCGAGCTGCCCGAGGCGCCCGGGATCGACTTCGTCTACACGCTCTACCCGACCAAGTCGACGCCGCGGACCAACGAGTGGTACCCCAAGGGCAGCAAGTTCTTCTCCTTCACTTTCCAGGCCTACGACCTGACCCGCGACCTGCGCGACCCGTTCAAGACCAAGCGCAAGGTGTGGCTGAGCCACATCACCGTGACCTCGTCGACCACCACGTCCGACGGTGGACCGCCCGAGGCGCCGTACTCTCTCGACGCGGTGGCCGCCAAGACCACCTTCGACCCTCAGCCGCTGACCTCGAAGCACGGCATGCTGATCACCTCGCCCAAGGGTGCCTTCGAGCTCCGCAACCAGGAGATCGGGACCCTGGCCCCCAGCACCATCGGCGTCACGCTGACGCTGAGCGCGCTGGTCAGCGTCGAGACCGAGGCCGGCTCCGGGAAGTACGTCCCCATGCAGGTGGTCCAGCAGGTGCCCATCGCGATCTTCCCTTCCGAGAAGGAGACCGTGGTCTCGGAGATCCCGGTCGACGCCAACTGAGCGCTCTCAACTCGCCTGGCTGAGGCGGTAGCCGACTCCTCGCACGGTCTCGATCAGCTGGGGCGAGGAGCCGTCCTGGCCGAGCTTGGCGCGCAGGTTGGTGACGTGGGTGTCGACGCGACGCTTGTCGGCCTCGTTGACGAACTGCGAGGTGCCGGCGTAGCCGCGCAGGGCCAGCACCAGGTCGGCCTTGCTGCGGACCCGGCGGCCGGTGCGCAGCAGGGTGGTCAGCAGGTCGACCTCCTCGGGGGTGAGGTCGAGCCGGCGGCCGCGGTAGGTGATCCGCCCCGACTCGCTGTCCAGCGTGAGCCCGGCGTGCTGGAGCAGCCGCGGTGATTGGCCGACCGAGGCGCCGGTCACCACGGCGGGCTCGGGAAGTGGCTGCCGCGGTGGTGGGGCGACCGGCTCCGCGGCCGGCGCCGCCGGCACTGGCTCAGCGGCGACCGGGGCCGCTGCGGCTGGTGCTTCGGTTGCCTCTGGCGTCGCAGCCGGGACTGCAGGCAGGACCGGCGTCCGGAGCTCGCGGGCCGCGGCCGCCGCCCAGGACTCGGAGACCGGCTCGGGCTCATGGGTGGGCGCGGGTGGCGCGGGTACGGCGTCGGCGGGCGTGCCCAGCCGCATCCGCCGCAGCATCGCGTCGGCGCGGGCGCGCAGCTCGCGGGGCCGGAACGGCTTGACGAGGTAGTCGT
>DOWL01000089.1:1487-1620 GCA_003519585.1 Nocardioides sp. | reverse complement strand
GTAGTCGTCGGCGCCCGCCTCGAAGCCCTGGATGATGTCGATCTCGCTGGCCATGGAGGTGAGCATGATCAGGTAGGTGAGGCTGAACTCGCGCAGCCGCTTGGCCACTGCGAAGCCGTCCATGCCGGGCATC
>DOWL01000089.1:0-1354 GCA_003519585.1 Nocardioides sp. | reverse complement strand
CCGTCCATGCCGGGCATCTGCACGTCGAGCGTCGTGAGCATGGGCTGGTGCTTGCGCACCGCCTCGATGCCGGCGCGGCCGTCTTCTGCGGTCACGACCGTGAATCCGGACTGGGTCAGCACCAGGTCGATGAGCTCCCGGGTGTCGACGTCGTCCTCGATGACCACGGCGTAGCGATGCTCGGTCACGACACAGAGCCTAAGACGAGGCGGGGCGAAGAAGCATGCTTCTCACCACCCGGCCGCAGTGGCGAGCGCCACGGCGCGCTCCGGCCAGAGCTGTCCGGCCGGCGGGCCGCCGTTGCAACTGCCGTCGCTCTCGCCCGGCGGTTTGACCCAGACATAGCCGTCCAGCGGCGTGTCGTCGTCGACGTACCCCGGCTCGTGGCCCAGCGCCTGACCGGGCGGGTTGCACCAGTCGGTGACGGGCCCGGCGCCGATCCCGTTGCGGCCGGTGTCGATCAGGTAGTGGGCGCCGTCGAGCCGTTCGCTCAACTGGTCCGCGAACGCCGTCTCGGCGGCCAGCGGCTGGTAGTTGGCGACGTTCGTGGTGAACCCGCGCACGCTCCCCACCCCCACCTGGTCGAGGAGGTCGGCGATCTGGTCGACCGGGATCCACGCGGAGTGCCCGGCGTCGACGTACGTCGTCACCTCGGCGTCGTCGAGCGCGGTCACGGCCTCCCGGAGCAGCGGCACCCGGGTCGCCTGCACGCCGCACTGCACCGCGCTGGGCAGCGCGTCCGGTTCGAGGACGACCGCGGAGTCACCCGCCTCGTCGGCGATGGCCTGGACCCAGGGCTCGTAGCCGTCCGCGGTGAGCCCACCGCTGGACTGGCCGCCGGTGCAGTCGCGTCCGGGGATGCCGTAGACGACCAGGAGCGCCGTCTGGTCCTCCAGAGCGGCCTCCCGGGTCACCTGCGCCACGAACTGCCCCACGTCGTCCGGGGTGGGGTGCTCCTCCGGGGTGATCCAGATGCCGGTCGGTACGTCGTTGAGCCGGGTCAGCACCTCGCTCGCATGGGTGTCACCGCGAGCGGCCGCGTCCGCGGCCGCGGACTCCAGGGCCGGATCGGCGCCGTCGTACTGCGCCCGGGCCTGGAAGGGGTTCGCAGGGCTGGACTGGGTGGTCTGTTGGTGGACGCAGCCCGCGACCACCCCCACCCCGAGGACGGCCACGGCGATCGTCAGACGTCGCGGCACCCGTCCATGGTCCGTCAGCCGCCGCCGGACCGCACCCGAATGGCGCCAGATTGACCTCGGATGCGTCGGATCTCACCCGATCGGCTAGGTCACGGTCAGATCTTGCGCAGCCGCACGTAGCGGACCGAGTGGTCAGCGTCCTTGCGGAGCACGAG
>DOWL01000098.1:3304-7354 GCA_003519585.1 Nocardioides sp. | reverse complement strand
CGCACCGGCCAAGAAGGCCGCACCCGCCAAGAAGGCCACACCCGCCAAGAAGGCTCCCGCCCGCAAGGCCCCGGTCAGCGCGCTCGTCGTGAAGGCGGGCGAGGAGAAGTGGACCAAGGCCGAGCTCAAGGTCGTCCTCAAGGAGCTGCACGAGCAGCGGGAGCACAGCCTGAGCTTCATCACGGCGCAGTCCTCCGAGCTCACCGGGCTGATGCGCGACCCGGGCGACGGTGCCGGACAGGACCAGGCCGACATGGGCGCGACCAGCTTCGAGCGCGACCACGAGCTCACCGTCCTCAACAGCGAGCGCGACAAGCTCCACCAGATCGACCGGGCGCTGGCCCGCATCGACGACGGCACCTACGGCGTGTGTGAGTCGTGTGGGGAGCCGATCGGCAAGATGCGGCTGATGGCTTTTCCCCGTGCCACACTCTGTATGACATGCAAGCAGCGCGAGGAACGTCGCTGAGTCCCGACGACTCCAGCCCCACCGAGAGCGGCGATCGACCCTCGCCGACCCGCGTCCGGATCATCCTGATCGCGGTCTTCGCATCGATCTATGCCCTCGATCAGCTGACCAAGTGGCTCGCCGTCGACCGGCTCACGGGCCAGCCCGATCGCGAGCTGGTCGGCAACCTCCTGGTCCTGCACCTCACCCGCAACGCGGGTGCGGCGTTCAGCACCGGCACCGGCTACACCGAGTTGTTCTCGTGCCTGGCGATCGCAGCGGTGCTCGTGGTGCTGTGGCTGAGCCGGCGGATCCGCAACGTGGTGTGGGCGGTGGCGTTCGGACTGCTGCTGGCCGGCATCCTCGGCAACCTCACCGACCGACTGCTGCGCGAGCCGGGGCCGCTGCGCGGGCACGTCGTCGACTTCCTGATGCTGCCCAACTGGCCGGTCTTCAACGTCGCCGACATGTCCATCAACGCCGCCGCGGCCCTGATCCTGGTGCAGGCGTTCCGGGGCGTGCGCCTCGACGGCACCCGGATCGCGCGGCGTGCCGACGAGCCGGAGCAGCCGGCGTCGTGACCCAGCCAGTCGACCACCGCACGCTGCCCGTTCCGGACGGTCTTGCCGGCGAACGCGTCGACGCCGCGATGGCCCAGATGTTCGGCCTGTCCCGCACCCGCGCCGCCGAACTCATCGCCCGCGGGCTGGTCCAGGTCGACGGCGCCGGCGCGGCCAAGAGCGATCGGGTCCTGGGCGGCGCGACCCTCGACGTGACGATCCCGGTCGAGGCCGATCCGCTCACGGTGGTCCCCGAGGAGGTCGAGGGCATCCAGATCATCCACGACGACCCCTCGATCGTGGTGATCAGCAAGCCGGTCGGGGTCGCCGTACACCCCTCGCCCGGCTGGACCGGTCCGACCGTCGTGGGTCACCTGGCGGCCGCCGGTTTCAAGATCGCCACCAGCGGCGCCTCGGAGCGGCAGGGGATCGTCCAGCGGCTCGATGTCGGTACGTCGGGTGTGATGGTGATCTGCAAGTCCGAGCACGCCTACTCGGTGCTCAAGAACGCCTTCCGCCGTCGCGACGTCGACAAAGTCTACCACGCGCTGGTCCAGGGTCACCCCGACCCGCTCGAGGGCACGATCGATGCGCCCATCGGGCGGCACCCCAAGGCCGACTACAAGTTCGCGGTGATGGCCGACGGCAGGGCCAGCGTCACGCACTACTCCACCCTCGAGGCGCACCGGTTCGCCTCGCTGCTCGAGGTGCACCTCGAGACCGGCCGGACCCACCAGATCCGGGTGCATATGGCCGCCCTCAAGCACCCTTGTGTGGGCGACCTGACCTACGGCGCCGACCCGACGCTCGCCAAGCGGTTCGGCCTGGAGCGCCAGTGGCTGCACGCGGTCAAGCTCGGCTTCGAGCACCCGGACACGGGGGAGTACGTCGAATACACCTCCGACTACCCCGACGACCTGGCCCGGGCGCTGGAGGCCGTCCGTGGCGCCGACTGAGCTGACCCTGCGCCCGGCCGCCCCGGCGGAGCTCCCCGCGGTGGCCGAACTCCTCATCGCGGCCCGCGTCGCGGCGTACCCGTCCATGCCGCACGGCATCCATCCGCCTCACGAGGTCCGGGAGTGGGTGGCCGGCTGGGACCTCGCGACGCATGCGGTCTGGGTGGCGGAGGCAGGCAGCAGCATCGTGGGCTACGCCCGGTTCGACGAGGTGTGGCTCGACGACCTGTACGTCGACCCGGCGGCCCAGGGTGCCGGCGTGGGGTCGGCGCTGCTCGAGCTGGTCAAGGCACAGCGGCCGGCCGGGTTCTGCCTGTGGGTCTTCGAGTCCAATGCTCCGGCTCGGGCGCTCTACCGCGCGCGGGGACTGGTCGAACTGGAGTTCACTGACGGCTCGGCCAACGAGGAGAAGGCCCCCGACCTGCGGATGGCCTGGCCAGGCGCGGATCCGCTCGCCTTCTACCGGGGCCTGATCGACGACGTCGATGCACAGCTGGGGGAGTTGCTCAACCGGCGCGCGGCCCTCACCGCCGTCGTCCAGCAGGTCAAGGGCTCCACCGAGCGCGACCACGAGCGGGAGCGGGAGATCGCCCTGGCCCTGGCTCGCCGGGCGCCGGCCCTCGGCGAGGAGCGGCTGGCCCGGATCGTGCACGCGATCATCACGGAGAGCCTGGACGCGGTCCCTCCACAGGAATCCTGACCGCGGACCGGAATTGTCGGCGGTGCCTGTCACAGTCGGGGCTGTCGCCATCGTAGGCTGAGGTCCTTCCCCCAGGTCCGTCGGTCGCGAGGCGACGACACCCCTGCAGCGGCATGCCCGACGGTCTGAGGAGCCCATGAGCAACGACTCGTTCGTCCACCTGCACGTGCACACCGAGTACTCCATGCTCGACGGTGCCTCGCTGCTCGACGGGCTGTTCGCGAGAGTCAGCGAGCTGGAGATGCCGGCCATCGCGATGACCGATCACGGCAACCTGCACGGCGCCTACGACTTCTGGGCCAAGGGCCGCGCGGCCGGGATCAACCCGATCATCGGCATCGAGGCCTACATCGCGCCGCAGGTGCATCGCAGCGAGCGCAAGCGAGTGCGCTGGGGCAAGGGCGACGCCGCCGAGGAGGGCGGCAACGACGTCGCCGGCGGGGGCGCCTACACCCACATGACCATCTGGTCGGAGACGACCCAGGGCATGCACAACCTGTTCCGGCTGTCCTCGCGCTCCAGCCTCGAGGGGTACTACTACAAGCCTCGTGCCGACCGCGAGCTCCTTCACGAGTACGCCCCCGGTCTGATCGCGACCACGGGCTGCCCGTCGGGCGAGATCCAGACCCGCCTGCGGCTGGGCCAGTACGACGAGGCGCGCAAGTCGGCGGCGGAGTTCCAGGACATCTTCGGCAAGGACAGCTTCTTCCTGGAGTTGATGGACCACGACATCGCGATCGAGCGGACGGTCCGCGACGACCTGCTGCGGCTGGGCAAGGAGCTGGGCATCCGCCCGGTGGCCACCAACGACTCCCACTACAACAACCCCGAAGACGCCAACGCACAGGACGCCCTGATCTGCGTCGCCTCCGGCAAGACCCTGTCGGATCCCAAGCGGCTCAAGTTCGACGGGGGTGGCTACTACATCAAGTCGGCCGCCGAGATGCGCGCCCTGTGGGCCGACAAACACGGTATGCCGGAGGCCTGCGACAACACCCTCGAGATAGCCGAGCGCTGCTCCGTGGCGTTCGAGGAGTCGACCGGCGGCTTCATGGCCCGCGCCGACGTGCCGGCGGGCGAGACCGAGGAGTCGTGGTTCGGCAAGGAGGTGTGGCGCGGGATCGAGGCGCGCTACCCCGGCGACCGGCTGACCCAGGCGGTCCGCGACCGGGTCGAGATGGAGCTCGCCGTCATCTCCGACAAGGGATACTGCGGCTACTACCTCGTGGTCGCCGACTTCATCAACTGGTCCAAGGAGAACGGCATCCGGGTCGGCCCGGGCCGTGGCTCCGGCGCGGGCTCGATCGCGGCGTACGCCCTGCGCATCACCGACCTCTGCCCGCTCGAGCACGGGCTGATCTTCGAGCGGTTCCTCAACCCCGAGCG
>DOWL01000098.1:2744-3167 GCA_003519585.1 Nocardioides sp. | reverse complement strand
ATGCCCGACTTCGACATCGACTTCGACGAGCGTCGGCGCGGCGAGGTCATCTCCTACGTCAGCGACAAGTACGGCAGCGATCGGGTTGCCCAGATCGCCACGTTCGGCCGGATCAAGGCCAAGCAGGCGATCAAGGACGCCGCCCGGGTGCTCGACCACGGCTTCGCCGTCGGCGACCGGATCACCAAGGCACTGCCCCCCGACATCATGGGTAAGGGCGTCCCCCTCAAGGAGATCTTCAACACCGAGCACAAGCGCTACTCCGACGGCGGCGAGTTCCGAGCGCTCCACGAGAACGAGCACGACGTGCGCACCATCTACGACACCGCGGTCGGCCTGGAGGGGCAGATCCGCCAGTGGGGCGTGCACGCGGCCGGCGTGATCATGTCGAGCCACCCCCTGATCGACATCGTGCCGATCATG
>DOWL01000098.1:0-2585 GCA_003519585.1 Nocardioides sp. | reverse complement strand
CGCGAGCAGGACGGCGCGATCATCACCCAGTTCGACTACCCGATGTGCGAGGCACTCGGGCTGGTCAAGATGGACTTCCTGGGGCTGCGCAACCTCACCGTCCTCGACGATGCGCTCGAGCACATCGCCCACAACCGCGGCGAGACCGTGGTGCTCGAGGAACTCCCCTTCGACGACGGGCCGACCTACGACCTGCTTTCCCGCGGAGACACCCTCGGCGTCTTCCAGCTCGATGGTGGTCCGATGCGCGCGCTGCTGCGCAGCATGCGTCCCGACGTCTTCGCCGACATCTCCGCGGTCGGTGCCCTCTATCGCCCGGGCCCGATGGGCGCCGACTCACACAACAAGTACGCCCGCCGCAAGAACGGCCGCGAGGCGATCGAGCCGATCCATCCCGAGCTGGCCGAGGCGCTCGAGCCGGTGCTGGGCGAGACCTACGGCTTGATCGTCTACCAAGAGCAGGTCATGGAGATCGCTCAGGTGCTGGCCGGGTTCACGCTCGGACAGGCCGACAACCTGCGCCGCGCGATGGGCAAGAAGAAGAAGGAGGAACTCGACAAGCAGTACGCCGGCTTCCAGGCCGGCATGCTCGAGCGCGGCTACTCGCAAGCGGCGATCAGCACGCTCTGGGCGATCCTGCTGCCCTTCTCCGACTACGCCTTCAACAAGGCCCACTCCGCGGCGTACGGCGTGGTGTCCTACTGGACCGCCTACCTCAAGGCCAACTACCCGGCCGAATACATGGCCGCTCTGCTCACCTCGGTGAAGGGTGACAAGGACAAGTCCGCGATCTACCTCAACGAGTGCCGACGGATGCGGATCCAGGTGCTGCCGCCCGACGTCAACGAGTCGGCGGCCAACTTCACCCCGGTGGGCAACGACATCCGATTCGGGCTCACCGCGATCCGCAACGTCGGCCACAACGTCGTGGACAAGATCGTCGCCGGCCGGGTGGAGGGCGGGCGCTACGAGCACTTCAACGACTTCCTCCAGAAGGTCGATGCGCTGGTGTGCAACAAGCGCGTCATCGAGTCGTTGGTCAAGGCCGGCGCCTTCGACGAGATGAAGCACACTCGGGCCTCCCTCCTCGAGATCTACGAGGACGCAGCCGACCGCTACGCGTCGATCAAGAAGGACACCGGCGGCGGTCAGGACTCCTTGTTCGACGACCCCGACGATGCCGACGTCTCCTTCAACATGGCCGTCACCGTCCCGGACGTGCCCGAGTGGGACAAGATGAAGCTGTTGGGCTACGAGCGGGAGATGCTGGGGCTCTACGTCTCCGACCACCCGCTCAACGGGCTCGAGCACGTCCTGTCGCAGGGCACCGACTGCACCATCGGGCAGTTGCTCGCCGACGAGGAGCGACCGCACGGCACCATCCTCACCGTGAGCGGCCTGGTCACCTCGGTGCAGCGCAAGATCACCAAGCGCGGCGACTCATGGGCGACAGTGACACTCGAGGACCTCGAGGGTGCCATCGAGGTGTTGCTGTTCCCCAGCTCCTACCAGCTGGCGAGCGGGCTGTTGATCGAAGACTCGATCCTGCGGATCAAGGGGTCGCTGTCGCGCGACAAGGAGCAGCCGGAGCTGCGCGCCCAGGAGGTGACCCGGCCCGACCTCTCCGACGGCCCGAGCGGGCCGGTCGTGATCAGCCTGCCCTCCACCCGCTGCACCGGCCCGGTCGTGGCGCAGCTGCGCGACGTACTCGGCACCCACCCTGGGGTGACCGAGGTGCGGCTGCGACTCTTGACGCGTGAGGCCACCAAGGTCATGCGGCTCGACGACCGCCTGCGAGTCACCCCGAGCCCGGCGCTGTTCGCGGATCTCAAGCAGCTGCTGGGCCCGGGATGTCTGACGGGCTGACCAGCCTCTCCGCGTCGGGACAGTCCGAGTCCGAGCCGGGGCGGACCGAGCAGCCGGGGCGCTCCCGGCGCCCCACCTGGGTCGTCGCCGGTCTCCAGGGGCTGCTCATCGTCGCGGTCTTCGCGGCCGCGGGTGCACTGTGCGGACGGCTCTGGTACCACCTCTGGGACGCTCCGAAGGGCATCGTCTCCGGCGGTCAGTGGTTCACCAACGAAGCCGGTCTCCGAGACGAGTTCTCCGGACTGGCCTGGTACGTCACCATCGCGACGATCGCCGGGCTGATTCTGGGTGCGCTGGCCGCGTGGCTGCTGCATCGCTCCGAGCTCGTCACCTTGGCCGCCGTGCTGGTCGGGTCCGTCATCGCCGGCTACCTCATGCTTCGCGTCGGCCAGCACTACAGCCCGCCCGACCCGCACACGGTGGCCAAGACTGCCGCCGACGGCACCGAGTTGAAGGGGGCGCTCCGGGTGCGCGGCTGGCCGCCTCGAGGCGCGTTCCCGTTCGGCGCGCTCCTCGGCCTGGCCATCGTCTACGGCATCTCGGTGACCCGGAGGCCGGTCGACATCCCAGACGATCAAGCTTCCGGCGCGCTGCCCCAGGCTTGAGCCGATCACCGGATCTTGACCGGAACCCGCAGGTAGGCTCCCGCCGTCTGACTCGCGAGCACTCCCGCTCGCCCCTGGCAGTCGTCACCCTCGGAGGACCCCTTGTCCAGCACT
>DOWL01000164.1:8119-8408 GCA_003519585.1 Nocardioides sp. | reverse complement strand
GGCTCAGGTGAACCCGGCCGCGACGGTGTTCGAGGTCAGCGCCCGCACCGGTGCCGGGCTCGACGCCTGGCACGCCTGGCTGACCCGGGTCCCGGTCGCCCCCTGATGCCGCTGCCGCGCATCGAGGTCGGCGCCGAGCCCGGCTTCCGCTGGGTCTCCTCCGACGGCCGGCCCACCGCCCTCGCCGAGCTGGTAGTGCGGCCCGACGCCGAGCCGCACCGCTGGCTGCCCACCCACCTCGAGGCCGTCGACGACGTGCTCATCGAGGTCGCCCGCCGGTACGGCGAGG
>DOWL01000164.1:414-7942 GCA_003519585.1 Nocardioides sp. | reverse complement strand
GTGACGAGCACGAGCCGTTGGGCCGGGCGTACCGCGAGCTGGATCGGCTCACGGCCGAGTACGCCGCGGCGCACGCCGCCGTAGCTCTCCCCGACGACCCCCGCGCCGGCCAGATCCTCGGGACCGCCGCGCTGATGAGCATCCGGGCGCGCGAGGCGCTCGGACTGCTCGGGCCGTCACCGTTCACCGGTGAACTGGACGACCCGGGGCTGGGTGTGGTCGGAGGCCGTGCCGGTCTCCACTGGGTGGCTGCGGACCAGCCCTGGAAGGGCGCCCGCTGGCTGGTGGTCACCGACGACGCTCGCCGGCTGCCCGCAACGCTGTCGATGCTCCTCTTCGACTCCTCGGGGGTCGACAAGGACGCGACCCTGCACGAGCACCGTGAGGCGCTGCACGCGGTGACCGCCGCCGTCGACGCCGCCGACGCCGTCCATCTGGAGCCGATCGCGGCTTCCGGCGCCCTGGACTGGCTGCTCTACGACTGGCTGATGGCGCACCGTGACGCTCCCGACAGCGGGGCCGTGGAGATCCGGTCAGGTCGGGTCGCCGACGCCCGGATGATCGTGGCTGCCGCCACCACGAGCGCCCGGCTCCGTGCGCGCTTCGACCCGCTCCTGATCGGAGTTATCTAGCCTCGTCGCCGGCGCCGCCGTTCACGACCGGGCGTCGAACACGGAGGAGCCGCGCACGTCCTCCTCGGTGAGCGTCACCAGGTCCTCGCGCGTGAGCGGTCGGCGCAGCTCGACCAGCCGGCGGGCCTGCCGCAACCGCGACCGCTCGATCGCGTTGCGGACGCTGCGCGCGTTCGAGAAGCGCGGCTGTGCCATCCGGAGGTCGAGGTACTCGTCGAACGCCGACCGCGCGCCGTCCGAGAACCGGAAGTTCTCACCCACCACCATCAGCTCGGCGATGTCGACCAGCTCCTCGTGGGTGTAGTCCTCGAAGGAGATGTGATGAGGCACCCGCGACGACAGCCCCGGATTGGCGGAGAAGAACGTCGCCATCCGGTCGGCGTAGCCGGCGAAGACGACCACGAGGTCGCCGCGGCCGTTCTCCATCTCCGTGAGCAGGATCTCGATGACCTCCTGGCCGTAGTCACGCTCGTTCTCAGGCCGGAAGAGGTAGTAGGCCTCGTCGATGAACAGGACCCCACCGGCCGCCCGGGCTATCGCCTCCTTGGTCTTGGGTGCCGTGTGCCCGATGAACTGGCCGACCAGGTCGTCGCGGGTGACCGTGTGCACGCGCGCCGCGCGCAGGTAGCCCAGCGCGTGCAGGATCTCGGCCATCCGCAGCGCCACGGTGGTCTTACCGGTCCCGGGGCCGCCGGTGAAGCTCATGTGCAGCGTCGGCGGCGAGGTCGCCAGGCCGAAGCGGCGACGGGCCCGGTCCACGAGGAGGAGCGACGCGATCTCGCGGACCCGGCCCTTGACCGGCGCCAGCCCGACCAGCTCTGCGTCGAGCGTCGCCAGGACCTCGGCGACCCGCTGAGCGCTCTCGTCACTGGTGACGTCGAGCTCGGCATCGGCGGCCAGCGGTTCGGGCTCCGACTCACCGGGTCGGTCGCCGCCGGACGCCTCTGCGGAGGGCACGGCGTCGGGCCGGTAGAGCTCGAAAGCCGTCACTGTCAGTCCGCCCCGTAGCGGTGCCCGGCCGGCAGTGCCGTGGCATGGGACTCGATCGCGTAGCGCTGCACGCGATTCTCACCCTCGGTGCGGGACAGGCGGAAGCCGGGCTCACCGGCGGGTCGCTGGACCAGGAACTGCATCGCGGTCGTCTGGCGGCCAAGACGCGCGTCGTAGGCCAGGACGCGGACGTAGTGATCCGGGAAGACCGCTCGGCACTCGGCCAGCTGGGCCATCACCCCGTCGGGCTCGTCCAGGTCGAACATCGGGAGGGCCCACATCTCCCAGTACACGTTGCGGGGGTGGGGGTCGTCCGTGTGCTCGATCGATACCGGCCAGCCGTGCACGAGCGCGTACCGGACCTGGGCGGCGATCTCGTCGTCGTCGAGCGGTGGCAGGTAGGAGAACGAGCCGTGGCGCAGCAACATGGTCACTCCTGTTCGAGGTGGATCGGTCTGGTCACAGGGACGGGCTCGAGGTGGGCAGCACGTCGGGGGCGTCGGTCGAGGTGTAGTCGAAGGTCACCTCGCCCCAGGTCGACAGGGCGACCTCGAGCGGCCGGCAGCCGCGGGCCGCGTCCCGCAGCACGCGCGGCCCTTCGGTGAGCAGGTCGCGGCCATCGTTGCGGGCCTTGACCATCGCTTCGAGCGCGACCCGGTTGGCCTCGGCCCCCGCGGCGATACCGAGTGGGTGGCCGATGGTGCCTCCACCGAACTGGAGGATGACGTCCTCGCCGAGCAGGTCCAGGAGCTGGTGCATCTGACCCGCGTGGATGCCGCCGCTCGCCACGGGCATGACGCCGGGCATCGAGACCCAGTCCTGATCGAAGAACAGGCCGTGCGCCAGGTTGGCCGGAACCTGGTCCTCACGGAGGGTGTCGTAGAAGCCTCGCGTCGTGGCCGGGTCACCTTCGAGCTTCCCGACGACGGTGCCGGCGTGGATGTGGTCGACCCCCATCAGCCGGGCCCACTTCGCGATCACCCGGAAGCTGACGCCGTGCGTCTTCTGGCGCGTGTACGTCGAGTGTCCGGCTCGGTGCAGGTGAAGCAGCACGCTGTTCTCGCGGGCCCAGTGCGCCATCGACTGGATGGCGGTGTAACCGATCGTGAGGTCGATCATCACCACGACCGAGCCGAGCTCCTTGGCGAACTCGGCCCGCCGGTACATCTCTTCCATGGTCCCCGCGGTGACATTGAGGTAGTGGCCTTTGAGCTCGCCGGTCTCGGCGGCCGCCTTGTTGACGCCCTCCATGCAGTAGAGGAACCGGTCCCGCCAGCGCATGAAGGGCTGGCTGTTGATGTTCTCGTCGTCCTTGGTGAAGTCCAGGCCACCTCGGCAGGCCTCGTAGACGACTCGGCCGTAGTTGCGCGCCGACAGACCGAGCTTCGGTTTGATCGTGGCACCGAGGAGCGGCCGCCCGAACTTGTTGAGGAGCTCCCGCTCCATCACCACACCGTGAGCTGGGCCCTGGAACGTCTTGGTGTACGCCACCGGGATCCGCATGTCCTCCAGACGCAGGGCCAGCAACGGCTTGAACCCGAAGACGTTGCCGATGATCGAGGACGTGAGGTTGGCGATCGAGCCCTCCTCGAACAGGTCGAGGTCGTAGGCGATGTGCGCGAAGTACTCGCCCTCGCGGCCCGGCACCGCCTCGACCCGGTAGGCCTTGGCCTGGTAGTGAGTGTTGGCCGTGAGCCGGTCGGTCCACACGACCGTCCACGTCGCGGTGCTGGACTCGCCGGCCACGGCGGCGGCGGCCTCGACCGGATCGACGCCGGCCTGCGGGGTGACCCGGAAGACCGCGAGCACGTCGGTGTCCTTGGGCTCGTAGTCGGGGTTCCAGTAGCCCATTCCGGCGTAGCTCTGGACCCCGGGGTCCCAGCGCTGCGGCTGCTGCTCGACTGCGGTCACCTGCTTCTCCTCGTCCCTCGCCGGGGTGCTGCCCGGACGCTTCGTCGCCGCAACTCTGGTCCGTTCATGGGTTCAACGACAAGCTAAACTTTGCTGTCGATTGTTCAGCTATCGCTTAACATCGATCCATGGATGAGCTGCCTGTCGCCGCCACGTGGTCACGGATGCAGACCTTCCTTCTCGTCTACGACACCGGGAGCGCGCGCGCGGCTGCGCAGGCCCTGCACGTGACCCCACCGGCTGTGTCGGCCGCGGTCGGCGCCCTCGAGGACGCCCTGGGAGCGCCGCTTCTCGAACGGGTCGGCCGCACCCTGCGGCCCACCGACGCGGGACGCACCTTCGCCGGCTACGCCCGGACCATGCTCGGGATGCTCGGGGAGGCCGCCGCTTCGGTCCGCGAGGCCGAGACCGGGCGGCTGCGCCTCGGCGTCGTCGCAACGGTGAGCGAGTACGTCCTGCCGCGACTCCTCGCGGGCTTCGTCCAGCGCTTCCCGCAGGTCGACCTGTCGGTCTCGGTGCTGCCCCGCGACGAGCTGTTCGCCCGAGCCGCCGAGCACCAGGTGGACGTCGTGGTCGCCGGCCGTCCCCCGGCCGGCTCGCCCCTGCGCACGCGGGCACGGCGGGACAACCAGCTCGTCGTCGTGTCGGCTCCGGGGGTCGAGGCGGCCACCGGCCGATGGCTGCTGACCGGGCAGGGCTCGGGGACCAGGCAGGCCGCGCTGGCCCTGGTCGCCGGACTGGAGTCCGAACCCCCCACCCTCACGCTGGGCACGCAGGGCGCCGTGCTCGCGGCGGCCCGGGCTGGATTGGGTCTGGCTCTGGCCCACGAGGCGGCCGTCGGCGCGGACCTCAGGACCGGTTCGTTGGTGCGGGTGCCGTGGAGTGGCGTACCGCTGCTCCGGCCGTGGCACCTCTGCACAGCTGCGAGCCCCACCCCGACGACCGAGCTGTTCCTGGACCACGCGACCGACTCCGAGCGCGTCGGGGAGGACACGTTCCACCCCCGCGTTCCCCTCCAGGGGTGATCGCGGGCCGGACCTCGGCGCGGACAGTGGCGGCATCGACAGTCTGAGGAGGAACCGATGCCCGCCACCACGACACAGCACCGCCTGGCCCGTACCGCCCGACGGATGACCGGGGAAGGTCGCGGCGTCCTCGCCGCCGACGAGAGCATCGCGACCATGTCGGCACGGCTGGAGGCCGCGGGCATCCCGGCGAGTGCCGACGCGCGGCGCGACTACCGCCAGCTGCTGCTCACCGCGGCAGGGCTGGGCGAGCACGTCAGCGGGATCATCGTGTGCGACGAGACCTTCCGGCAGCGGCTCACCGACGGCCGCGCCTTCCCTGACGCCGCCCACGACCTCGGCATCCTGCCCGGCATCAAGGTGGACACGGGCACCGAGCCCATGGACGGCACCGGGACGCTGCTCACCCGCGGGCTGGACGGCCTCGACGAACGCTTGGAGGAGTACGCCGCCGAGGGCGCCGCCTTCGCCAAGTGGCGAGCCGTCATCGCGGTCGACTCCGCCACTCCCGCCTCGGTCGAGGTCAACGCGGCGGCTCTCGCGGAGTACGCGCGGCTCTGCCAACGCCACGGGATCGTGCCGATCGTCGAGCCGGAGGTGATCGCCGACGGCGAGCACGCGATCACCGACTGCGCGCGCGTCAGTCGACTGGCCCTGCACGAGGTCTTCACCGCCCTCACCGAGAGCGGGGTGGACCTGTCCGGCACCATCCTCAAGCCGAGCTTCGTGACGCCGGGCCTGCGGGCGCGCTCGGTCTCGGCCAAGGTCGTCGCCACGATCACCTGGGATGTCCTGCGCTCTACCGTCCCCGAGGACATGACCGGCATCGCCTTCCTCTCCGGCGGCCACCCGACCGACGACGTCTGCGCCTACCTGGCCGCGCTGAACGCCGTCAAGGGGGTGCCGTGGTACCTCACCTTCTCGTTCGGTCGCGCCCTGGTGAACGACGCCCTGTCGACCTGGGCCGGGTCGCCTGCGAACGTCACTGCCGCCCAGCGGACGCTCGTCGAGCGCTGTCGAGCCGCGGCGCAGGCGACCTCGGCCGCCTAACCTGGATCCACCGATTCCCGGCTAAGCCACCGGGAGCTCGACGAGCACCGTCGTCCCGCGGCCGGGCATCGACTCGACGCGGAGCGAGGCGCCGATGAGGGCACATCGCTCCGCGATCGAGGACAGCCCGAAGTGCTGGGCCCCGAACTCGTCGGAGCGGCCGGCCCGGCGAGCATCGACGTCGAAGCCCACCCCGTCGTCGGAACAGCCGAGGACCACCGAGGTCCCGACCCGCCGCAGCGACAGCACGATCCGGTCGGCCTCGGCGTGCCGCAGCGCGTTGGCCAGGGCCTCCTGGGCCACCCGGTAGAGCGCGGCCGCGACGTGGTCGGGGAGGTCGTCCAAGCGGGTCTCGGCGGCGTCGCCGTCGACGAGCAGGTCGACCCGGACCCCGGACCTGTTGGCGCCCTGGGTCAACGACTCGAGGGCTGCGACGAGCCCCAGGTCGTCGAGCACCAGGCTGTGCAGCCCCGAGATCGCTGCACGCGTCGCGTCGTACGCCACGTCGGCCAGGCGGCGGGCCGCTGCCAGCTCCTCCTGGGCGCGACCGTGGTCGCTGCCCTCGGCGATCGACATGCCTGCCGCCGAGAGGTGGAAGGACATCGACGCCAGCGCGGTCGTCACCCCGTCGTGCAGGTCGAAGGCGATGCGCCGGCGTTCGGCCTCCTGCGCCGAGATCGCCTGCTCGATGAGGCGGTCGCGCTCCGATCGGTGGTCGTGGACGTCCTGCCACAGCCGCTCGGCGTGGAGCGCCAGCCCCACCCGCGCGGCGTACGGCGTGAGGAGGGCCAGCTCCTCCTGGGTGAACGGGCGCCCGGGGTCCCGGTGCAGCGCCACCACGCCGGCCACGACGCCGTGCACGCCGGGCGCTGGCACGCATACGCGCGCCACGGTCTGGTCCTCGGCGATGCCGAGCACGCGGCGGTGGTGGGGGTTCCGGGGTGAGTCCTCGGCGAGCAGCGCCGGGACGCCGGTCCGCGCGACCCGACCGGTGACCCCGAAACCCACGCCGATCCGCAATCGCGCAGCGGCCGGGTGGGGTGGGTGACAGTCGGCCACGGTCAGCTCCTGGCCGTCGCTGGTCAACACGACGGCGCCGTCGGCGTCGAGCATGTCGGTGAGCTCGGCGGCGGAGGTCACCGGAACAGCCCTTCGCGGAGCGCCACTGCCATCGCGCCGCTGCGGTCGGAGACCCCGAGCTTTCGGTAGAGGCCGCGGATGTGGCTCTTCACCGTGTCCTCACTGACGACGAGGGCCGCGGCGACCGCCTTGTTGGAGTGCCCGGCGACGAGCAGCTCGAGCACCTCGGACTCGCGCTGGGTCAGGCCCAGGTGCGCGCCCGGCCAGAACTCCCCGGCGCTGAGCCGAGCGGCCGACATCGCGACCCGACCAGCGATGGCCGGGTCGATCGCCGTCTCCCCGTCCTGGACGCGCTTGAGGTGAGCGACCAGCTCGGCTCCGTCGACGCGCTTGAGCACGTACCCCGACGCGCCGACCCTCAGGGCCTGGTAGAGGTAGTGCTCGTCGTCGTAGACGGTGAGCAGCACGACCTTGGTGGTCGGCACCTCCGCCACCACGCGGCGGCACAGGTCGATCCCGCTCTCCTTGCCGATCCGGACATCGCAGAGGAGGACGTCAGGTCGCTGCTCGACCACCAGTCGCATCGCCGCACCCGCGGTGCGGGCGGTGCCGAGCACCACGACGTCGTCGCCGAAGTGGCCGAGCATCGCCACGAGCCCGTGCAGCACCATCTCGTGGTCGTCCACCAGCACCAGCCGTAGCGGGCGCGCGTCGGTGACCAGCTCAGACATGGGCGGCATCGTAGGGGTCGCGCCGCCGACGAGGACCGATCTCACCCCCGGGTCCACCCACGAGGGTGACGAGGACTCCCGCCGATGCCGGTCGACTGCTCCCGTGCCC
>DOWL01000164.1:0-283 GCA_003519585.1 Nocardioides sp. | reverse complement strand
CTCCCGTGCCCGAGAATTGTGCTCAGCTCACGCGACCCCTCGTCGTCCCGTCCGTCCTGCCGGTGGACCTGGCCCGCATCGGCGCCGAGGTCGCTGCGCTGGAGGCAGCTGGCGTGGACCGGATCCAGTGGGACGTGATGGACGGCGTCTTCGTCCCCAACCTCACCTTCGGCCCGGACGTGATCGCGGCCGCACGCTCGTATTGCGGCATCGGCTTCGAGGCACACCTCATGGTCGTCGAGCCGGACGAGCTGCTCTGGCGGTACGTCGAGGCGGGCTGCGA
>DOWL01000119.1:507-4629 GCA_003519585.1 Nocardioides sp. | reverse complement strand
GTAATGTTCACGGGATCGTGAGCAAGAGCCACACGCTGATCGCGGTCCAGAGCAACACCGGCATGCTCTTCAACATCGACCCCGCAACCGGTGAGACCACGCTGATCGACCTCGGCGGCGACAACGTGCTCAACGGCGACGGGCTCGAGCTCGGCCACGGCCGCTTGTTCGTCGTGCAGAACGCCGACAACCAGATCTCGGTCGTCCACCTGCGCAGGTCACGCACCGAGGGCAGGGTCGAGGAGACGATCGGCAACGACGACCTCGAGGGCTCGACGTTCGACACCCCCACCACCGCAGCCCTCGTGCGGCACTCGCTCTACGCCGTCAACGCAAGGTTCGGCGCGACGCCGTCCCCCACCACGCCGTACTGGATCACGCGCGTCGACGTGCACTGACCCAGGACCCGGTCGGGGCGGCGGTGACCTATGAACCATCCGTGGCCAGCGAGACGTTGATAGCCCACCGCCGCCCTGGCCGGCCTGGGCACGTTCCGCACACGCACGTATCACGCGGCCACGAACCCGCTGCACCTCTCTCGCTGGCTCCGACCGGGAGGAGCCAGGAGGAGGTCGGTGATGGCGGACAGCATGACGACGCTGAGGTTGGCGGGGCCACCAGGCCTCAAGCGGAACCTCGTGGTGATCGGCGACGGGTTCACGGCCGCGGACCAGCCGATCTTCAACAGCTACGTCGAGAACACCCTGATGCGAGACGTGTTCGGGCGGGACTACTTCGCCGAGGACGCCTCCGCCTTCAACATCTACCGGATCAACCTCGAGTCGGTGGACTCCGGTGTCTCGCAGCGGACGTGGGACCTCAAGGGCACCCCCGACACCTCCGACGACACCGTCCAGTCGGAGACCATCCGGAACACCGCGCTCGGGATGATCTTCAGCGGTCAGTGGTCGCACTGCTGGATGGAGTACGGCACGCACACCGATCAGCGGATCAACGACGCGATCAACACCTGGGTCCCCGACGCGGACAACGTCGTACTCAACGAGCCCGGCTTCGGCGGCTGCGGCGGCGGCGGACGGGCCCACGTGACGCTCGGCGTCGGCTGGGACGTCATCGCCCACGAGTTCGGGCACGGCATCGGCGGCTTCGCGGACGAGTACTCCGACCACGGCAACTACACCGGTGGCGAGCAGGGCTGGATCAACCTCACCACGATCACCGATCGGGCGACCACCAAGTGGCGGCAGTTCATCGAGCCGACCACGCCGCTCCCGACCGGCGTCGGCAGCGGCGCCAACTACAACCAAGGCCCGCGGCCAGCCGGGTGGAGCAGCAACCACGACGCGGGGCTGTTCGAGGGCGGCGGCACGCTCAACACGGGCATCTACCGACCGGTCGAGAACTGCCGGATGAAGGGCAACACTCCCGAGTTCTGCCCGGTCTGCTACACCTCGATCAAGAGCAACCGGGACGGCGAGACCGGCCACCACTTCCGCAACGCCTACGCCGGCAACTTCTACGGCAGCGGCCGCAGCGACGTGCTCCTTCACCACGGCACCTCCATCCAGCTCTTCCGCAACACCGACAGCGGGTTCACGCACGCGTTCAGTGGGGTCGAGCGAGTGCCGGGCTCCTGGCAGTTCCAGCCGAACGACCAGGTGCTGGTCGGCGACTTCAACGGCGACGGCAAGGACGAGGTCGTCGTCTTCAACGGCGTCGACTGGGCCTTCCCCTATCTCGGGCTGCTCGTGGACGACGGCAACAACGGCCTGCGGCTCGTGGCTCGCTACGACGGCGACATCCCCGGGTGGGGCGGCTTCCGGCGCAACGACCGGTTCTTCGTCGCCGACCTCAACGGCGATGGCCGCGACGACCTCGTCGTCTTCAACGGCGACGACTGGTCGATGACCTACGTCGGACTGCTGCGCAGCACCGGCGCCGGCTTCTTCATGAGCAAGCGGTACGACGGCGACATCCCCGGCTGGGGCGGGCTGGCCCGGCACGACGAGCTCTTCGTCGGCGACCTCGACGGCGACGGTCGCGACGACCTGGTGATCTTCAACGGCGACGACTGGTCGATGGCGTACGTCGGGCTGTTCCGCTCGTCCAGCTCCGGCTACTCGATGACCGCGCGCTACGACGGCGACATCCCGGGCTGGGGCGGCCTGGCCCGGCATGACCAACTCATCCTGGGCGACTTCGACGGCGACGGCCGCTGCGATGTCTGGATCTTCAACGGCGACGACTGGTCGATGCCCTACCTCGGCATGTTCCGCTCGACGGGGCGGGCACTGGCGTATGCGAACCGCTACGACGGCGACGTCCCCGGTTGGGGCGGCCTGGCCCGGCATGACGAGTTCTTCGCGGCAGACCTGAACGCGGACGGCAGATGCGACCTGTGGGCCTGGAACCACCAGGACTGGGCGATGGAGTACCTCGGCCGGATGATCTCCAACGGCTCCGCGCTGTCCGCGAGCTTCGTGGGCGACTGGGTCGGCGAGTGGAACCTGGGCCCGAACGATCGGTTCGAGGTGGCGAGGTACTCCACGTTGCGCGGTCGGATCGGCAAGCTCGGGGGTGGGGCACGACCGAATCTCTACGTCCACAACACCGACTGGTTCGGCATCATCAACGGCCGCTCCGGCATCTCGCTCAACAAGCTCTACTACCGCTGGATCCACGACTACCGGTTCGGCCGGAACTGGTGAGGAGCATCATGAAGGCGAAGAAGAAGACAAGCACCCGGTTCGGGCCGAAAGTCGACGAGAGCTTGGCGAGCAAGGTCGAGGCCGACCCGCGCCGGTCGGGCCGCGAGGCAGCGACGGGCGGGCCGACGTACGGCGGACCGGTGAAGGGGCCAGTCAAAGGTTCGGCCACAGGTGAGCAATCACCGGCCCCCCGCTCGGCGAGGCGCAAGAGCAAGGACGAGGTCGACCCGCTGGCCACGCGACGGCCGCGCAACCCCAAGGAGATGACGGACCTGCCGGACATGAAGCCACCCCGACGCCGGCCGGCGTCCAGCGGCGATGACCAGCCGGTCGAGCAGTACATCCGGCTGCGGATCCGGGTCCGCGGCGACCGGATGTCAGTCATCGACAGCCACCTGGTCGACGGCCCGCTGTCCTCGATCAACGCCTTCCCCGGCAACAACGCCTACGAAGTCACCCTCGGCGACCGGTTGCTGCACGCCGGCGCGCTGCCCGACTTCGGGACCCAGCGCGCGTTCGTCGCTCCGAACCCGGTCGAGGGACAGGAGACCCACCACGTCACCGATCGCGACGTCTTCGAGTTCTCGGCGCGGCTGCCGGCGGCCGAGGTCACCGAGGAGACCTTCGCCGACATCGCGATCCGGCTGCACCGGGTCAAGGGCGAGGCGCGCGCCGAGCGGCTCACCGACCAACCCCTCGCCGTCCAGTTCGAGCGGGAGATGCGTCCGGTGGCCGAGCTCCGCGGCCTCCCCGAGTCGGCGTTGCCCGACCGGATCGAGGCACGCGGCGCGCGCACGCCCCGAGCCTGACCTCTCCGAGCGGAACGGGGCGCGCCCCGGATCACCTCACCTCTCGGGGGTGATCCGGGGAGCCCTCGAACCGGGCGAGGCTTGCTCCATGGCTGCAATCGCCACCGCACCCGCACCGAGTGCGACCTACGAGATCGACCTCGAAGGTGAGCCCTCGGCGGATCTGGTCGCCCGGTTCGCACCCTGTCGAGTGGCGCGGCGCCCCGCGCAGACGCTGCTGGTGAGCGCCGATGCGTCCCAGGACGACCTCGCCGAACTGCTCCAGCGAGTCCTCGCCGTCGGCCTGCCCCTCGAAGAGGTGCACCGACCCGCACTGCCCGGCTACGTGGTCCGGGTGTACGGCGAGCTCGACGACGCGCTGCTCCGCTACCTGCGCTGGCCGCACGTTCGGCTCCCCGAACAGGCCGCTCTCCTGCTGGACGGGCCGCCCGCGCGGCTGCACGCCGTACTCCGTGACTGCTGCCGACTCGGGGTGGGCATCGAACGGGTCCGCCGCGTGTCCCACACCAGCGCGGCCGGTCCCAAGGCGTAGCCGCTCGAGCATCACGGGTTGTCGAATATCGGGACCCTTGCGGTATGGGGTGGGTCCCAGCGACGGCTTGGGTGGTTTTCGACACGCTCGCTGCGGGCGCTCGCGGCTCAAC
>DOWL01000119.1:0-325 GCA_003519585.1 Nocardioides sp. | reverse complement strand
CCAGCGCCGACGGCGTCGAAACCCCCGCCGGCCGCCGACTGCTCGAGGTCATCGACCAGGACGCCGCGGACGCCCACGAGGCGACACTGCTGGAGCAAGAAGAGCGGGACGCGCAGGCGGCCATGCGGTTGACGATGTACGACGACGGACACGGCAAGGTCCACGGCCGGTTCATGCTCGATGCCCACACCGGTGCGGCGTTGCGGAAGATGATCCTGGCCGTAGCCGCCCCCAAGCACCAAGCAGCATCCGGTCCGCTGGGGGAGCGAAAGCCCACTGCGGAGCGGATGGGGCAGGCGTTCGGTGAGCTGATCAACCGCTACCC
>DOWL01000106.1 GCA_003519585.1 Nocardioides sp. | reverse complement strand
GGGGGGGGGCGGCTGCGCCTCCGGTGGGGGCTTCCTCGGCCTCATCGTGGACGAGCTGGTCGTCAACTCGGCCACGGCGGCTGGCGCAATCTCGGCCAAGGGCGGCAACGGTCGCCTCGGCGCCGATTCGCCCGGCGCGGATCGCGCGGGCGGCGGCGGCGGCGGTGGTGGTGGCGGCGGCGAGATCGTCCTCATCGTCGGCAAGGTCACCGGCACCTGCCCGAACCTTCTCGACGCCTCGGGTGGCACGGGTGGTGCGGCCGGCGCGGGTGCCGGCGCTCTCGCGGGCGCCATCGGCGTCGGCGGCCTCGGTGGCCGCATCAGCATCTTCAACCTCTCGACCGGCGAGACCACGATCGTCGCGGGCGCCGCGGCCAGCGGCGTGACGGGCGGGCTCTGCCGCGCCTCCGTCTGACGGGCAAGCCCAACGCCCGACCCTGAAGAGGAGTTCTGCCCATGGCCCTCCCCTACGGCCTCACGGTCGACTGGCTCAAGCGGACCTTCCTCTTCGGGGTTGACCTCACGAACGACGAGGGCGACCCCTACCCCGACGGCCTCTTCGAGCTCTGTATCGAAGGGGCCGCCGAGCGCATCGAGACCGAGCTGGGGATCAAGCTCTCGCTCCGCACCATCACGGACGAGCTCCACGACATCACCGTGGGCGACTGGCGGCGCGCGTACCAGTTCCAGACGAAGCATGGGCCGCTCCGCTCGATCCAGAAGTTGGAGTTCAAGCAGGGCGACTTCCCCGGGGTCACGATCCCGAACAACTGGTGCTACATCCGGCACGAGAACATGGGCCTCGTCGAGATCATCGCGGGCCAGGGCTCGATCCAGCGCACGAGTGAGTTCTTCGCGACCTTCGGCCCCTCGCAGGTGTTCGACTTCCTCGGGTGGCACATCGACTCGAGGCGGGCAGGCTACCTGCGCGTGAGCTACACGGCCGGCTTCGACGGGACGACCTACCCCATTCCGGCCGAGATCAAGATGGCGATCGGACACCTCGCTTCGATGCTGCCCCTCGACACCGCGGGCGACCTCATCGCGGGCGCCGGTATCGCGTCCTACTCGACGACCATGGACGGGCTTTCCGAGTCCGTGAGCACCACGAGCAGCGCCACGAACAGCGGATACGGCGCGCGCATCCTGAGCTACCAGAACCAGCTCAAGGCCAACATGGCCGGTCTGAAGAAGCGGTATCTTGGCCCGCAAGTCGCGGTGCTCTGATGCCGCTCCAAAGCCCCAAGAGCTGGCGGCCGGCGAAGCTCGGCAGGCAGATCGGCCTCAACCCCGATCGCTTCCGGCAGCTCATCTTCCGGCGGGGCTCCCGGGTCCTCTGGGAGAAGGCGGCGCGGTGTCCCTGTACGGTCACGGGCTCGCTTGGAGAGGCCACACGCACCCCGACCCATGAGCCGCAGTCCGCGTGTCCCGAATGCTTCGGGATCGGCTTCCTTCACCACGACCCGCAGGAGATCCAGGCGGTCGTCCTGAGCGCGAGCAAGAACCCAGCCTTTTACCAGCTCTACGGCGAGCAGGTGAAGGGCATGGTGATGATCACGGTGCTCCCTGAGCACATGCCGAAGTCGTGGGACCGCTTCACGGTGCTCGACTCGGTCCATGCGGTCTCGGAGACGCGCGAGCGCACAGGGGCCAAAGAGCGGCTGAGGTATCCGATCGCGTCCGCCAACCTCGAGCTGGCCGACGAGGACACCCCGACCGTCAAAGAGGTCACGGCGTGGAACGGCGTCTACATCCGGCGCGCGAACGCCAGCGGGCAGATCGTGCCCGCGCCGCTGGTGCAGGATCTGGACTGCCGAATCACGCCTGACGGCGAACTCGAATGGCTCGCGGCCTCGGGTGAGTATGCCACGGGCGAGTTCGTGGGCCAGGCCACCCCCGGCACGATCATTCCGGCCTATTGGCGCTTCGAGGCCGGCATCCTGACCTTCGTGTCGACCGAGGAGGTCACGGCCGACGAAGACGGCAACTTCACCGTCACGCTGCGGTGCGAGGTGGCGGGCGAGGTCGGCAACTTCCCGGTGGAAGGCTTCAAGGCCATCAGCATCGACAGCTTGCCAGGCTTCCCGGCCCCGGCCGAAGTGGAGAGTGCGGAAGGGACCAGCGGCGGTGTGGACGGCAACACCCCGGCGATTGGCGAGCGCTACACAATCGACTATTGGGCAAGCCCCACCTACGTCGTGAACGACACGCCGCACCCGCACCGGGACGGCTACACGGCGGCGAAGGTGGCGGGCGGAACGCAGTGGGCGCGCTATCCGGTGCAGGTCCATTGCTGGCTCGAGACGATGGGGCCACCCCACGGCTACAAGACGTCGGAGGCAGAGTGAGCGTCAACAAGGTGATCCTGCTCGGCAACCTCGGGGCCGACCCCGAGGTGAGAACGACCCCACAGGGGCAGCTCGTCGCGACCCTGTCGCTGGCGACCTCCGAATCGTTCAAGGACAAGCACGGCTCGCGGCATGAGCGCACCGAGTGGCACCGGGTGGTGCTCTGGGGCCAGCAGGCCGAGCTCGCGCAGCGGTACTTGCAGAAGGGCCGCAAGGTCTACATCGAGGGGCGGCTCACCACCCGCTCGTGGGATGACCAGCAGACGGGCCAGAAGCGCTACAGCACCGAGATCGTGGCGAGCCAGATGACGTTCGTGGACCGCGGCGAGGACCACGGTGAGCGCGAGGCCCCACGACATGAGAGCCGACCCGAGAACCGTCCCTCGCAGCGGTCGCAGGGCCAGGGCCAGCGTGCCACGCAGGCGCCACCACAGGCACCGCCACGCTCGCCCGATGAGCCCGGCTACTTCGACGACGACGTGCCCTTCTGAGCGCCCTTCGCGCGGTCGCATGAGCCGCGCGTGAAAGCTCACGCCCCGTCATGCCGCTGCGCACGATGGGGCGCATGGACCTCTTCGCCATCTTCGGGATGACGCCCGACGCGCAGCGACGCCGCACCGAAGCGGTGGTGCGCGCGGTCCACGACCGATGGAGCGAAGAAGCCCCCGACGAGAGCTATCGGGGCTCGCTGTCGAGCGAAGTCACCGACGACGAGAGCGGCATGGTCGCGCTCGGCTTCCCCGGCGTCTTCAAAGAGCGCGGCGCGCCCGGCCGCAACATCAGCGAGGCGATGCTACGCAGCCCGGCCGCCAAGGTCTCGAAGAAGACCGGCGCCCGCTACATGAGCATCAAAATGCGGGATGGTGAGTGGCGCACCACGTCGAGCAACAAGCCGCCGTGGATGAGCAAGGCGAAGCCCGGTGCCGGGATCGTCGTCAAGCTGCGCCGTGAGCTTCCGGCCATCGTGGCGGCCACGCGGAGCACCCGATGATCGGCCTCGTGGACGAGACGATGCTGTTCGCCCTCAAGCGGGCGTGGCGCATCGTGGCGGCCGACGTGGATGAGTTTCGCAAGCTCTTCCCGCCCGAGGTCGAGGCGAGCCGCGTCAACGGGTGGCACAAGGCGCTGACGGCGCCCGACCGCTACACGGGTCCTGCGGACAAGGTCGTGGCCTTCGGCCTCGCCGAGCTTCAGCGGCCGGCGATGGAACACCCCGGGATCTTCACCCGGCTTTCGAGCGCGCGCGCGACCACCGACCCCGTCGGCATGGGCGGCGCGGGCGACGACGAGAGCGAGGGATACCTCGGGCTCGAGTCCAGCGTCGAGGTGGTGGTGGTGGCGCCGAGCAAGCAGCTTGGGGCCGCCCTCGCGACGTTCTGCCTGAGCGCGATCTTCTCGCAGCTCAAGCCGATTCTGCTCCGCTCGCAGGTGCGCGGGCTGGGCTTCAAAGAGGTGTCGGAGATCGGCCCGATGCGCGACCTGCTCCCCGAGCGGGGCGGCGCGTACTGGTATCGGCTCCGCTACAGCACCTTCGCCGAGTGCAAGCTGGTCGACTTCGAGAGCGAGCTCTTGCGGCTCCCGTTCTCGATCAATGACGAGAGCGCCATCGACGAGACCGGCAATCCTGGCCGCGTCACGCAGATGGCCCGGGAGGTTGGGTAATGCCCTCTGGAACCACAGTAGGGGGGCGGTTCACCCGCCGTCCCGGCGTCAACGTCACGGTGAATCGGTCGGCCAACGCGGGGCGCCGCGCCACGCCGAAGCGCCTCGCGGTCGTGGGTGACTTCCCGTTCCTCGAGCAGAACACCCCGACGCTCTGCACGAGCCTCCGATCGATGCTCAAGCTGTCCCCGGTGGACGCGAACCTGAAGCGCGCCGCGGCCTGCATCTACCGCCCCGGGAAGGACTCGCGAATCTCCGCGAGTGGGCCGTCCGAGGTCTACCTCGTCAACGCGGGCGAGAGCACGCAGGCGAGCGTGACGCTGGTCGACTCGGTGCCCAATGGCGCGCTCACGATCTCGTCGAAGGCGTGGGGCTATGCGGGCAACCGCACCAGCTACGCCCTCGTGGTCGACACCACCGTCCCGACGGCGCCGACCTACACCTTCACCTTCAACCGCGATGGCGTGCCCGAACGCTTCGGCCCGATCGTCGGCCGCTCCATGTTCAGCCTCGCGTACAGCGGCAACGACAGCTTCGTGACGCTGGCGGGCTTCAACAGCTCGGGCGAGTTCTTCGTCACGGCCAGCAAGGACGCCATCGCGATCGGTGACACGCTGGCAAGTTTCGCGTGGGATGGTGCAGTTTCGGTCGATCCAAGCCGCGAGCCAGACGCCCTGGAGACCTACACCGTCACCATCAACGGGACCAACAAGGTCACCGGCGAGGCCGACACCCAAGACCTGACGTGGACGAACGGCGGCGGTCACGCGGCCAAGAGCACGACCAAGACCTTCAGCACCATCACGTCCATCGTGTTCGCGCAGGCTGGCGGAACGCCCACCACGCCCACCTTCACGGTGTCGGGCGACATGGTGCGTGTCACCACCGAGCAGTTCCCCTACGTCAAAGACCTCACCAACTACCTCGCGACGAAGTCGGCCGACCTCACGGTGTCGGCGGTGGACTCGCTCGCGGGCTCGACGCTGACGAGCGACCTCGACATCAAGGCCGCGACCTCGCTGGGCTCCGCGGTGCCCTTCAGGGTCACCATGGCCTACATCCTCGGGGCGCTGGCGGGCTCAGCCCTCATCGAAGCCGAAGCCGTCTCGGGCGGCACGCTTCCGGTGGCCGCGAGCGGGATGCTCACCGGCGGCACGCAGAGCGCGGCGAGCGATGGGGATTGGCCGGCCGCGCTGGCGACCCTCAACCGCAGCAAGCGGGTCCGGGTGGTGTCGCTGCTCGCCTCGAGCCTCGCGGCGCACCAGGCGCTGGTGGCCCACTGCGACACCATGTGGGGCGTCGGCCGCTACGAGTGCCAGGGGTGGACCGGAACGGCCGCGCAGGCCACCAAGGACACCATCAAGACCCGGGCTGGCGACCTCAACAGCGACAAGGTTTCGCTCGTCCCGCAGGAGGCGAAGATCATCGCCCTCTCGGGCGTGCAGGAGCGGGTCGCGCCGTACTGGTACGCGCTGATGCACGCGGCTGCGCAGTGCAGCGTCGGCGTTGCCGTGCCGCTCACGAAGAAACGGCTCAACGTCGTCGAGGTCTACGACGGGCCGGACTGGTCGGTCGAGGATGACGTCGAGGAGCTGCTCGGCGCGGGGCTGACCATCACGACGCAGGGCGAGCTTGGTCCCGAGATCGAGCGCGCGCTGACGACTCACCTCGCCGATGACGACGACGGCCGCACCGCCCCGTCGGCCATGGAGGGGATCGCGCAGTACATCCTCCGCCAGCGGGCGCTTCTCGAGGCCACCATCGGCGACCCCGCCGTGGCGACGACCGGCCCCCGGATCAAGGGCCTCGTCGAGACCGACACCAAGCTCGCAGCCCTCGACGGCGATGGGATCTCGGGCTGGGACGAGTCGCAGGGCGCCTCGGTCGAGCAAGAAGGCGGCCGGTGGATCGTGGGGGTGGCCGTGGCGCCGATCTACGAGATCACCTTCGTCGACTTCACCCCGTCGATCCTCCCCGTGAGCTTCCAGGTCTAAGAGGAGAGCGCCAATGCCGCCGACCCATAGGGCAACACACGGAGTCAATTCGCGGCTGTACGTCAACGGGATCTACGTTGGCATGGTGCAGAACGCGACCTTCAACGAGATCTTCCAGAAGATCGCGGTCAACGAGAGCGGCACGCCGCGCACCCGCGAGCACGTCTATGGCGGCGTCGTCTGCTCGTTCCAACTCGGTCTCGTGTTCCTTCGCACCAAGCCGCTCCGCGAGTCTGGGCTGATGCCGCAGAAGACGCCGCGCGGGCTGATCGAGTTCGAGGCGCCGGTGGTCGAGTTCCGCACCGTGGACAGCGACGAGCTGATCATCCGGGCTGAAGAGGCGTCGGTGAGCGGCAACGTCAGCACGTTCACGCGGGACACCGTGTGGAGCAAGAACCTCAACTTCGACGCGACGTGGTTCGTCGAGCCCGGTGACACGGCATGACCAAGATCGACCTCCGCGAGTCCTTCCGCAAGCGCCGCGACGAGGCGCTCCAGCCGCCAGAGGCGCCTCCCGAGCTCAAGACCGAGCCGGCGGACCCCAAGGCGCCCCGGGTGTCCCGAAAGGTCACCTTTACCGTGACCTGCGACGACCTCGAGACGGGCGAGCCCCGGAGCGTCGTCGTGACCTCGAAGGTCCCCGACGGGGCCGGGCTCGACGCCATCGCGCGCGAGGTCGCTCGGATGAGCGGCGGCGTCGCGTGGCCGCTCAAGCCGGCCGGCGAGTACCAGCGGGCGCTCATGCTCGCGACGGTGCTCGTCCAGGCCGTGGATCTCGACGATTGGGCATGGGAGCGCGCGCGCGAAGACATCGTGTTCCTCGGCGTCCTGTACGGAGGGCTGGCCGAGCATCAGGCGGCCTACTTTCGACGCCAGAGAGATCCTGCGACGGGTGAGGTGGACCCGCGACTCTCCGGGCTGGCGCGTAGTCCGCTCGCTCCTGGGTGAGCGTCCCTACAGGCCCGGCGTCCCCGAGATCCGCCATTGGGATGACCTCGAAGACGCCTACCTGCGGATGGATGACGACGCCTGGGAAGACCTGCGCAACGTACCCGGCATGACAGGCGACGACGTTTTTGACGCCGCGCTGCGGGAGTTCATGCAGGGAGAGTGAGGGCCTGCTCGCTGCGGAGAGCCTCTTCGTAGAGCGCCCGAACGTGCGCGACGTGCTCCTCGGTCTGTGGCACCCCGCCCGCGTTGACGGCGAGGAACAGCCAGAGGAGGTCGCTGCGCTTGACCCGCGCGCGGTTCACCTCGATCCACTGGACGAGCGTCTCGTTGAAGATGTGCCGGTCGCGCCAATGCAGCTCGTGATAATAGACGCCGCGATACGGGAAGCGCGAGTCGGTGAAGTCGAGCAGGGTCTTGAGCCGCTGCTTCCCGTCGAGCACTTCGACGCGCGTTTCGTGGTAATCGTGGACGACGAGGATGAACTTGCCGATGTCGTTCTGGTCGAAGATCGACTTGAGGAAGTTGGCGCGGTTCTCGTCCGTCCAGACGTAGGACCGCTGATAGTCGGGCGAGTCGATGAGCCCCCATCGTCGAGCGTTTCCAATCAGGGCGTCGAGCGTCGAGGGCCGGGCCGTCATGCGCCGCCAGACGTTGTCGTCGGTCGTGAACTGGCGCGGCGCCTCTTCGACCACGGGCAGGACGTCGTGCCAGCGAACGACGCGCGGCAGTCGGTTGCCATGGTCGTAGGGCTTCCCGTATTTGACGCCTCGATTGGCGTAGCTGATGACGAGCGTGCGCCCTTCGTCCTCGACCACGTCGACGCGGCAATCTGGCAGGCTACCGTAGCGGACCAACTGGCCTACCACGAAGCGCCGGGACGCCGGGACGGGCTGCGGGTCCCGGTGATAGTGGCGGTCGTGCATTCGCTCCGTCTCGAGCTGGCGGTCCCAATCGGACTGGACCGGGGCCGCCGGCTTGGCGGCCTTCTTTCGCGTCTGAGTCATGCTGCACCTTCCTGTGTGGCGAGAGCCCATCTACTCGCAAGCGCCCGGGCTACGAAGTCGAGGTGAGCCTTGGCGGCGCCGACTTCCGCCTGAGCCCGCCAATAGGCCGCGACATCGACGAGCGGGGCCTGCATCACCGCGGCTGGCCGTAGGCGGCGCACCCGCTCCGTGAGGGTCGCGATGTGGATGGTGAGCCGGTCGAAGTGTTCTGCCTCAACCATGGGCCTCCTCCTGGCTCCGCGCGGCGTCCTCGAGAAAGCAGGCGTGTCGGTCCTGCGCGATCAGCAGCTCGGTGGTGTGCCGGAGCCAAGCGGCGCGCTCCTCGGCGCAGCCCCGCACGGAGTGGGGCATCGCCGCGAACGTGCCAGCGATCGCCTGGGACATGCGCATCGCTCGATGACGCGCCCGGATCGCCTGGATGTGCAACTCGCGGAGCAGGATCTCCCGCCACGGCATGTTGTAGGCATCATGGCATTCCTTGCACACGTCCACCGGCTCGGTGTCGGTGGCGCTGCGGAGCAGCTTGCGGCCGAGCTGGCGCGTGAGCCCGCACTCGGCACAGTCGATGGTCCGGCAGTTAGCGTACATTGGCGCCCTCCGTGGCTTGGACCAGTCCCTCGAGCAGCGCCCGGGGCTCGATCTGGTGGACCGCGGCGACCGCCAAGAGCTCGGCAGGCCACACCGGGGTTGCGCCGGTGATGACCCGCTGGGCCTTGCGAAGCGAAGCGGGGGTGACGGGGCCGAGCGCGGCGGCCCATTGTTGCGGGGTGACGCCAGCGGCCGTGGGGCCGGTGCCGGTCTTGGGGCGGCCTCTCATGATGGCTCCTGCCCGTTGACCGGCCGGGCGCCGGGGTGTGGTCAGCAGTCGGTAATCAGAGCCTCTTGATCCGCACCTCGACGCCGGTGCCGGGGTAGGCGCCGCCGCAGTAGGTCAGGTGCCCGTCGGCGTCGAGCTCCCAGTCCGCAGGGACGCCCGCGTCCCACTCCTCCTGCGTGTAAAGGATGCGCCCGCCCTCGGCGCCGTCCTCCTCCTGCACGAGGATCTCGCGCGCCTCGTCGACGTGGGTGACGCCTTCCTCGGTGAGGACTGAGGACAGGCCGGTGATCGTGATTTTGTGGGTCGCGGTAAAGGTGCTGGCCATGGTCGTTGCTCCTGCCCCTTGCCTCGGGGCGTCTGTGGGTGTAGGTCTACTCTTGCCGCTCGGCACCGGCTCCGCTGATCACGGAGCCTTTCCGGCCTTCGGGCCGGCCCCATTGAAGCCCTCGCGGTTGCTCCCGAGAGCGAAGGGTCGAGCGGCTTTCCGGGTGCCCTGCAAGGCGCCCGGCTCCTTTGCGTCAGGCCATGGCGCGGGCGGCGTCGATGGCGCGCTGCACGATGGTCACGGCCGCGTCGAGGTCCTCGCCGTCGAAGTCGATGTCGTCCACGTCCACCTCGAGGTCGCCGACGGTGATGCGGGCGTAGCTGCCCTGCATCTCAGCCTGCCAGCCGCAGACCTCGCGCAGCGTGCCGGTGTGGGTGCCCTTGGCGGTGTTGATGGTGTAGGTCTTGATGCTGGTCGTCATGTCGTTGCTCCTTGGGGCTGCAACCCCGGTGTTGGTCTCGTCAGCGCCGGCATTACCGGACAGACCGTCGCCCCTGAGGGGGCTAGGCTTCGACCTCAGTTTGCGAGTTGCCAGCGGCAGGGGCTATCGCCCCAACTGGTGCGCACAGCCTTGATCTTCACCCCGTCGCGACGGAGCAGGGTCATCCCCTGCATGACCTGATGGACAGTCAGGCCAGAGGCGGCCACGAGGCCGTCAACGGTCATCGCGCCTTTGGCCTTCATGGTCTTGGTGATGGTTTCGAGGACTGATTTGGGCTGGAACATGGTCGTTGCTCCTCCCGGCTGCAACCGGGTCCGACCTGGGGAGTGTTTCCCTCGCTGCCGATGTCCCTTTGTCGCCGATCTGCTTCGACCCTGCAACCGAAAACGACAAGGCCCGTGTCGATTATGCCAGGACCCGCACCACAGGCCGCTCACAAGCGCGTCAGTTCGGGGTGCATCCACTCATGCACCCCTCCCCTCATCACGCCACGCGCTTCCCGCTGGCCTCTCCGACGTAGACGAAGCACGTCGTGGTGGCCCCGCCGTTGGTACGCCGCGCCACGGGCTCGACCTGGCCGTCGCCCTGGAGGCGCTCGAGGAGCATGTCGGTCCGCTTCATGTTCCAGGGCTCGTTGGGCCAGAGCGCGATCGCGAACTCGTACCGATAGAAGGGCTGGCGCAGCTCGCTCGCGATCCGGGCCGCCCGGACGAGCTCATCCTCGCCGTCGACCTTGCGCTGGACGATCTGGACCTGGCCGGGCGGGCCGATCTTGCTCGGGGCGGGGAGCGGCGGGGCGAGCGGGATCTTCGTCTGCGTCGGGGGCCGGGGCGGCGCCGAAGCCTTCGGGGCGAAGCGGCCGTGGTTGTCGCGGCTGTAGCGCTCGGCGGTGACGAGGCCACCCTTGCGCCCGGCCTCGCGGCGCTTCTCGCTGATCTCGCGGCGCTTGGCCTCGGCTTCGAGGGCGCGCTTCTCGGCGGACGGGTCCGGGGCGGTCTGGGAGAGCTGGCGCTCGATGGTGTCGAGGCGGGACTCGTGCTTGGCGAGGATGCTGTTCGCGATCTTCTGGCTCTCGGCGAGCGTGCTCGCCAGGACCGCGAAAGCCTGCTCCATGATCGGGTTCTGGGGCTGCGGCTCGGCGTTCGGGGCGACGTAGGTGCCGGTGTCGGCGATCTTGACCATGACGTCGCTCGCGAGCCAGCGGCGGATCTCTTTGCCGAGCGGCTTCTTCGAGAGGAGGCAGACGAGGTTGATGCCCGACCGGGTGAGGATGACCTCGGCGCGGCCTCCAGCGCGGGTGATCTTCGAACCTACCGAATCGGTAGGTTCGTCTCGACCGCGCAGGAAGTCGAGATTCTCCTCCATCTCGTTCGCCCAGTCCTTGGTCACCTTCGTGACGAGCCGCCCGCCGTTATCGGCGTACTCGAGGAACTGGCCGAGATCGCGACACACGCAGCCCCAGTCGTCACGGACGGGGATGAGTGTGAGGGTCTTGCCGTTGGCGGTGAAGGTCGGCGGCGTCTGGTTGCGGTGCGGGCCTGCGCCAGCGGGTTTGTGGTCGATCGCGGGGATGTTGGTCTTCGTGCTCATGTCTGGTTCCTTCGATGTGGGATGGGATCTGAGTTGGTGACTAGGGCAAACAGGCAAGGCGTCACTTCTTGACGAAGTCGCCGGTGAGGAAGCGGCGGAAAAGCCCGCCTTCGATCCACTGGCTCAGCACTTCGCGCCCGCGCGTCGAATCGGAGCAGAGGAACATGTAGTAGAGCCCCGACTCGTTGATCATCTCGTCGTCGATGCTGGGGTGCGTCGTCCTGCTCGGTCCGTCGATGTGAGACACGGCGGGGAGTCCCGAGGCGAAGCGGACGAGATTGGGCATGGCGTGCATGTAGAGGAGCGCCATGAACGGATGGAAAAGCGGATCGGCGGACGCGGCCTCGAACAGCCGGAACGCCGTGCTCGCGGTGGCGAACTCGACGCCATCGACGGTGCCGAACTCGAGGTTCGGGTTGGTCTTGGCCTTGGCTCGGAGCGTGTCGGGCACCCTGATTCCGAGGTGCGCACACAGCGCGTCCACCTCGACCCACGGCATCCATTCATCGGCCGGGACGATGACCCGAATGCCAGGCGGCAGGGTCCACGACGGAGCGCCTTCGCGCGGTTGGATCTCTCGATTCTTCATGACGACACCTCGCCCGCACTGCGGGAGGTTTGGAGGAAAGGCGCCGCCCGAGTCTCGCGACCCAAGCGGCTTCACGACCGGACCTTTGGGGGTCCGCGCGGGACAGATCGATCTGCCTCGCGGTGCAATGACCGCAGCCCAACAAATCCGCTCCCGGGTGGCAAAAACGTACCCGTGAAAGTTGATCTGGACCGCATGGCACAACGACCACGCGGACCATGCTGGGCGGCGAGGTTCAGATCAGACGCCGAGCGCGTGCGACACGTCGGAGCCGACGCGGACGGCCGGGCCGACCTTCGGCGCGTAGCCGAGCGCGCCCGTGAGCCCGCCGACGATCTGCGCGAAGCGCCCGGCCTCGGTCACCCCGTAGGTGAGCCGCGCCGGCCGGCCGTCGTCGAACTCGAGGACCGCACCGTTCGCGAGCACCACCTCGCCAGCGACCTCGGGCGCCCACTGCATGGCGTCGAGGCTCGTGGGGGCGATGGCCTCGACCTCGGCGACCGCCATGAGGATGCCCTCGGCGGCGGCCCCGAAGCCTTCGGTGAAGTCGCAGGCCCGGGCCGCGTGGTAGAGCCAGAGGTCGTCCGAGCGGACCCAGGTGAAGGTCACGCCCTTGTGGGCCGGCGGGGGCTCGGCGCCGGGCTCGAGGCGCGAGCGGCCCCAGGCGTGGAGGGTGCCCCGGGTGGAGATGACCACGGGGGCGGACAGATCGATGGCCTCGACGGGCCTGTTCGGGTAGACGGGTGGCAGCTTCAGCATCGGAGTGCTCCGGTGTTGGGGTTAGGTCGGGCACGGTGCGCTAACACCGTGCCCGACTGTGCATACCATTGCACACCGAGCCAGAGCTTGTCAACGCCATGCACGACGAAGTGACTTGGCTTGCTAGTGCCAGTGCATTACGATGCAGTGCATGAGCAAGAGAACCGAGCGCATTGTCGTCCTGCTGACACCCACGGAACTTGAGGAGGTCGACCGCTTCGCGGACACCCTTCCGATCCGCCCGAACCGATCGGACGTCATTCGCGAGCTGCTTCGGCGTGGCTTGGATTCAACCACTGCCATGCAAGGCAGTGCAACGGCGGCACCCACCCCACCCGCCCCGAAGTCCCCGGCCCCGAGCTCCGTCGTCGCCTCGGTCCCCGACATCGCCGCCCTGGTCCGGGCCGAGGTCGAGAAGGT
>DOWL01000137.1:13356-14586 GCA_003519585.1 Nocardioides sp. | reverse complement strand
TGGCCGGTGCGGCCTTCTTCGCGGCTGCCGACTTCTTCGCGGGTGCGGCCGGCTTCGCCGACTTCTTGGCAGCCGTCTTGGCGGCGGACTTCTTGGCCGTTCCGGCCGCTGGACTGGTCGCCTTCTTCGACGTACGACCGAGAGCCTTGCGAGCGGCGGTCGCCGTCCGCCCGGCGAGAGAGCGGGTGCTGCTGGTGCGCGCCATCGAGAGGGGCCTTCCTGGCTGCCTGGGCCGTGGCGATGAACACGGCTGCTGGCGGGAACCGTAGTGGCTCCACCCGCGCATTCCAAACAGGCGCGCTCAACGGCCGAGTAGACGGCTCAAACGTTTACAGTGCCCGGAAGGTGCAGGTCAGGAGCGTTTCGGCTCCGACATGGGGTGCTTGGGTCGACTCAGACCTCGTCGTCACCCAGGATCGAACGCAGCCGCTTGGGGGCCGGCGGCTCGTCGCTGGCGACCGCCGGGGACTCCCCCGGGCCTGACAGGGCCTCGAGCTGCTGGGTGAAGTAGCTCTTGAGCCGGGAGCGGTACTCGCGCTCGAAGGCCCGCAGCGTCTCGACCTCGCCGTTGAGCTTGTCACGCTCGCGCTCGAGCTCGCCGAACATCTGCTGGCGGCGCTCGGCGGTCTCGGAGTCGAGCATCTGGGCGCGGGTGCGGGCATCGGACTCGAGCCGGTCCGCCTTGACCTTCGACTCGGATTCGAGCCGCTCGGACTTGGTGCGCGCCTCGCCGATGATCTTGTCGGCCTCGTCCTTGGCGGTCTCGACGAGCTCGTCGGCGTTACGGGTCGCGATCTCGAGCAACCGGGCCGCGGCGTTGGACGCCTCGGGGACAGTCTCGACCCGGATCGTCTGGGGAGCCTCGGGGGTCACCGGCGCGGCCACGACCGGCTCCGGCGGCGGGGGCGGAGTCGGCTCGGGGGTCGGCTCCGGCTCCTGGATGGCCGGCGTCTGCGCCGTGGGTGGGTTGTCTTGGAAGGCGTTGCCGCCGCCGGTCTGCGCCGCCGACAACTTGGCGCGGAGGTCGTCGTTCTCCTTGGTCAGCCGGGCCAGCTCGGCCTCGACCTCGTCGAGGAACTGGTCGACCTCGCCCATGTCGTAGCCCTCGCGGAGCCGGACTGGCGTGAAGCGCTTGTTACTCACGTCCTCAGGCGTCAGCGGCATGATCCCACCCATTCATCTGTGTCGAGCATCGTGTATCGAGGCTCATCGACGTCGTCTTGCTCCGGG
>DOWL01000137.1:12580-13149 GCA_003519585.1 Nocardioides sp. | reverse complement strand
GTCTTGCTCCGGCGCGAGCTGCGACCGGGTAAGTCTTCTCCCGGGAACTGTAGCGCCTGTCCTGGGGCTGATGTGACAGGTGCTTCCAACCGACCTGCTTTCACCAGACCCCTCCGGACCTCATAGGAAGCCGCCCACGACGTAGAGCAGCATGTAGGCCACGATCATCACGATGATGAAGGACAGGTCGATGGCGATGGTCCCGAGCCGAAGCGGCGGGATCACTTTGCGCAACGCCTTGATCGGCGGGTCGGTCGCGGAGTAGACGAATTCCAGCACCACCAGGAGGATCCCGGTCGGCGACCAGTTGCGCGCGAAGACCTGCACCCAGTCCACCACGAAGCGGATCCACATCAGCGCGATGAAGATCCACAGCGCTATGTGGATGAGCGAGAGGACGGCGTGCACGCGACGATCATGCCGGGTCACCCAACCGGGACCCGCATCGGCACACCGCGCAGCAGTTGGCTGGTTCGGCGCCGAGGGCTGCGGCCCGTGGGCGCGGCTCCGGATCAGCTCTGGTTGAAGAAGCCGTCCTCGGCGATCCGGACCTTGTCCTCGGCCGCCAC
>DOWL01000137.1:7275-12497 GCA_003519585.1 Nocardioides sp. | reverse complement strand
GGACCTTGTCCTCGGCCGCCACCGAGACATTGGGCGGCGAGAGCAGGAAGACCTTGCTGGTGACCCGCTCGATCGAGCCGCGGGTCGCGAAGATCAGCCCCGCGGCGAAGTCGACGAGCCGCTTGGCATCGTTGTCGTCCATGTCGGAGAGGTTCATGATCACCGGCGTGCCGTCGCGGTAGTTCTCGCCGACCGTGCGCGCCTCGTTGTAGGTGCGCGGGTGGAGGGTGGTGATCCGCGACAACTCCGCGACCTGTGGCCTCGGCGCAACCGTCGTCGTGCCACCACGACGATGCTCGTCGAGGTGCGCGACGGTGGCGGCCTGCCGGGCCTCCTTGAGCTCACGGCGGCTCGGCTTCGCGACGGCCACCGGGCCGGTCTCCTCGGCGTACGGGCGGTCGTAGGCGTCGTCGTACGACGCGTCGTCCAGGGCGTACTCGTCGTCGTAACGGCCGGTGTCCTCGAGCAGGCCGAGGTACTCGCCGATCCTGCGCATCGCGCCGCTCATGCTCGTTGCCTTCCGGGTCCGGCAGCCCCGTCACCGGGGCCGCGCCATCCTGTTCGGGACATTACTGGTTCGGAGCCCTCGAACCGAGGACCGCGGAGCCGACGCGCACGTGTGTCGCGCCGGCCCGGATCGCGTGTTCGAGATCCCCGCTCATCCCGGCCGACAGCCAGTCCGCGCCGGGATGCCGGGCCATGAACCCCGCGCGTACGTCGGCCAGCCGGCCGAACGCCGTCGCCGGATCCTCACCGAGCGGCGCGACGGCCATCAGCCCGCGCAGCTCGAGCCCGTCCGCCTCGACGACCGCGCCAGCGAGGTCATCGAGCTCGGCCGGGTCGGCACCGGACCGCTGGTCACGGCCGGGCGGGTCGAGCGAGACCTGGAGCAGCACCTCGACCGGACTGTCGCGGCGTTGTGCGCCACGGGCGAGCGGAGCGACCAGCTTGCGGCGATCGACCGACTCGACCACAGCGGCGTAGGCCGCCACGGCCGCCGCCTTGTTGCTCTGCAGCCCGCCGATGAAGTGCCAGGTCAGGCCGAGTTCCGCGCACGCGGTGGCCTTGGCCTCGGCCTCCTGGTGACGGTTCTCACCGACGTCGGTGACGCCGAGCTCGGCCAGGATGCGCACGTCGTCGGCCGGGAAGAACTTCGTCACCACGACCAGCCGGACCTCGCCGGGTTCGCGACCGGCGTCGGCACATGCCCGGGCGATCCGCGCGCGGACGCCCGCCAGACCGGCCTCGATCTCCTCGCGCCGGCTCATGCGAACCACACCAACCCCGCGAGTCGGCCGGAATCGGCACCGTCACGCCGGTAGGAGTGGAGCCGCTCGTCCTCGAGCGTGCACCGGTCGACATTCACCGCGGGAACTCCGGCTGCGGCCAGCTGCGCCGCGACCCCCGCGCCCAGGTCGAGCGCCGGCGTACCCCAGGACGTCTCCGAGCGGGTGGCCGGCACGATCGCGGCGACCTCGTCGCGCAACTGCTCGGGCACCTCGTAGCAGCGGCCACACACGTGCGGACCGATCCACGCCTGAAGATCGGCGGCGCCGAGTGCGCGCATCGCCTCGACGGTCCGGCCGCTCACGTCCAGCGCCGTGCCTATCCGGCCGGAGTGCACCGCGCCGATCACGCCAGCCACCGGGTCGGCGAGCAGCACCGGGACGCAGTCGGCAGCCCGGATCATCAGCCCGACGTCACGTCGGGTCGTCACCAGCGCATCGGCGCTCGGCGCGTCCTCGCCGGGGCCGGGCGGGTCGTCGACGACGTGCACGACATGGTCGCCGTGGACCTGCGACAACCTGGCGAAGGGAACGCCGGCGTCCTCGACCAGAGCCGCGAACGTCGCCGCGAAGCCCGGCCGCCGACCTTGCAGGTCGACCGAGGCATCGGTGAACGCGACCTCGACCCGGACCCCGTCTGGGGAGTCCGGGCCGATGGTCGCGCGGAAGGAGTACACGCTCCTATGTGTACCTACTTCAGGAAGTCGGGCACGTCGAGGTCGTCGTCGTCGAACTGCATCTGCTTGGGCGCCTGCCGTGGGGTCATGGCGGAGTCGGGCGTGGTCGAGCCGGCGGGCGGCGTACTGGCGCCCGCGGTGACTCGCTCCTTGTCCTGACGCTGCCCGTCCTGGCGCTGGGCGTCCTGACGATGGCCGTCCTGGCGCTGGGCGCTGACCGCGGCGGCCGCGGCCCGGGTCTCGGCCTGGGACTGCTGGGGCGGGGTACGCCGCAGCGTCGAGCCCTCGTGGGCACGCTTGGGCATCCCGCCGTCGAAGCCGGCCGCGATGACCGTCACCCGGACCTCGTCACCGAGCGCGTCGTCGATGGTGGCGCCGAAGATGATGTTGGCCTCGGGGTGCACCGCCTCGGCGACCAGCGCGGCGGCTTCGTTGATCTCGAACAGGCCGAGGTCGGAGCCGCCCGCGATCGAGAGCAGGACGCCGTGCGCCCCGTCGATGGAGGCCTCGAGCAGCGGACTGGAGACGGCCATCTCGGCGGCCGCGACCGAGCGGTCCTCGCCGCGCGCCGAGCCGATGCCCATCAGGGCCGAGCCGGCGTTGGCCATCACCGACTTGACGTCGGCGAAGTCGAGGTTGATCAGCCCCGGGGTGGTGATGAGATCGGTGATCCCGCTGACGCCCTGGAGCAGCACCTGGTCGGCCTGCTTGAAGGCGTCGAGCACCGAGACATTGCGGTCGGAGATGGACAGCAGCCGGTCGTTGGGGATCACGATGAGGGTGTCGACCTCCTCGCGCAGTGCGGCGATCCCCTCCTCGGCGGAGTTGGCGCGGCGGCGACCCTCGAAGGCGAACGGACGGGTGACCACACCGATGGTGAGCGCGCCGAGGGAGCGGGCGATCCGCGCGACGACCGGGGCACCACCGGTGCCGGTGCCGCCGCCCTCGCCGGCGGTCACGAAGACCATGTCGGCCCCCTTGAGGACCTCCTCGATCTCGTCGGCGTGGTCCTCGGCGGCCCGCTGGCCCACGTCGGGGTTGGCACCCGCGCCCAGGCCACGGGTGAGTTCGCGCCCGATGTCGAGCTTGACGTCGGCGTCGCTCATGAGCAGGGCCTGGGCGTCGGTGTTGATCGCGATGAACTCGACCCCCTTGAGGCCGACCTCGATCATCCGGTTGACGGCGTTGACCCCGCCCCCGCCGATGCCCACGACCTTGATGATCGCGAGGTAGTTCTGCGCTGCTGCCACGACTTGTCCCTTCTCCGGGCCGACCACTCCGGCTCAACCGTCACCCTCAGGCTGAGGGTTATAGTTATGTCAACCTGTCCGTGTTCATGACAGTAGGTACGCCCCCGGCCGGAGTTGTGGAGACACGCGGAACGAAGTCGACTTGTGGAGACTTGCTGGACAATTTCTCGCCACGCTGACGCCGACCCGTCGTTACTCGTCGCGAGTAACGACGGGTCGGCACCAAATTCCCGGTGACCCGTCGTTACTCCTCACGGGTAACGACGGGTCGGCGTCAGCGGGTGGTGGGTCGGGACGGGACGGAGACGTCGTACACCTGGGCCTTCACGGTGGCGAGGAGGGTGGCGAGTACGTCGGCCTTGGTGGCGGACTCGTCCGCACTCCCCCAGACCACCTCGCGGCCGTCCTTGAGGACCAGCGAGATCTCGTCCACCGAGGCCACCTGGACGTGGTCGACGATGAGGGCGAGGTCCTGCGGCAGCGCCGAGACCACCTCGGCGGCTTCGCGCAGGGCGGCCGAGGTGGTGCCGGAGGTGGTGACGACGCGGGGCAGCTCCGGGGGTGCGGTCCTGTAGTCGCGGAAGACGACGCCCTCCTCGTCCATCCCGCGCAACCGGTCGCCGATCTGGACGACCGCGATCGGGGTCCGCTCCTCGATCGAGATCAGGATCCCGTTCGGCCACTGCCGGGTCACCGTGACCGAGCGGATCACGGCCAGCGCTCCGATCCGCCGCTCTGCGTTGTCGAGGTCGGCGCTGATCATCGGCTCACCGACGTCGATGCCCGAGCGGGCCTTCACCTCGGACACCTCGACCGTCTCGGCGCCACTCACGTCGACGTCGTCGACGGCCAGCCACGTGGAGAACCACAGGGCGTAGATGCCGACTCCCACCAGCGCGGCCACTAGCACGAGAGCGAGCAGCGGGCGCCAGGACAGCCAGCGGCGGCGCCACTGGCGGCGCGAGAACCGTTTCCGACTGCGCCGGGTGGCCTTGTCCACGCCGTCGTCTCGCCGCTCGCGGCGCAGTGGGTTACGCATCGAGCAACTCCAGTACGCGCGGGCCTGCCTCGGTGATGGTGCCGGCACCGAGGGTCAACACCAGGTCCCCGCGCCGGGCGCGGGTGGCCAGCGCGAGGGGTACGTCGTCGAGCGCCGGGACGAACACCACGTACTCGGCCGGCAGCGGCACCGCGTCGGCGACCAGGGCGCCGGTCACCTCGGGGTCGGCGGCCTCGCGGGCGAGGTAGACGTCGGTGACGACCACCTCGTCGGCCGCCCCGAGGGCCGCGCCCATCGCCGCGCCGAAGGTCCGGGTCCGCGAGACCAGGTGCGGCTGGAACGCCACGACCAGCCGCCCCTCACCGGCCAGCGTGCGCGCGCCGGCGAGGTCTCCGGCGATCTCGCTCGGGTGGTGGGCATAGGAGTCGTAGACGCGGACACCGCCCGCCTCCCCCTTGAGCTCCATCCGTCGCTTGGTGCCGGTGAACGACGCGATGCCGCGCGTCAGGTCCGCGTCGGCGTACCCGAGCGCCCGGCCGGTCGCCAGCGCCAACAGCGCATCGGCCAGGTAGTGCTCCCCCGGCGACCAGAGCCGCACGCCCGCCAGCGCGTCCGGGCCGACGTCGGCGGCGCCGGCGCGCGTGGACACCGTGATCACGCGCCGGTCGGTCCGAGCGGCGAGCGCCGCGGCGCCCGGGTCGTCGACGCACACCACCAGGAAGCCCTCCGGCGACACCGTCGCGGCGAAATCGTCGAACGCCGCGGCATAGGCCTCCTCGTTCGCCCAGTGGTCGAGGTGGTCTGCCTCGACGTTGGTCACGACGGCGGCGTACGGCGCGTAGTGGAGGAAGGCGCCGTCGCTCTCGTCGGCCTCGGCCACAAACAGGTCACCGGCACCCTCGGCCGCGTTGACTCCGGTGGCGGCGAGGTCGCCACCGATGGTGTACGTCGGCTCCGCGCCGGCAGCCTGCAGGGCGACCGTGAGCAGCGAGGTGGTCGTGGTCTTGCC